>CAYXJG010000203.1:0-9555 GCA_964465285.1 uncultured bacterium
ACTTGGCAAAGTTCTCAAATTCACAACGCAAGAATAAGGGTTTGGGGCGCGCTCCAAGCCCTTATTCTTGCGTGAAACTTGCCAAGTCGTATCATAAACTCAATTTTTGAGCTGGAGGAACCTAGCACGATCACATCGTAAATTTACAAAAAGTGGTGATCGCCCGCCAAATTTCCCCAACAACATCTCCCATTCCATGATCACTGTTGAGTTCCAGCAGCGTCACCCAGGGCTTAGATGCTGCAAATATCTGACTGGACTGAACAGGAATCACCGCATCATGGATGCCATGTAGAATCAGAGTCGAGACAGTGCGCTGTAGATGAGCCTCATCATAGTGGAGGAGGTCTTGGACAAATTCGTAGCGCAGCGGGAGTCGGCGCTGTGCGCCATAGTGAAATACTGCCATTGATCTGGTTTCTTGCCAGGTCTGGAGGGCGGCTTCGCCCAGTTTCGGAAGCCAGTGCTGGGCGAACTGAAAGGCCGGAGCAAGCAACACCAGTTGGTCAACAGCGGGACAGGATTCTGCCACCCAAGCCGCTGTTAGGCCACCGAAGCTAGAGCCGAGGAGCGTAGTGGGAATCGGGCGATCGCCCAGAAGCCCTGATACCTGCTTGATCTGTCGGGAGAGGGTGAGGTTATAGAAATCTGCCTGGTTTAAGTCAGGAATGTCAAGGTTGATCCCCATGCCTTCAAACCATCGAGCAAGGGATTGAGCCTTGTAGGACTGGGGACTAGAGGCAAACCCGTGGAGATAAACAAATCGGCGATTCGTCAACGGCAGCTAGTCCGGCTAGTCCGGACTGAGAGTTTTCAGGGAAAGCGGCTCTGGAATGTTCACAAAATGGGGGGTGTGGACATAGGGCTGATGGAGGCAAATCAACTGTGCCAGCGCTTGCTTTAGTTGCGTTCTAGGAACGATTCGATCGACAAATCCGTGGTTCAAAAGGTACTCAGAGGTTTGGAAATCGCTGGGCAGCTTTTCGCGGAGGGTTTGTTCGACCACTCGCCGCCCTGCGAATCCAATGGTGGCTCCCGGTTCTGCCAGGATGATGTCGCCCAGCATAGCAAAACTAGCGGTGACGCCTCCCGTCGTGGGGTGAGTGAGGACAGGAATGTACAGCAGCTTTTCTTCCCGATGATATTCGAGGGCAGCGGAAATTTTTGCCATCTGGCTAAGGCTCAGCATTCCCTCCTGCATCCGGGCACCCCCTGACGCACAAACGATAATCACAGGGAAACGCTCCTGGGTCGCTCGCTCGATCAAGCGCGTGAGCTTTTCACCCACCACAGACCCCATACTGCCGCCCATGAAGCGAAAGTCCATAATGCCAAGGGCAACGGGCAGCCCTTCCAGTTGACCAAGCCCTGTTTGCACAGCGTCTACCAGCCCTGTTTTAGACTGGGTTTCGCGGAGGCGATCGCCATAGGACTTCCGGTCATGAAACTGAAGGGCGTCCACTGGCAGCACATGAAGGTCTAAGGGCGTCCAGGTTTGAGCATCAATCAAATGCTCAATGCGCTGACTGCTGTGAACCCGATGGTGATGGTGACACTCTGGGCACACCATGACATTGGCTTGCAGGTCCTTGGTGTACGTCAGCACTCCACAGGACTCACACTTACTCCACAGCCCATCTGCAATTTCCCGTTGGTGCTGTTCTGCGGCAGGGGGGGGCGATTTTCTTCGGTTGGCAAACCAATCAAATAGAGACATGAAAGCAACTTCCACCTAAAAATGTGCTCGTCATTCCTAACGATATAGCCAGGGCTAGGAATCCGTCGATTCAGCTTGAGCATCTTCAACAGGGCTGACAAGCAGGAGAGCTGTCCACTTATCGGGGGACTGAACCTGTAGTGCAGCAGGCGTCCCACAGCCAAAGTGAGGCGCACTGCCATGATTCACCACTCGTGCAGGAATGTCATGGGACGCCAGAATTTGTTGCATCAGCTCTGCTTCCCAGCGAAACTGAGTGGTACGTATCGTGATCCACATCACAGCACAATCTTATCAGAATGACTTGCTACCCTAAATCTACCGCGAATTCTCACAGCAATTGAAGACACAACCACCCTCACAAAATTTATGCTCAGGTTCAACAACGCCGATTTAAGATGGTGTCGGATTGCTTGAGAGCAGGTCAGAAGCCCAATTCAGTTCAGGAAGCAGACAATATGGATATACGCATTGGAAATGGCTATGACATTCACAAGCTTGTGCCGGGGCGTCCTCTCATCTTAGGTGGCGTTCCCATTGAGCACGAACGAGGGCTGTTGGGGCATAGCGATGCCGATGCCCTGACCCATGCCATGATGGATGCTTTGCTCGGGGCATTGAGCTTGGGGGACATCGGCCATTATTTTCCGCCCAGTGACCCCCAATGGGCCGGGGCTAATAGCCTCATGCTGCTGACCCAGGTCAAAGAGCTGATCGACGCGCAAGGGTGGACAATTTGCAATATTGATTCAGTCGTGGTGGCCGAACGCCCCAAACTCAAGCCTCACATCAAGGAGATGCGATCGCGCCTTGCGTCAACCCTGCAATTAGACCCTGAACGAATCGGCGTTAAAGCCACCACCAACGAGAAGCTTGGCCCAGTGGGACGGGAAGAGGGCATTGCTGCCTATGCTGTCGCCTTGCTCACCCGGACAACATCTGGATGTTGATTCAGCACATGTGCTGTGCTTAATGCGCTTGCAAAGCGCTATGTTTAATTAGCAATTCTCATTTTGGGAAACTTCGCGCCCTATCGGCGCTCACTTGTATTGGCTTAGGGAGCAAAAAGGTCGCCTAGAGTATCTGTTTAGGGTTCTCTCCCAAGCTGGGCTACTGTGTACACATAACTCCTGAACCCCTTGCTGTTCAAGCTTTCCCCCCATCCCCCAACCCCTTATTCTTGCGTGAAACTTGCCAAGTCGTAAATGAGAACTGCTGATATCTAATCTTTGTTCCTAGGCGAGGAGCACTGGCAGCGCTAAAATGGGAGCCTAATCTGCCGATATTTCTACATGAATGCCCTATGCCAGCGCCCCCTACAGAGCAATCATTAACCCAAAGTTTACCTTTCTGGAACAGCGAGTTGCCATCGCCGCCGCCGCTGCTAGGTTTGTCCCTTGCTAACCTGACGGATTGGGTCATCCAACAGCGGCAGCCCGCCTATCGGGGCAAGCAATTGCACCAGTGGATTTATCAGCAGGGGGTGCGATCGCTCGCTGATATCTCTGTCTTCCCCAAGTCCTGGCGGGATCAGGTGGCGAGTGTTCCCGTAGGGCGCTCAACGCTGCATCATCGCTCCGAATCTCCCGATGGCACGGTCAAGTATCTGCTGCGGCTGTCTGATGATCAGATCATCGAAACGGTGGGCATTCCCTCTGGCAAGCGTCTGACGGTGTGTGTGTCGTCCCAGGTAGGTTGTCCAATGGCATGCGACTTCTGCGCCACGGGGAAGGGCGGCTTTCTGCGCAACCTGGATCTCCATGAAATCGTGGATCAGGTATTGACGGTGCAGGAGGACTTTCAGCAGCGGGTCAGCAATATTGTGTTTATGGGCATGGGCGAGCCGCTACTGAACGTGGACAGTGTGCTGGGGGCGGTGCGGTCAATCAACGAAGACATTGGTATTAGCCAGCGATCCATTACCATTTCTACCGTGGGCATTCCGGGGCGCATTCGGCAGCTAGCGGAGCATAAGCTCCAGGTGACGTTAGCTATCAGCCTCCACGCATCTAACCAGGGCGATCGCCATCGGCTGATTCCCAGCGCCAAGCCCTATCCTTTGACAGAATTGCTGAATGAATGCCGGGACTACGTGCGCATCACCGGGCGGCGAGTCACCTTTGAGTATATTCTCTTGGCGGGGCTGAACGACTGCGATCGCCATGCGGATGAGCTAGCGGGTCACCTGCGGGGCTTCCAGAGTCACGTTAACCTGATTCCTTACAATCCCATCAGTGAAGTAGACTATCAGCGTCCCAGTGGCGATCGCATTAACGCCTTTGTGACGGCTCTCCAGCAGCGGCACATTGCCGTCAGTGTACGGCGATCGCGCGGACTATCCAAAGATGCCGCCTGTGGGCAACTGCGTGCTTCAACAGCATCCTGACGTGAACACTTGAAATGCGCCAGTTTTTGCCATGACTCTTGCTGAATTTCTCCTGCTTATTATCATTGCTGCCGTGTGTGGGGGGCTGGGGCAGTCCCTGGTCGGCTACAGCACGGGGGGCTGTCTGGTGTCCATTGTTGTCGGCATCATCGGAGCTTATTTGGGCGTCTGGATTGCCCGCGAGTTTGGGCTCCCCATCATGCTGGCCGTTAACCTGGGCGGACAGTCGTTTCCTATCATCTGGTCGGTAATTGGGTCGGCACTCCTTGCTGTGATTCTGGGGTTTATCAATAAGGCTCTCCAGCAGCGCCGTTCGTGAGGGGCGCGCTAGGATGGCCGAATGGGAAGCTGTATCGTGAAACAGGTGCCCTGTCCAGGTGTTGAGGTGCAAGTCAATTCCCCGTGGTGGGTTTCCGTGATGATTTGGTGGCTAATGGACAGCCCCATGCCCGTGCCCGACCCAACAGGCTTCGTTGTAAAGAAAGGGTCAAAGATATTTTTTTGAACCGACTCGGGCATGCCTAACCCGTTATCGGCGATCGCCACCGCCACTGTCTCATCGTCTGGTCGATAGGATGTAATCGTAATCTCTGGAGTATCGTGAGTTTCTTGCCAATCCAGTTGGGCGATCGCTTCTTCCAGGGCATCCACTGCATTCACCAAAATATTCATAAACACCTGGTTGAGCGGGCCTGGATAGCATTCAACCCGAGGCAAATCACCATAGCATTGCACCACCTGGATGTCTGGGCGGGTAGCATGTCCGTCCAAACGGTTCTTGAGCAGCAGTAATGTGCTGTCAATGCCAGTGTGAATGTCAATGGCCTTCGTTCCCACTTCATCGGTGCGCGAAAAAGTTCTGAGAGACATCACAATGTCTAGAATGCGATCGGCTCCCATCTGCATGGATTGAATCAGCTCTGGCAAGTCGTCTTCTACATAGGCAAGATCCAGGCCATTGATCTCAGTGATACCACTCTGTTTCAAGGCGGGAAATTGCCTGTGATATCGGTGGATAAGTTCTAGAAGATAATCCACATATTCTTGCAGGGGATACAAATTGCCGTGGATGAAATTGACTGGATTGTTGATCTCATGGGCAACGCCTGCAACAAGATTCCCCAAGCTGGACATTTTCTCAGCTTGAACCAGTCGTGCCTGGGTGCGCTTGAGGGTGGCGATCGCCTCCGACAGGTCTGCTGTACGCGCTTCGACCCGATTCTCCAGGTCTGCATTCATCGCTTCCAATTCCTCAAAGGAGGTTTGAAGCTGCTCCGCCATTGCCGCAAAAGACCTGGAGAGAGCTTCAATTTCCTGAATGTGGCTCACCCTGACTGGATGCTCCAAGAGTTTTGGCATTCTGCTGCGAGCAGCTTCCGAAATTTCTTGACTATCCCGGTTTAACCTGAACACAGCTTGGCTAATCCATCGAGAAGTTATCAGTCCAGACCCTGTTGCGAGGATTAAGGCCGCCAGGCACAGATAAATCGTAATCCTCGTATTCTCTTGAATCTGAGCCGTGAACGCAGATTTTGGCACCACCGTCAGCACCAGCCAATCCAGTCCATACTCATTCTGCCAGGGCTTCACCTGAACCAGATGGGGGTTGCCTTCATACATCAATTGGTGCAACTGGCTATATTCAACACTCATGACCTGATTGGTTGCGCTGATGCCAAATTGGGCTTCATGAACGTCATGAATATGTTGGGCAGCAGCTTGGGTCAGCCCATCGGCGCTCTCCAAACTGTTGACTCGTACAATGCCATCGTCGGTATCGGAAAGAACCGTGTCTGCTTGAGAATTTGCCACCAGTGTTCCATCCCTTTCCATGATGAACAGGCGTCCACCATCGTCAGGCAATACATCCGCCAGGAAAGCATTCATCTCTGATACGATCAAGTCACTGGTCACAACCCCAAGCAGCTCTCCATCCTCGCGGTAGACAGGTTGCTCAGCACCGGCTGCGACATATATTGGCTCGACAAGTTCGACGGCAAGCCCCCAGGTAGGCTTGGGTGTCTGAATGGCTCGCTGATACCATTCTTCCTCCTTAGGAATATATTCATACTGCTCGACTACTTCCAGGCGATTGCCCGAAGAATCCGTTGAGTAGGTCAAGGTTTGACCCGTCACATCCGTTTCATCGATGACAATGTCATGTCCTTCGAGCCAGGTGCCTGCCCCGATGAATTCTCCTGTTTCCAGGGCCAAGCTCGTGTAGCTCAGGGAGGGGTTGTTGACAGCTTGATGCCAAAAATAGTGACCCAGGGCGTTTAGATCCTGCGGGTCAAGAATGCCCTGGTCGATGAGGCTCACAGTCACCTGATTCACACGCTCAGAGGTTGATAAATAGTTGCTCAGGTGTTGATTGACCGTCTGTGTCGTTGACCTCATCAACTGCTGCGACAGGTCATCGACTGCCCGCTGCCCATTGCGGATAGAGAGGAACCCAGTGATGCCAACGGCAACTGAGATTTGCAGCACGAAGGGAACCACTAAGATCCAGCGCAGGGGGAACTGAGGCAGGGGCTTTTTCATGGTTGGAGCCTGAGCCGTCTCGTGGATGCCCGAGGCATGGGGCGTTGACGATTGGTTTGGAGCGTTCGATGATGTTGCCTGAACCTCAAAGGCCATAAAAGCATAACCTGTAATGACTGAGTGTTGGCTGTGGTCTCATAGTACCCGTAAGGCCATTGAGAGCAGCGAAAAGCGATAATTTGACACGGGTTAAGTAACCCAGCATACGTAACCTCAAAACCTAAAAACCGGGGGAGCGCCCCTCCGGGGCGCTCCCCCGGTTTTTAGGTGAGTTTATTCATACCGACCCGCTTATTTCATAATTCTTGATAGTAGTATGCACACTGGTTAAGGAACAAGGTAACGACTCAGCCTCTTAGCTTAGCTCTCATTCCCTAGTATCGGAAGGCAGAAGTCAGAAGGATAAAGGCAGAATGGAGATTCTTTATGTGTCAGGAGTTCTGCCTGTAAAAACAGTGGGGCTATTTACGCTGTCGAGTACTAGCTCCTTTTCCCAAACAGGGAGAAGGGAATCCGGATTGGAAGTCCCTCGCCCAAAGAGGGCTACCGCTTATACACAACTCGGTGAACGGCATCAACTCCCGCGCGCTCCCCCTAAATCCCTCTTAATAAGGGGGACTTTGATCCTCGGCTTTGCTTTGATTGTCCACCCGCAACCCAGTTCCCCCCTTAGCACTAATCTTGTAGGGGTTTCGCAGAAACCCCTTACAACAGCACTTTCAGAATCGGTGATTTGCACCATCGATCGCTGAAACCGCGTAGGTTCAAGATCGGAGTTTAAAACCCCTACAGGATTAGCCTTAGCAAGGGGTCGGTCTTTTGTTGGCGACCTTTGCCATCACCCTGCTGAGCCTACCCGCAACCCAGTTCCCCCAGGGTAATCGCATCTAGTTTGGTAGAAATTGTACTTGACAAAATACCAGAGTATTAGGTGGGTGAATATTAGTTGTCTATGAGACAGCGGGAGAGCTGTGCAGCGGGGTTACATAAGAAATCCTTCCCCTTCCCTGATCAACGTGGAGCGTCACCATGGTTCAAGGCTTTGCTCAACGGGTGCTGAATCCTCAACAGGCCCGAGAGACTCGGATTTTCAGATTTTAAGACAGAGCGTCCTCCAGCATTTTCAAACCCTCCCGGATCCGCGTGTGGAACGAACTCAACACCATAGCCTGATGTCGATTGTGACGATAGCCATTTTAGCGGTGCTGGCAGGGGCCGATGGGTTTGTCGCGAACCGTCAAAGCTCAGTCTCAAAATGCAGCGCTATACCGCCGCAATGGACAATGGCTTTCTGCTCAAAATCCTCGCCGCTAGCGGGACGGATAAGGCGTGACGGACAACACGATGGCCACCCTGGGATTAGAGACAACCGGTTGTATTAGGAGGCAATTAACTCGAATATCCGCCCATGACAGAGCCATAGGTCTGCGTCAACCCGTTATAACTCGCTGATTTTATCCCTAAGTCTATCTATACGAGCACTCGTTTAAGATGCGATTATCCTGCTAAGGCGACCTTTTTGCCCTATTGAATTCCAGACTGAAAATTGCTGCCTTAATCAAGGCTGTTTTGACAATCTGGTGAAAGCGATCTCTAGCCACTATTCAGTTATCACTCCCCATAAGACCGAATTCTTGCCATAACCCATGATAACTCGCTCCCATCAGCCCCCTCTGCATCTGCTCCGCTATGGCAAACCCTACCGGGGGCAAGTTTGGGGCGCAGCAATTGGCTCCATCTTTCGCACCCTGTTTGACCTAGCCCCGCTTTACTTGATTAGCGTTGTGGTGGACGTGGTGGCCGAGTAAGAAACCTCGCTGATTGCCCAGCTAGGGGTGCCCCCCTCACCCAACTGCTGGTGCTGGCCAGACGGTTGGTATCGCTTGGCCCACTGTAGAATAAGAAGCAAATTCCATCTCTCCATTACTGCCCTACTCTATGTGCTGACGTCTCTCGGTCTGCTCCTGGTTGGCATCGGTGGATACTGCTGGTCTCCTTTGCGGAGCGAGTCGTCAGAGCTCAGGCAACACCAAAAGTAGCCGAAAACGAAGAGAGCATCACCCGTTTGTTGACATTACTTCTC
The DNA here is from genome assembly GCA_964465285.1 of uncultured bacterium. GTDB lineage: Bacteria > Cyanobacteriota > Cyanobacteriia > CAKZMO01 > CAKZMO01 > JBCCWF01. The sequence goes on from CAYXJG010000203.1 coordinate 8,728, forward strand.
AAAAAGAAGAGTATAGTTAGTGAATTGACAGGCCAACTCAGGCAACCCATTGATGCTGCTTCGACATTACTGACATGGCAATTTCCCTTTCAGGCAAAAGCTGGCATGACCTGTGGGCAGAGAGCCGACAGCACGCTCAACAGGTCGATCCGCAGGATAGTGGCGATGGTCAAAGACCCGCCCTAAAGAACGATAGCGATTCGATCGCCATCTGTCCAAAAAACATTGGCGAGGGCTACAAACGGGATATCGAACTCCCCAGTGGCATTTGTTTAACGCTACATCGCTATCGGTTTTACGACGATTTGATCTCATCCAAGGGACAGGAGGATGTCACCGATTGTCTGGAGTGGGTATTTAACCTCTCGTCCGTTTACAACTTCTGGGACAATTCCTACGTTGAAAATGGCCAACACTACATTGCTGGACAGTGTTCACATGCCAGCATGAGTCAGCAACTAGCCCAGGTTCCCAGGGTGGCTGTTGACATTCACCTTAATCTGGCAACGTTTCAGGGAATGATCGGTCATCACCACGACAGTCTCTCCCCTGAAGTGCAGCGGCTTGTGGCCGGAGACGAAACCCTACCCTTTTCTCGCAAGCGCTCCATTACCCCAGCTATGCAGAGGGCACTCCAGCAAATTCTTAACTGTCCATTTCAAGGGGTGATCAAGCAGATGCATCTCGAAAGCAAATCTCTTGAATTGATTGCCCTATGGCTGGAGCAAGCCAGCGAAGACGTTCCTAGCCCGCTTGCGATGAAAGTCTTGAACGGGGATGATCGCGATCGCATCCATGCCGCCAAAGCCATTTTGCAGCGCCAGTTTC
>CAYXJG010000204.1:0-9544 GCA_964465285.1 uncultured bacterium
AGCGCGCGCCAAACCCCTATCTTTGCGTTGTGAATTTGAGAACTTTGCCAAGTCATAAAAGTTCCCTTGGAAAACGACCAGGCAATGTTGTTTTAATGAATCACCACTTTTTTAAGCAAACTTTTTAGCAAACGATGGGTACATATTTCCTAAATTGTGGGTAAAATTCCTGTCAGGGAGAATGCTGACTTGAAATCAGGTTTTAACCGCATAAAGATGGCTATTTAGTCCGAATCATTGATAATCTCGCTATGTTTTGCTATGGCTGATCGACGTATGGCGATATGGGGAAGAGTAGTCCTACTGCTTGGCATTGGGCTGACAGCAATAGCAGCCTTTGAAGTAGGGGACGCTGCATTTGGTGCTCAAGGGGATGCAAAGCAGGCCAGTCGTTCTTCCCTGAATGGGACGTCTCTTTATTCATCGTCAGACGATTCGCCGCTTAATCTGCCCCAGGAAAACGCGAGTCCGACCGAACTGCCGACGCCTCCTAGAGAAGCTATTATGGCTGACGCTCCACCCGTTGAGTCTATGGCAATAGCGACAGCTACAGAAGCAGGCTCTGAAGCGGATGGTGATCTACGCACCTCTGACCAGGGTACGGCGGATGGGGCTTCGCAAGAGAAAACTCTAGCAATTGACAGCTTCCCCGCTAGTGGTGCTCAACCTAGCGTTGCCAATATTTCGCCAGAAGAATTTGCGATCGCCGCTTGGGCAGGGGCATCCTTTCCCGTGGAAAACTTTCAGGCGTATACTTCGCCCTTTGGCTATCGGCGATCGCCCACAGGGGGCTACCGTCAAGAATTTCACTACGGCCTCGACATTGCAGCACCCCAGGGCAGCTACATTCGCAGTTGGTGGTCAGGAAACGCTGTTGAACTGACTGACAACACCAATTGCGGCACCTCCATCGTGGTGCAATCTGGTGACTGGATGCATATCTACTGCCACATGCAAGGCTCCGTCGAGGTTCAGGATGGCAAACGCTACCTGATCGATCGGGACGGTGGCGTCCAAATCTGGGAAGGCCAGGAGATTCAGGCGGGCGATCGCATTGGCAGGGTTGGCATGACCGGACGCACGACCGGGCCTCACCTGCACTGGGGATTGAAATACAGCGGCAACTGGGTTGACCCTGCCTGGGTGATTCGCGCCATGTCCGTGAGCCAGCAGGCGATGGGACAATAGCCGCCTCAGATGCGATATTATTCTGGCAGTCCAAATTGCATGTACTGATAATTATGAGCAACCTGCCCTTGATCGGGTTGACCCCCCCCTGGCGTCACCTGCGCCGCTTGTTTGTCCTGCCCTTGCTGAGCCTATTAACTGCCGTGATGGTTATATCCTGTGCAGAGGGTGGCAGCGACGCAGCCATCAAAGTCGGGTCAAAGGACTTCACAGAGCAGTTTATCCTGGGAGAAATGTATGCCCTGGTGCTGGAAGATGCTGGGTTTGAGGTGGAGCGGCGGCTGAATCTGGGGGGCACCCCTGTGGCGCAAGCAGGGCTGGAGAGCGGTGAGATTGACGTTTATCCTGAATATACGGGTACTGGACTGTTGACGGTGCTAAAGCGTCCAGCCAACTCTGATCAGCAAGAGGTTTACAACACTGTAGCTACCGAATATCAGGAAAAGTTTAATCTCCTATGGCTTGACCCAGCACCGATGAACAACACCCAGGCCCTTGCCATGAGGCGCGATCGCGTTGAGGAACTGGGCATCGAAACCATCTCTGACATGGCTGCCCAGGCCAGCGGCTTGGTGATGATCGGGCCACCAGAATTTGAGGTGCGGGAAGACGGCTTGCCCGGCATTCAAGAGGCCTATGGCGGATTTGAACTAGCTGATTACAAGGCGGTTGACCCTGGCCTCCGCTACAAAGGTTTGGTAGATGGAGAAGCAGATGTAGCCGTTGCTTTCGGTACCGATGGTGAGATCAGCGCCTTCGACTTAGTTCTGCTGGAGGATGACCAAAATCTATTTCCCCCCTATCAGGTGGCTCCCGTAATCCGCCAAGACATACTGGACAGTAAACCCGGCATCGCCGATGTTCTTAACCGCTTAGCTCCTTTACTCACCAACGAAACGATGCAGAGCTTGAACCATGAAGTAAGCGGAAATCAGCGTGAACCTGCCGAGGTTGCTCAGGAGTTTCTGACCGAGCAAGGACTCATTGAGTAACCCAGCATGATGAGTTCAATTCGGTTTGAGAACGTAACGTTACGATTTCGGCGATCGCCCCATCCTGCCGTCGATCAGTGCAGTGTAGACATCCCAGAAGGCAAGCTGGTGGTGATCCTGGGGCCATCTGGCTGTGGCAAAACCACTCTGCTAAAAATGGTGAACCGTCTTTATGAGCCGACATCTGGAGCCATCTATCTCAACGGCACTAACATTCAGCATATTCCTCCTACCAAACTACGACAGCAGATTGGGTATGTGATTCAGCAGTCGGGGCTGTTTCCCCACATGACTGTGGCGCAGAACGTGGGCGTGGTGCCCAAGCTACTCAAGTGGCCGACGGAGCACATTACTGAGCGAGTCGACGGGCTGCTAACCCTCGTTGGCTTGCCGGGAGCAGAGTTTAGCGATCGCTATCCCAGGCAGCTCTCCGGCGGCCAACAGCAGCGGGTTGGGCTAGCGCGGGCGTTGGCAGCAGATCCAAGTGTTATGCTCATGGACGAACCTTTTGGGGCGATCGATGCCATCACCCGCACAACCCTGCAAGACGAAATCCTGCGGCTCCAGCGCCAGCTTAAGAAGACGATCCTGTTTGTGTCCCATGACGTAGACGAAGCCCTGCGCTTAGCAGACACGCTCCTGATTATGAACCAGGGGCGCATTGTTCAATACGACAGCCCGTTTCGGGTTTTGACGGAACCCGCCAATGGGTTTGTGCAAAACCTGATGGGCACCGATGATATTGTCCGTCAGTTAGGGGTATTGCCCGTCGAAGCGGCTATGTCGCCCGCTCCCCTGCCTAATTCGTCTCATGGGCACACCACCATTCAGCGGCAGGATAGTCTGCGCCATGCCCTATCGCTCATGCTTAAGACAGGCGACAAGCAGCTAGCCGTTTTAGACAACGATGATGCCGTCGGTGTCTTGACGTTTGACCATATTCGATCTGCTGCGAAAATAGAGTAGCGCTCTTCTATGGGTTCTCCCAAGGGTTTTAGATGCTGTAAGCAAACCATACAACACAGAATTCAGTAATAGTGAAATGACCAAAGATACCTATTCTGAAGCCGTTTCTCCTCTATTGGCCAAAGACTACAAGCATTCGTACAAACCTCAAGATTGGCCAGACTATGTGGTTGAATTTGGGCTCACTGACGCTGACGTGCCTGAACTCTGCCGCATGGCGACAAACACCCACTTCGACGAACTTGACCAGGACGATCTTGCCGTCTGGGCACCCCTCCATGCCCTCAGGGCACTGGGACAACTGCGAGAACCATCGGCGATCGCCCCCCTCGTCACCCTTTTCTCAAGAGACCTTGATGATTACCTATCGGAAACACTGCCTGTAGTGTTGGGCATGATTGGAGGAGAAGCGATCGCCCCCCTGGAAAAATTGCTCCAGGACGAATCTCTTGATGTATGGTCACGGTCACGAATGATTGGCAGCCTCGAAGAAGTCGCGAAAGAGCATCCCGGCGATCGGCCTGCCTGTATCGCAGTAATGATTCAGCAGCTAGAAAAGTATGCAACCAATGGTGACATCATCAATTCTACCCTGGTTGAAACCCTTGCAGAGTTTCAGGTGAAAGACGCCGCCCCACTCATTGAAACCGTGTTTTCAGAGACTAACGTCGATGAGATGCTAACCGGCAGTTGGCCCATGGTACAGGTTCGTCTGGGAATAAAGCAGGAATCTGATTTTAGCCCAGAGGAGCTGCAGCCAACGATTCCGGAATACCTTAAAGAATTGTCGAAATCAGTAGAGCGGTTCGTGCAACAAGTCAAAAAACCCAAAGGGTTTGGCGAAGCGCCCTCTACCACTCCAAATAAAAAGTCCAAGAAAAAAAAGAAGCGATAGCAGGTTATCCGTGTCGAGGTTTTGAAGCAGACTAGTCTCGGAAGGCAGAAGTCAGAAGGATAAAGGCAGAATGGGGATTCTTTATGTGCCAGAAGCCCTGCCTATCAAACACGACTTGGCAAGTTTCACGCAAAAATAGGGGGTTGGCGCGCGCGCTAAACCCCTATTTTTGCGGTATGAATTTGAGAACTTTGCCAAGTCGTGATCACACACAAGAGCTGGAATACATTCAAGAGTGGTATACTCTCAGGCATCGGTTCTAGCGGGAAGCAGCCGCTAGAGGTAACGGGGAAAGTCCGGTGTAAGTCCGGCGCTGTCCCGCAGCTGTAATCCGATTTTGGATGCCGATTTTAGATTTGCGACTGCAATAGCTATCAACCCTAAGGTCCAACCTCTAAAATCCAAAATCGCGTCAGTCAGAATGCCCGCCGATGACAATTTAAGTTCTACAACATCTGCGAGGTACGGATGATAATTCAATATTTTTCGAATCACGGCCTTTGTGCTGCCTTGTTTATAGGGCCGCTTATCATGCTGCTGCCGTGCTTCCATCGGCGTTTGATCGCTTGATTAGGTGGAGGAAATATCGAGATGATACCCTCCTCGACTGCATTGTCTAAACCCGGTGATTTTTCCCGTGGGTGGCGATCGCTTGCTTATAGCCACTGGGTGCCCTTTGCCCTACTCACCCTGGGGACGGCTAGCAATGTTATCTATGCTCACACGCCCCTGGTAGCTTTTGCCGCCATGAGTGGAGTGATACTGAACCGGCGTCGGGCGATCGCCGTTACCTTACTTATCTGGCTGGTGAATCAAGCCATTGGCTTTGGCCTGCGGGGCTATCCCCTCAGCGCCACTGCATTCATTTGGGGTGCCTTGATGGGCATCGGCACACTACTGGTCGTGGCCTTTGCCAGCATTCGACCGGGATTCAGCCAATCCTCCTGGGTAGGGCATGGGTTGTGGGTGGCGATCGCCCTCATTGCTGGCTTTGTGTTCTATCAAGGGCTGATTATGCTGGCCTATCCGATGATAGCCGATGGGCACTTCATGGGTTTGGACATTATCGCCAAGCTCTTTGTGAAACAGGCGATGTGGACAGGGGCGATCGCCTTGGGGCATGGAGCGCTGCTTTGGCGACGCCTTTCCCAGCTTCGTCTTGCCCAAAACTAATCAATCCTTGAGCTTTTCACTGCATCGAGCCAGCCTAAATTCTTGGATGTCCTGCTTATTGTGCGTTCGTGTTCTGCTCGCGCCGTAAGCTTTCGTGAGGCATTGTTCATTGCCACCTTCAGTTGTTCAAAAAAACTGGACTGGATGGGATCTGACCCTTTCATTTCGCTTCAACCATTCAATCAAATCACTCAGAACTTTAGGAGTACCATTTCCATGACGATTCAAACCATGCCCCCCGGCTATACCCGGATGGGTAAACGCTGCGAGGTAAAGAGAGCATTGGAAGCTCTCTGGAGCGGAATGTCTAATGCCGATACGATGTTGCAAACCGTTCGTGAAGTCGAAGCTCACGACTGGAAAACACAGTTGCAAGCAGAACGTGCCAACTTGCCCACCCAGCAAATTTGGGTGAACCCTGACTGTGCCTTAAAGACGGGCCGCTGGGAAGAAGTGGTGCCATCCCTCAAACACATGGCTGCCGCCGCTCAGAAGTTACGAGAGGAAACTCATGCGAAGTGATCTCTGGCAAGGCTATTGCGGCCACTGGCAAAATCAATTCATTCAAGAAAATTTAATACCGCTAGGACACTTCGCATGGCAGGGGGTTATCACCCAGGGACGGGGTATGGTAGTGTGCGACGTGGCGATTAAAGCTGAGTCTGCGAATTGGAGCAGCGACCTCGTGGAGTATGCAGCTCGGTTTGTTCCGCTGTCTGGGGTCTCAACCTATTTGCAGACCCTCAGTCTGGAGGCAACCCTGATTGAACGGCTGATTGATATCGTTCAAACCTACGATCCAGTCCAGACAATCCTGCTAGTGATGAATGAAAATGGACGGACAGACATCACTTTGCTCCAACATCTTGCCATCTCGACCACAGACTGTCACCGGCAGATGCAGCAGCGTTGGTCGGAATTTCAGCTTGAATCCCCTAAATGATGGAGGCCGTTGCAATGGCATCTTCTGAGTTAATGGAGTAGCTCAAAAATTTTTCAATTACACCTTCTGAGGCAAGAATACTTTCATGATTAACGCCCATTTAGAATCACCTCGTCCACGCTGGAACGTCATTATATTCACCATCGTGCTGCATCTAGGCTCTCTGTTGGCAGTGATTCCTGGCACGTTTAGTTGGGCCGCCGTTGGGGTTGCCCTGCTTCTCCACTGGCTCACCATGGGAGTGGGTGTTTCCCTTGGTTTTCACCGACTGGCAACCCACCGCAGTTTCAAAGTCCCCAAATGGTTAGAATATTTTTTCATCGTTTGCGGTGCATTGTCGGGTCAAGGGGGCGTGAAAGGGTGGGTTGGTTACCATCGAATGCACCATTTGTATGCCGATCGCACGGGTGACCCGCATGATTCTACTCAAGGGTTTTGGTGGAGCCATATCAGTTGGCTGATGCATGATATTCCAGGTCGAAGTGAACTCCACCGTTTCACGAAAGACATTGCCAATGATCCGGTCTATACCTTTTGCCATCGGCACTATATTGCATTGCAGATCCTGCTAGCCGGTTTTCTTTATGTCTTGGGCGGCGTGCCATTTGTCATCTGGGGTGTATTTGTTCGGTTGTTGATTAGCTTTCACGGTACCTGCTTAGTGAATAGTGCTTGTCATATGTTTGGCTATCGGAATTATGATGTGGGCGATCGCTCTACCAACTGCTGGTGGGTTGCATGGCTGACCTTTGGTGAAGGCTGGCACAACAATCACCACGCCGATCAATCCTCAGCGCAGTTTGGCTGTCGCTGGTGGGAAATAGATCTAGCCTGGCTGACGATTCGATTCCTGGAAAAGTTGAACTTAGCCACGAATGTCAAAACTCCACGCTTGCTGAATTTAGGGGAATAAGTAGATGGTGATTGACAACACTAAGCAAAGCGTCTTTGCTCAAGCTGACAGCCAGGCGTCAAGCGATGAGTCTGCCTCTGATTTGGCAAATCGGATCAATAAACGACCCGCTGGAGAACGCTATCTCTATCAACTTTTTAGCCTGATTGAGGTCGGCGACTTAACCGTTACAAATTCAGAGGGTGAGGTATTCCACTTTGGTCAGGTGGGTTCTGATATACCACTCCATCTCATCATTCATAATCCTGATACCTGCGATCGCCTCCTCGCCTTTGGCACGCTGGGCTTTTGTGAAGCCTATATGGACGGTTGGTGGGATGAAGCCACTGACAATCTGGTGGAACTGATTGGGCTATTTCATCGCAGCAATGTATATGCCAAAGCACGTCATCGAATCACCATCTCTCTGGCACTCAAAATCATCACGCAGCGATTGAAAACCGTACCCATTCTGATTCAAAACAGTCGCAAGAATGTTCAGCACCACTATGATCTGGGCAATGATTTTTACCAGCAGTTTCTTGACCCCACCATGACCTATTCCTGTGGCTATCAGCTTCAGGAAACCGACTCTCTGGAACAAATGCAGCGTCAGAAGTATGAGCTAATCTGTCGCAAACTGGCATTACAACCTGGAGAATCATTAATTGACATTGGCTGCGGCTGGGGTGGAATGTTGATCTATGCCGCCGAGCACTACGGCATCTCTGGAACCGGAGTGACACTAAGTGAACCCCAGGCAACGCTAGCGCGAGAGCGCATCGAACAGCGAGGATTGAGCGATCGCCTCACCATCACCGTTGCCGATTATCGGGAGGTTCAGGGGCAATACGATAAATTCGTTAGCATTGGCATGTTTGAGCATGTCGGCAAAGGAAGTTTTGCGGCGTTCATGCAAAAGGCATCAGACGTATTAACGGCTGACGGCATTGGACTATTGCATACCATCGTCACCCAGAGCAACGAGCGCAATGGAGCCTGGGTAGATAAATATATTTTCCCAGGCGGTTACGCTCCCCAACTGCATGAGTTGACTCAAGAATTGTGGGCCGCCAAACTTTCAGTCGCTCACTGCGAAAATTTGAAACCTCACTACGCCGAGACGATGAAACGATGGGCAGGTAATCTTACTCACCATAAAACAGAGATTACGGCACTCGATTCTCGCTATGATGAACGATTTTTCCGCATGTGGTATCTCTACCTGCAATCCTTTGAAGCTTCGTTTCGCTATGGCGGTTTGCATGTTTATCAACTTCTCTTTTTCAAAGGAAAACAGTGGCAATTACCCACGCCTCTCACGAATAAGTTACTGATATAGCGGTGTGCAAATTGGTTAAGCACACCCAAATTTGTTAAATGGCAGCGCTCTGCACCGCCATTTAACAACCTGTATTTAATTCGCTTGCATAGCGCTATAAGTTCATGTAGCCCTGTGGATTCTCCTGAATCCTGAGGAGGAATTAGACGATGACCGATCAGCCTCAAGCCAATTGGCAAGAATCCTTTGTCGCCACCAACTTGCTGGCCCTGGGCTACAACGCTTGGTGTGGTTATCTGTGTGGCGAGCGGGGTGCAGTGGTGTGTAGCCTCCGATCGCCCCAATTGGGCATCACAGGAGAGAGCTTTCAGGCGCATTACGTGCCGCGATCGCGCCTTGCCCCCTTTCTCAATGCCTGGTTAGCGGTTCCTGACACGGTGATTCTAAACCATCACCACATCACCAGCCATATCCTGCAAGCGGTCGATGGCTATAACCCCGAAACGGATGTGATTTTGCTGCTGGAATCGGGCGATCGCGCTTCTTTCCTTTACCTGCGGAATCTGCCCATTCCGCCCCCCCGAGGCCACGAAGTGGTCTGCAAGGGCTGGGATGAATTTCACCTAGACGACGCAGACGTCACCCAAACTCAATTATTTCACATTGACTTAACCCATCCGTCCATCGACTCTCACTCAACTGACCCAAGGAGGCATACCCCATGACCCAAACGACCTCTTCTGCCACCTTATTTATCTGTTCTCTCTGTCAGTTCTCTGCCACGGAAAAAAGCCGTAACGGTATCTCCGGGGGACAGTATTTTATCGACCAGATAGAAGAGGCGCTGACTGAGCGCAACCTGCAAGACGGCATCCAGATCCAACCCGTGCGATGCATGGCCCAATGCAGCCACCCCTGCAACGCCAGCCTCGCCGCCCCCGGCAAACTCACCTTTATCCTCAGTGGCCTCTCGCCCACCACCGGATCGGACTTCCTCGCTGAATTCTGCCAGCAATACACCACCAGCCCCGACGGCAGAGTCCCTTACCGTGAGCGTTCAACGACCATTCGCCAAACCACTGCCTTCGTCCTCCCCCCCCTGCCGACACCATCCTAAGAGAATGTTTGAAAAGTATTTGATAACACACTGGAACAATACTGATCCCCCTAAATCCCCCTTGAAAAGGGGGACTTTGAACGTGATTCCCCCCTT
>CAYXJG010000205.1:0-9488 GCA_964465285.1 uncultured bacterium
TGATTTGGTGCTTTATGCGGGAAACGATGTGCCCCAATGGCGTGATGGCGATCGCCCAATAAGAAGCGGGTGAACGGACACTGTCCGTTTACCCGCTTAGCGGCTATTGATTAGGGAGTCAGTACCAACGTGCTAGCACTGGCCTATTCTACTTGGATTCAGAGAATTCGGCGTCAATCACATCATCGTCGCCACTGGATGCATCAGAGGAACCCGTACCTCCAGGAGGGGTTCCGGCGTCAGAACCGCCTTCGCCTGTCCCAGCCGCACCCTGGTATAGGCTCTCGCTGATGCTGTAGAAGGCTTGCTGAAGTTCAGTCATCGTTGACTTGATCTTGTCATAGTCTTCGGTGCTGATGGCATCCTTCAACTCGCCAATAAAGCCTTCAATCTTCGCTTTATCATCAGCAGGAACCTTGTCGCCCAGTTCGTTCAACTGCTTCTCGGTTTGATTCACCAGAGAATCGGCGTTGTTCTTGAGGTCGATTTTCTCACGGCGCTCTTTGTCTGCCTCAGAATTGACCTCAGCATCCTGCACCATGCGCTCAACTTCATCTTGCGGTAAGGTGGATGCCCCAGTGATGCTGATGGACTGCTCTTTACCCGTTCCCTTATCTTTCGCAGAGACATTCAAGATACCATTGGCATCAATGTCGAAGGTGACTTCGATCTGAGGCACACCTCGAGGGGCAGGGGGAATCCCATCCAGCCGGAAAGTTCCCAGACTCTTGTTGTCAGAGGACATTTCCCGCTCCCCTTGCAGAACATGGATTTCAACGTTCGTCTGTCCATCTGCTGCCGTAGAGAAGACCTCAGACTTCTTGGTAGGAATAGTGGTGTTGCGGGGGATAATTTTGGTCATCACGCCACCCAGGGTTTCAACACCCAGAGACAAGGGCGTTACGTCAAGCAGAAGGATGTCCTTCACTTCACCCGCTAGGACACCTGCCTGAATGGCAGCACCCACAGCCACAACCTCATCTGGGTTTACTGACTGGTTGGGGTCTTTGTCTAAGGTGCGCTTCACAATGTCGAGAATTGCAGGAATCCGGGTTGAACCACCAACCATTACAACTTCATCAATATCGCTCTTGGAGAGCTTCGCATCCCGCAGAGAATTCTCCACAGGCACTCGACACCGATCGATCAGGTCAGAGGCGAGTTCCTCGAACTTGGCGCGGGTTAGGGTCATGTCCAGATGCTTTGGCCCGTCCTGGGTTGCGGTAATGAAGGGCAAGTTGATCTCTGCCTGGGTCACGCTGGACAGTTCAATCTTTGCCTTCTCAGCCGCTTCAGTCAAACGCTGGAGCGCCTGCTTATCTTTGCGAAGGTCGATGCCTTCGTTCTTCATAAAGTCTTCGGCAAGGTAGTCTACGATCTTCTTATCAAAGTCGTCACCTCCGAGGTGTGTGTCTCCAGATGTTGCCAGCACTTCAAACACGCCATCACCGACTTCCAGGATGGATACGTCGAAGGTTCCACCCCCTAAGTCAAACACGAGAACTGTTTCGTTGTTCTTCTTGTCCAGACCATAAGCAAGGGATGCAGCAGTTGGCTCGTTGATGATCCGCAGCACTTCCAAGCCTGCAATTTTGCCTGCGTCTTTCGTGGCCTGACGCTGAGAGTCGTTGAAGTATGCCGGGACAGTAATAACCGCCTGGGTCACATCTTCACCAAGATATTTGCTGGCGTCGTCCTTCAATTTGCGAAGAACTTCAGCCGAGATTTGCTCTGGAGCGTATTGCTCCCCTTTGGTGGTGCAGTCTAGCTTGACATTACCGCCCACATTCAGCACCTTGTAAGACACCTCAGTCAGCTCGTTTGTCACCTCATCGAAACGGCGTCCGATGAATCGCTTGACCGAATAAAAGGTGTTTTCGGGGTTCATTACCGCTTGGCGCTTGGCGATTTGCCCAACCAGGCGATCGCCATTTTTTGCAAATGCGACGACGGATGGGGTAGTACGGAACCCTTCTGCGTTAGCAATGACAGTTGGCTTTCCCCCCTCCATCACAGCTACGCATGAGTTTGTTGTTCCTAGGTCAATTCCTACAACCTTTGCCATAAAATCACTGCTCCGCTAAACGACAGGGTTAATGTACGTGTGCATATCTATCGAGACAAGCCATCAAGAAAAGAAATCAAGAAAAGCACCTAAATTCTTTGTCAACCAAGAGTCTTAGGATCTACATTCCTCAGTGAGCTGTGAACGCTTTCTCATCTATATACTGCGTTCCCAGCGCATCAGGATGAAGGGCGGGTTACCGAACCACAGCGGGGTCGGTTTTGGCGCGTACCACCCGCATTTCATCAGCATTATCTTAATTGAGCATCCTTTGGACGCGATGCTGAACGACCCCAACGGGTCAGAACACCCTTCGTGACGATAATGCACATCTCTACATGCTTTAGTGTAAGAACTATGCAGCGGTCTGAAATTGGGGCGAACCGTAACGATAGGGTAAGGGTTGCCGCCTGTTAAACTAAGAGACTGACTAAATTGAGAAGTTTGTAGCCCATGTACAACTATTTTCGAGGTACGGTAGCGGGCATCCAAAAAATAAGTCCTAGCCGTGTCATGCTGATGCTTGAGGTCAATCAGGTGGGCTATGAACTGCAAATTCCCCCCCGAATGGTGTCAGAGTTGCCGACCATTGGCGAAGCCGTGAAAATCTACTGCCACTTATACGTACGGGAAGACCAGATGATGTTGTTTGGGTTCCTGTCCCTGGCAGAGCGGGATTTATTTCGCCTGCTCATTGCCGTCAGCGGCATTGGTGCCCAGATGGCGATCGCCCTCCTCGACACGCTAGGTCTTGAGGATTTGGTGCGGGCGATCGTCAACAACAATTCCCGCCTGCTGAGTCGTGCCCCTGGGGTCGGATCAAAAACTGCCGAGCGAATTTCCCTGGAGCTCCGCAGCAAGCTCTCGGAATGGCGGCACCAAGCAGGCTTAACATCTGCACCAGATGCCAGTCCCGTCAGTGCAGTGCAGGAAGATGTGGAGATGGCGCTGCTCGCCCTACAATACACCCCTGGGGAAATTGCCCAGGCACTCCAGGCCGTTGGGCAGAGCAAAGCACTCTCTAAAGCCAGCAAAAGTGAAGATTGGCTTCGAGAAGCGGTTGCCTGGTTAAGTCGAGAAATATGATATGCTAATGGACTGCATGACGTTTATACACCGGGATTGATTCGCTCATGGCACTCGTTCAAGAGCAAAAGCAAGAAATCATCAATAACTACCAAATTCACGAGACAGACACCGGGTCTGCCGACGTTCAAGTGGCGATGCTGACGGAGCGAATTAATCGCCTGAGCGCCCACCTCAAGACGAACAAGAAAGATTTTTCGTCTCGTCGGGGTTTGCTGCGGATGATTGGACAGCGAAAGCGGCTTTTGGGATATATCCTTAAAAAAGATCCCAATCACTACCGTGAGCTAATTAAGAAGCTAGGAATTCGTGGCTAGGAGTCATGCCTCAAACGCCTGAAGAACAGAAAACAGACTCGAAGCGGCTTCCCTTTGAGCCAGGTCAGCATAAGAAAAAGCCTGAGAAGAAGAGGTCTGAGAAGAAGCAGCCTGAGAAGAGCAAGACGGAGAACAAAAAGCCGTCGCATTCCCCAGAACCCTCTGCTCAGAAGGCGACCTCTGCTGCTTCTCGAAAACGTCGCTCATCAAGCGGCATCCCCGATGTGGTGAGCAAGCGCATGATTCGCCGCATGGCCGTGTTTTGTGGCGTGCCTACATTTTTGGGAGTGTCTAGCTTCTTTGTGAGCTACTTCATTGTTGTCAATGAGCTGTTTGAACTGCCTAACACAGCGGTACTGTTTGTGAGCCTGGGATTTTTTGGCATTGGAGTCTTGGGGCTGAGTTATGGCGCTCTATCAACTTCCTGGGATGAGGACAATCCTGGTGGGCTGGCTGGCATCGACGAGTTCAAAGTCAACCTGGGGCGAATGCAGCAGGCATGGCGGGACGCCCGAGAACAGGCCCAGTCGAAGTAGAAGCTTTACCACAGACTGCAATTTTTTAACATTTGAGTGAAGGGAATCCAGCAATTCTCATTTTAGGAAGCTTCGCGCTCTACAGGCGCTCACTTGTACAAATTTAGGGAGCTAAAAGGTCGCCTCAGGCGACCTTTTAGCTCCCTAAACTTTCATAACGAGAATTGCTGAAGAGAATCCGGTACTGTATGCAGGATTTTCATCACTCAAATGTTGATTTTATGCCCTGTCAAGATGTATTCAGGCACTATAACCAGTACATAACCATTAAGAGAAGGTGGAGCAGCCCACCCTCTCTCTCTAAGGGATCTGCGGCTAAAAAAGATACCGGAAGAAAAGAGCAGCGGGCGCAGCCCGCTACTCTTTTCCAGGTACTTTATTTTCTTGCAAGTCCCTAAGCGCAACTGATTTTAAGCGCAACTGATTTTAAGCGCAACTGATTTTTATAGCGGTGTGCAATTGGTTCAGCACACCCAAATGTATTGAGTGGCGGCGCTCTACGCCACCACTCAACAAACTGTGCTTAATGCGCTTGCACAGCGCTATGACTTCTTAGGCGCTTAGCTCATCTTAGGCACTTAGCTCAGCCCTCATCACCTAGCCCCTGCTCCCAAGCTTGGAAGCAGGGAAGCCGAACTATTTCAAGGCTTCTCTCCCTGCTTGGAGGACACGACTCGGCAAAATTCTCAAATTCACAAGGCAAAAGTAGGGGTTTGGGGCGGACTGAGCCGTCACTATTACTGTTGACCTGCTTCGATCTGGGAGTCGGTTTGCACTTCTCCAAGGCTCCCTGCTCCGATGCCGCGCTCAACAAAGTAGTTGGTCAGCGCTGTATTCACCAGGGACAGAACCACCGGCCCCAAGATGAACGCCAAGATTCCCTGGACGGTGAACCCAGGCACAAAGACGGACGCAAGCCAGAAGCAAAAGCCGTTCACCACGAGGGAGAAAGCTCCTAGGGACAAAATCGTAACAGGGAGTGACAATACTGTCAGAACGGGCTTTACTAATCCATTGACGACGCCAATGGAGACGCCTGCCAGCATAGCAGCCGCAAAGGTTGCGATACCCACTCCGGGTACAACCAGATCGACAACCAGTAAACTCAGCGCTGTAATCAGCGTGGTGATGAGAAATCCCAACATGGGTAAACCTCCAGGTGTATAAACATTGAATTGCTAAGGATGGGGAGTAAATTGAGCCTGGGCTTTTGACTAGCGGCTTTCAGCCAGTTCGTAGTGCTTGGCGATCGCCCACACCGCATGAATGATCCCCGGAATCCACCCCAGAAGGCACAGCAAAATATTGATCACCAGCGCTGTGCTAATGCCATAGGTCAGAAACACACCGACTGGAGGCAGCAGGACTCCTAATACGTAGCGCGTGGTCTTGTTCATAGTAAACCGCTCCTATATGTAACTGTTATCTGTAACTGTCGTGGCGATTGCTCAATTTAGCATCACTGTTGTTATTCTCTCAGAGGTTGGGAGTACTACTGTGAGGCTATCGCGGTAGCTCAGGGAAGGATAGCCCCCCAGGGTAGAGAAATTTCGCCTTAATCGTCGTAAAAACCGCCATTCGCTTACCGTTCTACTTGGAGAATGGTGCGTAACGACTTGAAGCGACTGTCGTTCAACCTATATAGCAATACACAACTTGGCAAGTTTCACGCAAAAATAGGGGTTTGGGGCGCGCTCCGCGCGCCCCAAACCCCTATTTTTGCGTTGTGAATTTGAGAACTTTGCCAAGTCGTGTAGCAATACGCACTTAGATTAGGACATTGGAGGAGAGTGTATCCCCCGCTGCGCGGGGGATACACTCTTGAACCTAAACCCATAAGGCTATATTGCCACATACCACAGGCTACAATTTTAATTTTTGAATGGGGAAAATCCTGCGCTCAGCGCAGGATTTTCCCCATTCAAAAACTGAGTTTATGACTTGGCAAGGTCTATCATGGGTGTTCCAACTCTAGGCTGAGCTGTATGTATTGGACTTCTTCACGTTCCGGCGATGCGCCGATCGGCATCAGGTTTGACATGGTGATTCCCAGGAGCCTCACCTTCTTATGGCGATCGAGATGATCGGCCAGCAAGTATGATGCGAGTTGGTAAATCGGCTCTGCCTTATGGAGCAAGTCATGCACGGTCTGGCTTCGGGTCACCTGCTGGTAGTCGGCATATTTGATTTTGAGGGTGAGGGTGTGGGCACAGCGCTGGCTACGCTTCATGCGGTCTTCCACAAAGGCGGCAATGGTGCGTAAGGCGATTTGCATGTCTTCCAGTTGGATCAAATCCGTGGTGAAGGATCGCTCAGCCCCAATGGATTTACGAATGCGATTGGGATTGACTGGGCGATCGTCCTGGCATCGGGCGGCGCGATAGTAATAGTGCCCTACCCGCCCAAATTTCTGCACTAGCGCATCGTCCGACCATGCCTTAAGGTCAGATCCGGTGTGAATACCGACCGCCTTCATTTTGGCTGCCGTTGCCTTGCCCACACCGTAGAATTTTTCGATGGGCAAGGACTCTACAAAGGCTTCTGCCTCCTGGGGGGGGATGAGATACAGGCCATCGGGCTTGTCCAAATCAGAGGCAATTTTGGCAAGAAATTTGTTAATGGAGACCCCTGCCGACGCTGTCAGGTGAGTTTCCTGGTGAATGGCGCGTTTGATGTCACGGGCGATCGCCACTGCTGATGCTATCTGCTGCTTGTTCTCGGTCACATCTAGGTAGGCTTCGTCCAGAGACAGGGGTTCCACCAGATCGGTGTAGCGAAAGAAAACCTCCCGAATCTGCTGGGACGCCTCCCGATATACATCAAACCGGGGCTTTACAAAAATCAGGTGGGGACAACGCTGCACGGCAATACGGGAGGGCATGGCAGAGTGAATGCCGTATTCTCGAGCTTCATAGCTCGCCGCAGCGACGGCCCCCCGCTGCTCAGGTCGGCCACCCACGACGATCGGTTGTCCCCGGTAGTGCGGATTATCCCGCTGTTCAACGGAGGCATAGAAGGCATCCATATCAATGTGGATAATCTTTCTTATCAACGCGGGTAACCCAGAGTACGTATTTGTTGAAAGGGAGCGTTATCTTTTATAATGTCAAGGCTGGGTACGCAAGTCCCACAAATCATCCGGGCGGATGGCGAAATTGGTAGACGCACCACACTCAAAATGTGGCGACTTCGGTCATGCGAGTTCGAGTCTCGCTCTGCCCATACCAAAAAAGGGATGAGGGCGCTACCTTCATCCCTTCTGTTGTAACTGGCGATCGCCCTACACGGCTGTAGGCACCTTCTCATCCAGAGGCTTCACTTGATGAAGCAACTCCTGGAGAGTCTCTCCGTCAATCACCTCTTTATCAAGCAGGGTCTGCGCCATCGTTTCCAGCAGGTCGCGGTTCTTCTTGAGAATGTCCAGCGCATGCTGGTGGGCGGTTTCAACAAGGTCTTTCACCTCGTGGTCGATGGCCTCAGCAGTTTGGTCGCTAACGGCGCGGCGCGGATTCGCCATGCCGCCGTCCAGGAAATTAGACTGCTGACCTTTCTCGTAGGCCAATGGCCCCAATACCTGGCTCATGCCGTAGGTGGTCACCATCCGCTCTGCCAGATCTGTTGCTCGTTGCAAGTCATTGGATGCGCCCGTGGTGATGTTGCCAAAGACAATTTCTTCCGCCGATCGCCCGCCCAGCAGGGTAGCAATCTGTCCCTTGAGTTCATCGGCATTGAGCAAGAACCGATCTTCCGTTGGCAGTTGCAGGGTGTAGCCCAGCGCTGCCATGCCCCGAGGCACGATGGAGATCTTGGTGACCGGATCGCTTCCGGGCATCACAGCTCCCACCAGCGCATGGCCTACCTCGTGGTATGCCACGATG
Organism: uncultured bacterium; assembly: GCA_964465285.1. GTDB lineage: Bacteria > Cyanobacteriota > Cyanobacteriia > CAKZMO01 > CAKZMO01 > JBCCWF01. The sequence goes on from CAYXJG010000205.1 coordinate 7,883, forward strand.
GTTTTTTCCTTGCCATTGAGCACGCGGCTCTTCTTCTCAAGGCCCGCAATCACTCGCTCAATGGCTTCAGAAAAGTCCTCCTGAGTTACCGCGTCCCGATTGTTTCGTGCCGCCAGCAAAGCAGCTTCGTTCACCAGGTTCGCCAGGTCTGCCCCGGCAAATCCAGGGGTCTGAGCGGCGATCGCCTTCAAGTCTACATCTTTTGAGAGCTTAATCTTCTGGGCATAGATGTCGAGAATTTCCTGGCGGCCTGACAAATCAGGGCGATCGACCAGCACTTGACGGTCAAATCGTCCAGGACGTAGCAGCGCCGGGTCAAGGCTTTCAGGCCGATTCGTCGCCGCCAGGACAATCACCGTCGCATCGCCAGCAGCGAACCCGTCCATCTCAGTCAGCAACTGGTTAAGGGTCTGCTCTCGCTCGTCGTTGCCGCCATAAAATCCGCCTGCAGTTCGGGACTTGCCGATGGCGTCCAACTCGTCAATAAAAATGATGCAGGGAGCCTGCTTTTTCGCCTGCTCAAACAGGTCACGCACTCGTGCCGCACCCGCACCCACAAATAGTTCTACAAACTCTGAACCAGAAATGCTAAAAAAGGGAACTCCCGCTTCGCCAGCCACTGCCCGTGCCAGCAGGGTCTTACCCGTTCCTGGTGGGCCAATAAGCAGCACCCCTCGGGGAATGCGGGCACCCAACTGGGTAAATCGCTTGGAATCCTTTAGAAAACTCACGACTTCGACGAGCTCATTCTTTGCCTCTTCGACCCCGGCGACATCGGTAAACAGGACTTTGTTCTCTTCATCTTCTACATAGATGCGGGCTTTGCTTTTTGAGATGGACAGTGCCCCTTGGGGGCCACCGGCTCGCCGCGCAATGAAGAACTGCCAGACAGCAACAAAGATCAGCGGTGGAATCACCCATCCCAACAAGCTTGTAAACCAGTTGCCGCGAGCGGGCGGTTGGGCAGCATATTCGACGCCGTTTTCCTGAAGAACTTTAGGCAGATCCAGGTCGAAAATAGGCGTTGTCCGCAGGACTTGCTCGGACTGCCCGTCGTCGCTCTTAATCTGGTAGCGGATTTCGTCTTGTCCCACAGATGCCCGCACCACATCACCATCCTGAACCTGATGGATGAACAAGCTGTAGGGCACCTTTGGAGTAGGCGACCCAAACACCTGGGGTGCCAGCAAACTTACAAGCAAGTAAAGCCCCGAGACGATGAGCAGCACATTTGCAATAATGCGGCTCCACGGTCGGTTGGGCTGGTTTTTAATCGGCATACTTCGACTCCCTGTAACAGAGAATTTAAACGTTAATACAAATGAACTAGCGACATTTCTCTATGATTATATCGCAATACGCACTTAGGTTAGGACATTGGAGGAGAGTGTATTCCCTGCTGCACGGGGGATACACCCTTGAACCTAAGGGGTGCATCCCACATTTGCAAATTCATGGCTCACCCTGCGGGAAGAGCAAAGCTCTACATCCCCTAGCCCCTGCTTCGCACGTCCTCCGGTCTACTCCCAAAAAGGGAGAAGAGGAGCCGGATTCAAAGTCCCTCTCTCTGCTTGGGCTACTAAGTACACATAAGTTATCTGGCCTA
>CAYXJG010000206.1:0-6108 GCA_964465285.1 uncultured bacterium
CGCCAAACCCTTATTCTTGCGTGAAACTTGCCAAGTCGTAAACCCTATTTGATTCCTGAAAAGATTTTTGAAAGTGAAGGCGAGCGAAGCGCACCCTCATCTTCCGCCCGCAGCGCGGATCGCTGCGCCGCGCCAGCAAAATTGGGTTCACATTATTTAATTCTCATTCCTTAGACGGTACTCCGCCGGAGGGAAATCTCCAAAAAAGGGCGATCGCAATTCTCAAAATGAACCTTAAGGGATAGTATGATGGGCAGTGACGATTGGGAGCATCCCACCTTTGCGGGTCGCCCACCCTGCGGGAAGAGCAAAGCTCTACATCCCCCAGCCCCTTCTTCCAATTCTGAGAGCAGAGGTGCAAGACTTCAAAGTTAAGTTCCTCTGCCAAGCCTGGGAGAGGGATTTAGGGTGAGGGCAGCAGCGTCAAATGTACATGTGAAAAACTGGGATGCACCTGTGACGATTCTTGATAGACTACTATTGCTTCGAGTAATGTGTAGATTGGGATGCCTTCTATAGCGTACTCTCAACGGTATACTCTCAATTTAGAGACACTAAATATAGTCTGATAGATGGCTAGCAACACGGGTCTCAGTAAATGATCTCTGGCAGAAAGGTGACAGCGATGAGGCAAGTACTGCTGAGTTAGCCAGGTGCTCAAACTAGCCGTTTGATTCGCTTCATCAAACCTGTTTAACCTTCATGATTCTCAAACGTGTTTAGTTTATAAGGTACGAGACATATGGAACCTGAAGTCAAGCAAGATTCCTCCCCTGAATTTGACACCCCTGAATCGGGGACCCTGCGTAAGATGTCGTCTTCTGAGCAGGCCCAAGAGCAGTGGCAGCAGTTTGGTGAGCAAGCGTCTAAATTTGTGTCTGACCTTCCTCGATATCTAGGGGAGTTCTTCAATGACTACAGACAGCCTATTGTAGTCATTGGCCTGATTTTGAGCCTTATTGTTGCTGCAAAGATCGCGCTCGCTATTTTGGGAGCCATTAATGAAATTCCTCTTCTGGCACCCACCTTTGAAACCATCGGCATCGGCTACGCAGGCTGGTTCATTTACCGTTATTTGCTTAAGGTATCGACCCGAAAAGAATTAGCCAACGACTTTTCATCAATGAAAGAGCAGGTATTGGGCGGCAAAGATCAGCTTATGGATCGATTTTCGCCTAAGGAATAGTCGATTTTTAGGCGTTAAGTGTTGTTGAATTCGGCTAAAGCTGGAGCGGCGTAGCAAGTATGCTGCTTCACTTTTTGTGTACATTTATAACGCTATGCAAGAGCGTTAGATACTGTTTTCGGGTAGTGACACTCCTGCTGTTATCTGAAGAATCTTGGGTACTTTTACCCAGGTTGCACAGTGCTAACTGTCAGACGTTTATGCCTCAAGGCTGAGAAATCGCCTAAGGGCATCTACGAGCTTTGGAGGCCAGCGGCGAATGTCGGCGACCCATTCTATGTCGCTGTAGCGGCGATCGAGTCCTTTCGCTCCAACCCAATTGCTTTCAGCTTCCCCCTGCCGTCCCTGATCCCACAGTACAGCAGTCAAGGCTGCCCGCGCATCGGCAAATTGTGGGTACTTTCGCGCCAATCCCTTCAATGCTTGAATGGACTCCTTGGTTTCTCCGACTTGGTACAGAGCTAGAGCACGGTTGATTTGAGGCAGTAAGAAATTGACATCTAGCTCAGCAGCAAGGTCGTAGTCGGCGATCGCCTCGTCCCAATCCCCCAAGCCTCCTTTTGCATTTCCCCGGTTATTGAGGGCTGCCGCATCCGTCGGGTTTTGGGTCAGAATTGTGTCATAGTCAGCAATTGCCGCATCCCACTGCTCCAGAGCTTCGTATACCGCTCCCCGGTTGAGATAGGGGTCAGGTTCTTCAGGGGCGAGTGCAATGGCGCGGGTATAATCGGCGATCGCTTCGTCTAGCTTGTTCTGCCCTGCCCGCACGTTTCCCCGGTTGCTCCATAGCGCCGCGCTGTTGGGAAACTCATCAATTAGCTGCGTCCAGTAGGCTTCGGCTTTGGCAAACTCGCCTCGCTGGGTTGCACCGAACGCCTGCGCCTTCAGCGTTTCAAACTGCTGAATCTGGTCATCGGTGTAGGTGGCCTGGGCAATGACGGCTTGGGCCATATAGGTGGAGGGTAATGATGAGAGAGGATGGTTTACAAATAGTCCATGCTGTTCTAACCAGGACAAGGGGTGCAGAAGTATCAGCAGAGCACAGAAAACCGCAATCATAACAACCGTTCCTCAAACCTGACCATCTCATGCTTTACGATAAACCAAATTCGCTACTGAAAATTCGCTCCACTGCCCCTTTTCTGAAGAAGTGTTTCAACCGCAGGCTCTTACGCTCTGCTTTCTCTAATCGTGTTGCTTTAGAAATCTCAGGAGTTCGCGGTTAACGGTTTGGGGAACTTCCTGCTGAATCCAGTGGCCGCACTGGGGAATGCGCTTTAGCTTTAGGGGAGCGGTGACCCACTGCTCAAGCCCATTGATGAGATTTTGGCTGAGGAAAAAATCGTCTTCTCCCCACAGTACTAGCGTTGGGACATTGACTGGGGCGATCGCCCGTTCCCAGTGGCGAAACCAGGAGGGCAGCGACAGAAAATGACGATAGTATTCCAGAGCGGCTGATAGCACGCCAGGCTTCTCCAGGGCAGCCTGATAGATTTCCGTATCCTGAGCGGTAAATGCACCTTTGCGGACAGCTTGACCCTGAAACAAGTTTTTTACAATATTCTTCAGATTTAGCCGAATCAATGTTTCTGGTACGTTGGGCACCTGAAACGCCAGCAAATACCAACTGCGTCGAAACTGATCCACATTGCTGACGAATTCCTGCATGAACCGTTGGGGATGAGGGGCATTGAGAACCGCCAGTTTATCGATGTAGTTTGGAAAGCGGTGAGCAAGATGCCAGGCAATGGAGCCGCCCCAATCATGGCCGATAACATGAGCTTTGGTGTAGCCCAGGTTGCGAATTAGCCCCCGCACATCTGCACTGAGAGTGTCCAGGTCATAGCCGCTCTGAGGTTTGTCTGAGTCGTTGTATCCCCGCAAGTCGGGGACGACGACCTTAAAGTAGCGAGCGAGGGCGGGAATTTGGTACCGCCATGAGTACCAGAACTCTGGAAACCCATGCAGTAAAACGACAAGTTCCCCTTCTCCCTGAGTGACGCAGTGAAGCCGGATGCGGTTAGCTTCAACAAAGACATGGTTCCACTCAGCCGTCGGTTCCACAACAAATGCAGTCATATCCTAATCCACGATTCATTAAAGTTGACGAGGGCTACAGGACTTCCATGAAACCGATGGTGTTGAAGGGGTTACCTTGAAGAGGCATAAAGCACCTTCAACGATTCCAAGGCATTCATCCATCTCCCTAATAGCCTAATAGGCAATTGTATTCCATGCTACGCGATAAGTTTATTACAGCTTACTTTTATACACGATTACACCCTTAAATTACGGATCATTCGATGGGTCACGTCTATTCCTCAAAAGTAGAGCTACGGATAGAGTTCATCAAGCCTGTCGCTGAAAAAACGTGGATGAAATAGAACCTCATAGCCTGAGGAGAATTTCGAATGGTTTCTAATGCAGTTCCTTCAGGAATGAAAATTACACGACTTGGCAAGTTTCACGCAAAAATCGGGGTTTGGGGCGCGCTGAGCGCGCCCCAAACCCCGATTTTTGCGTTGTGAATTTGAGAACTTTGCCAAGTCGTGAAAATTAAATGACTTGAACCAAATTTTATTAAATTCTCTTTACCGAAGCATCGGCCCTGACTATAGGGCTGTGCAATTTGATTCAGCCCATGTGAGGGGCAGCGTGGAGCGTCGCCCCTCACATGGGCTGTACTTAATGCGTTATCTAGGGTTCCTGGGCAGAATAGGTCTGTTGGAGGCGGCGATCGCCCATGTTGTTTTGTTGACACGGCATTTTCAGGGCTTAGGTTTAGGGTGTTGAATTCTTGTTCACTGGTCAGGATGTCGCCTTTGGATTGGCCCTTAGTATTCGCATCATCCCTCGTATCATCAACATCAGTTACAGTGTCTAGTAGAACCACAAGTAGGGAGTGGCGGTCATGGCCGTGGCAGAACGTTACAGCAATCTCAGGATTGTTTCTCTGATTCCAAGTGCGACTGAAATCGTTGCGGCCCTTGGGCTTGCCGATAGCATCGCCGGGCGATCGCACGCCTGCGATTGTCCCCCTGGCGTTGAAATCCGCCCTGTCTGCACGGCTCCCAAATTCAACCCTGATGGCAGTAGTCAAGAAGTTCATGACCGTGTGACTGAGCTATTGCAGTCTGCCCTTAGTGTTTACCAGGTGAATACTGAGTTATTGAGCACATTAAAGCCAACCCACATTCTGACCCAGGCCCAATGTGAGGTATGCGCCGTAAGCCTAGCAGATGTTGAACGGGCTGCGGCTAAGCTGCTGCAAAACCATACCCGCATCATTTCCCTACAGCCCCAGGTCTTGAGCGATCTGTGGGACGACATTGCACGCGTTGCTGAGGCCGTGGGGGTAGATGGATATCCGCTCATTTCCTGGCTAAAACGCCGAATTGCTGACTGTGTGGACGCCGTTCACCAGGCTCAGGCCACCATCGGCAAGGGGGGCATCGGCAAGGGGGGCATCGGCAAGGGGGGGACGGAGGGCGATCGCCCCACTGTTGCCTGCATTGAATGGGTCGAACCGCTGATGGCGGCAGGGAATTGGGTGCCCGAGCTGGTAGAACTTGCCGGCGGCCACTGCTGTTTTGGCGAAGTCGGCAAGCATTCTCCCTGGATGCAGTGGGAAGATTTGGTGAGTGCTGATCCAGATATCATTGTGGCAATGCCCTGCGGCTATGACCTGAAAAAAACACGGCAGGAGATGATGACCCTGACCCGCAAGCCAGAGTGGACATCCCTTCGTGCGGTAAAAACTGGGCGGGTTTATCTTGCGGACGGCAACCAGTACTTTAACCGCCCTGGCCCACGCTTGGTGGATTCTCTAGAACTTCTTGCTGAAGTCTTTTATCCGGGTAAGATATCCTTCGGATATCAAGGAGAGGGCTGGGAGCGGTTTGGCTAGAGACTTGGGGCACTTTGAGTCACTTTTCTACAGCATAGCGCTTTAGGTCGTTGATGGAGACATACTCCAAGGCTGATGCGTGGGTGGACTCAAGGATGACGGGAGGCGCGACGCCTGCGTCCATGGCTTCTTTCCACCGTGAGGCACATAAACACCAGCGATCGCCCGGTTTGAGTCCCGGAAAATTGAACATGGGCACTGACGTACTCAGGTCATTGCCCTGTGCTTTTGTGAAGGTGAGAAATTCTTCTGTCATTTCTGCACACACGATGTGGGCACCAAAATCCCCTGCCCCCGTGTTGCATTTGCCATCGCGGTAATACCCGGTCATAGGAGATGTGCAGCATACACTGAGTTCGGTGCCGATGACGTTTGTCGCTTCACCCATTCTTTGTTCCTGCTAAATCATGTTCCTGTTATATTGTGCCTGATTTTTTGCTAAAGCCATCGATCTCTTGTAGGAATGAATGGCGATCGCCCATGGAAGCATCCCACATGTGCAAGCTGATTAATTTTGCTTTCACGACTTGGCAAGTTTCACGCAAAAATGGGGTGCACCATCGCTCAAACGCATTATTTCTAAAACTTCTTAGAATATGAAGGGGCTATCCTGGGCGATCGTCCCTTGCTTACTGTTCCTATCCGTCCAAACCCTGTCTAGACTATGGCTTTTTCTTCCATTGTGCGTGCCCTGGGGCGATCGCCCCTGACTGAAGAACTCCTGGCAAAACTTCAGCAGCAACAGACGTTGGCTCTCAATGGGGTGGCGCGGTTGCCGAAGGGCCTGGTGGCGTCGGCACTGGCGCAACAGCAGCAAAAACCTCTTATGGTCATTACCCCCACCCTGGAAGAAGCAGGCCGATGGGCAGCCCAACTCGACGCAATGGGCTGGGATACCGTCCACTTCTATCCTACTGCTGAGTCCTCCCCCTACGAGCCCTTCGACTCCGAATCCGAGATGACTTGGGGACAACTCCAAGTCCTTGCTGATTTAGTTGGGGCTGATTTAGTTGGG
>CAYXJG010000206.1:6208-9461 GCA_964465285.1 uncultured bacterium
GCTGATTTAGTTGGGGCTGATTTAGTTGGGAGTGATGCAGGCGGCAATGAGCCTTCTGCATCATCGTCGATTGCTATCGTCGCCACCGAACGCGCTCTCCAACCCCACCTGCCCCCCGTCGAGGTCTTTCGCCCCTTCTGCCTCACCCTCACTAAGGGCATGGAACTGAACCTGAAGGAACTGAGCCGCCAACTGGCAAAGCTGGGTTACGAACGGGTGAATCTGGTGGAAACGGAAGGCCAGTGGAGTCTCCGAGGTGACATTATTGATGTGTTTCCTGTGGCGTCTGAACTACCTGTACGGTTGGAGCTATTTGGGGATGAACTCGACCGTATTCGGGAATTTGACCCCGCCAGCCAGCGATCGCTCGACCCCATTTCCCAACTGGTACTGACCGCTACGAACTACAAGCCGATCATCTTCGATGCCCTGCAACAGCATGATGATTCTGCCGAAGCCGTACAGCAGGCCCTGAGACCTTATCTGTCTCCCGCAGACCTGGAGAAAATTGGTGAAGGGCAGATCGTGGATGGAATGCGGCGCTTTCTCGGCATCGCCTTCGATCATCCGGCATCCTTGTTGGATTACTTACCCAAAAATACTCTGATTACCGTCGATGAGTTTGAGCAATGCCATGCCCATAGCGATCGCTGGGTGGAGCATGTGGAGGATCACTGGGCAGAACTGGAGACTTCCTTACCCAAGATCCATCGCTCTTTTGATGAAGCAGTGGAGAAACTGGACTGTTTTCAGCAGGTGCGACTGTCAGAACTGGCGGAAGTCAACAAAGGACTGAACCTGTCGAGTCGCCCCGTTCCATCGACGCCCCACCAGTTCGGTAAGTTAGCCGAGACCTTGCGAGAGGAGCGCGATCGCCACTTCTCCATCTGGCTCGTATCCGCTCAGCCCTCCCGATCCGTTGCCTTACTTCAGGAGCATGACTGTCCGGCTCAGTTTGTGCCCAACCCCAAGGACTACCTAGCGATTGACAAGCTTCAGGTGCAGAAGGTCCCCGTTGCTGTCAAGTATTCAGGACTGGCAGAACTGGAGGGTTTCGTGCTGCCGACCTTCCGCCTGGTCGTGGTTACCGACCGGGAATTCTTTGGGCAACACACTCTTACCACCCCCACCTACATCCGCAAGCGCCGCCGCGCTGCCTCCAAGCAAGTTGACCCTAACAAGCTGCAACCGGGCGACTTCGTGGTTCACCGCAATCACGGCGTGGGGCAGTTCCTCAAGCTAGAAAGCCTCACCCTCAACGACGAAACGCGGGAATACCTGGTATTACGCTACGCCGATGGACTGCTGCGGGTGGCTGCCGACCAGGTGAATGCCCTCTCCCGCTTTCGGGCCGCAGGCAATGCCAAGCCCCAGCTCAACAAAATGTCTGGTGCCGCCTGGGAAAAGACTAAAAACAAAGTCCGCAAGGCGGTAAAGAAAGTCGCGGTCGATCTGCTGAAGCTCTATGCCCAGCGTGCCCAGCAAGAGGGCTTTGCTTTTCCCCTTGATATGCCCTGGCAGGAAGAACTGGAAGATTCTTTTCCCTATCAGCCCACCACCGATCAGCTCAAAGCGATTCAAGATGTGAAGCGAGACATGGAAAACCCCCGCCCGATGGATCGGTTGGTCTGTGGAGATGTGGGTTTCGGAAAAACCGAGGTAGCCATTCGCAGCATCTTCAAAGCGGTCACCTCTGGGAAACAGGCGGCACTACTGGCCCCCACTACCATTCTTACCCAGCAGCACTACCACACCTTGAAGGAACGATTTGCCCCCTATCCTATTCAAATCGGCTTACTCAACCGATTCCGCACGGCTGAAGAACGGAAACAGATCCTTCAACGCCTCGCCACCGGGGAACTGGACGTGGTTGTGGGAACCCATCAACTTTTGGGTAAGGCCGTCAACTTCAAAGACCTGGGTCTGCTGGTGGTAGACGAAGAACAGCGGTTTGGGGTAAACCAGAAGGAGAAAATCAAGACCCTGAAAACCACGGTGGATGTCCTGACTCTCAGTGCTACCCCTATTCCCCGAACCCTTTATATGGCACTGTCAGGAGTGCGGGAAATGAGCCTGATCACGACGCCACCCCCGTCCCGTCGCCCCATCAAAACCCACTTATCGCCCTACGAACCGGAGGTGATCGGTTCCGCCATTCGGCAAGAACTCGACCGGGGAGGCCAGATTTTTTATGTGGTGCCCCGAGTGGAAGGCATTGAAGAAGTCGCCGGACGGCTGCGGGAAATGGTGCCGAGTTTGCGGATTGCGATCGCCCACGGTCAGATGCAGGAGGGAGAGTTGGAAGCCACTATGCTCGCTTTTAGTAGTGGCGAGGCAGATCTGCTAGTATGCACCACCATCATTGAGTCTGGTCTGGACATCCCCCGTGTCAACACCATCCTCATCGAAGATGCCCAGAAGTTTGGTCTGTCTCAGCTCTATCAACTCCGGGGACGGGTCGGACGGGCAGGCATTCAAGCCCATGCATGGTTATTTTATCCGCGCAAGAGCCAGTTATCGGAAGCAGCACGGAAACGACTCCGCGCCATTCAGGAATTTACTCAGCTTGGCTCCGGCTATCAGCTTGCCATGCGCGACATGGAGATTCGCGGGGTGGGTAACTTACTCGGTGCAGAACAGTCGGGACAGATGGATGTCATTGGCTTTGACCTGTACATGGAAATGCTGGAGGAAGCCATTAAGGAGATTCGCGGTCAGGATATTCCCCAGGTGGACGACACCCAGATCGACCTCAACCTCACGGCCTTCATTCCCTCCGACTACATGCCCGACCCCGACCAGAAGATGAGTGCTTATCGTGCCGTTGCCGCTGCCCATTCTAAGCGGGAACTGACCGAGATTGCTGCCGATTGGAGCGATCGCTGCGGCCCCATGCCCAAGGCCGCTGAGCAGTTGATCCGCATTATGGAACTCAAGCAGATTGGCAAAGAGTTGGGCTTCTCGCGCATTCGTCCCGAAGGGAAGCAGCACATCGTTCTGGAGACACCCATGGAAGCTCCTGCCTGGAACCTGCTGAAAGAAAAGCTCCCGGTGCATTTGCATTCCCGCTTTGTCTATTCCTCTGGGAAGGTGACGGTGCGGGGGTTAGGCGCGCTGAAGCCCGACCAGCAGTTGGAGAACCTGATTGACTGGCTAGGCCGCATGGAGGAGGCGAAACCGGAGCCGTTGATGATGGTGTGATACACGACTTGGCAAAGTTCTCAAATTCACAACGCAAAAATAGGGGTTTGGG
>CAYXJG010000207.1:0-9431 GCA_964465285.1 uncultured bacterium
CCCTCACTCCCCCACTCCCTCACTCCCCCACTCCCCCCATGCCTCTCCCCATCATCCACCACCCCAACTACGTTGCCCCTCTCCCCGAAGGCCATCGCTTTCCCATGCCCAAATTTTGGAAACTCTATGAACTTCTCCTAAAGGATGGCGTTACCACTTCTGACCAAATCCATCGCCCTAAACGGCCTCCCAATGCCTGGATCGAGCAGGTTCACAATCCCAGCTACGTAAACCACTACTGCACGGGTACCCTCTCGCCCAAAGAACAGCGCCGCATTGGATTGCCGTGGAGTCCGGCCCTGGTGGAACGAACTTGCATCGCTGTGGGCGGCACGATTCTGACGGCAAAGTTAGCTCTGGAAGCGGGGATCGCCTGCAATACCGTCGGCGGCACCCACCATGCCTTCCCCACCTACGGATCTGGGTTCTGCATTTTCAATGATTTGGCGATCGCCGCTCGCGTCATCCAATCCCTAGGGTTAGCCCAGCAAATTCTGATCATCGACCTGGATGTGCACCAAGGGGACGGTACGGCGGTGATTTTTCAGGACGATCCCAGCGTGTTCACCTTCTCCATGCACTGCGGGGTGAATTTTCCCGGTACTAAACAGCAGAGCGATCTGGATGTGTCTCTGCCGGAAGGTATGGAAGACGACGCCTATCTGCAAACTCTGGCTCACTACCTGCCCGACTTACTCTCCCAGGTGAAGCCCGATCTGGTGCTCTACGATGCCGGGGTGGATACCCATGTGGGCGATCGCCTCGGAAAGCTGGCGCTAACAGACACCGGAATTTTCCGTCGAGAAATGCAGGTGCTGAGTACGTGTCTGACGGGCGGTTATCCAACTGCATGCGTCATTGGCGGCGGGTACTGCACTGACTTTGATACCCTCGCCTACCGGCACTCTATCCTTCATCGAGCAGCTAAAAATCTCTATGAACAACAGTAAGGGACTGCCAGGTCGTGTAGATCATTAGATCATTTCAATGGCGGAAGATCATTACGAGACTTTAAGTATCGTCACCAACTCGATGAAACAATATCTGTGGAAAACTACCGATCTGCTGGGGAAAATGCCCGAAATGATCGTGGAAAAAGCCTTTCGATCTGTGCATAAGATGAAAAGTACAGATGTCTTATGGAAAACTATCCACTTTTTCCCCAAATTTTCCACACATATTTAAGAAGCTTAAAAAATTTACAGGTCGTGATCCCCAGATTTTTCCACAGTTTCCACAGCCCCTACTACTAATACTCCCCTTTAAAGTTTTTAAATCCTTAGACGTTCAGACAAAACCCAAAAAACAAAATTGAACCTTTAGTCTAAGGGTGTTACGATCTCGTTCCATGCCCACTGAGAAAAAATCCAAACACTCATCTCAGATTTTTTGTTGAAGGCGATCGCCCTCAACCTCAGTGCTCAGATGCGTTTAGCGTTAGCGTCATTGACTACTCCACGCTCAATTTCCCTCACATAAAAACCTGCGATGAAATTCGTCTGTGCTCAAAACGAACTCAATTCCCGCCTCTCTGCCGTTAGCCGGGCTGTTCCCTCTCGGCCCAGTCATCCTGTGTTGGCTAATGTGCTGTTGACCGTGGATGACGAACTCCAAATTGTCCGACTAACGGGCTTCGACCTAAGTTTAGGAGTCCAAACAAGCTTTTCTGCATCGGTAGAATCTGGCGGACAACTAACCTTACCTGCAAAACTATTGTCTGACATTGTTTCTCGCTTACCAGACGGAGATATTACCCTGGATGATAGTGAGGGAGAGCTAATAGTCACCATTACATCTGCCTCAGGGCAATATCAGGTTCGCGGCATGAGTGCCGAAGACTATCCTGAACTCCCAACCATTGAAGGAGGAAATGTTGCTTTCTTACCTGTCGACTCCCTGAGTGACGGACTACAAGGAACGCTCTTTTCTTCCAGTACCGATGAAACTAAGCAGGTCTTAACAGGCGTCCACCTCAAAGTAGATGCTGATGGACTAGAGTTTGCGGCAACTGATGGCCATCGGCTTGCTGTGGTTCAAACTGTAAACGAAGCCGCTGATGACCATGCCGCTGACACGGCGGATGCTGAGCACACGGCACCAAAATTTGACGTTACGGTTCCAGGCAAAGCACTCCGAGAATTGGAACGGATGCTACAGATACATCAGTCTAAAGAAGCGATCGCCGTCCATTTTGACCAGGGCCAGTTGATTGTGGAATGGGATGACCAGCGCCTCACCAGCCGCCTACTAGAAGGACAGTACCCCAACTACCGCCAGTTGATTCCCAATCAGTTCGCCCGTCAAGCTACAGTCGAACGAAAACTGCTCGTCAGTGCCCTAGAGCGGATTGCTGTATTAGCTGACCAGAAAAACGGCATTGTTAAAATTTCGCTCATTCCTGATGATGAGCAAATCATCATTTCTGTTGATGCACCCGATGTAGGAAGCGGAAAAGAATCAATCCCAGCACAGATTTCAGGAGAAGAACTGGACATTGCCTTCAATGTGAAATACTTGCTAGAAGGGCTAAAGGCATTTCAATCCACCGATGTACAGCTTCAGTTCAATACGTCTACGAGTCCGGCGATCGCCACACCCCTGGGGGAAATCAAGATGACTTATCTTGTCATGCCTGTCCAAATTCGATCCTGAGCCGCGATAACGAAACCAAATCTAGCTCCTAACCATACCCTGCCAGATCATAAACGTAATCTTTGAACACGACTTGGCAAATCTCTATTTTTGCGTTGTGAATTTGAGAACTTTGCCAGATTGTGTTTTGAATTGGGAAATTCTGCGTGGCGTGCAGGATTTATCCAATTCAAAAATTAAAGTTGCAGCCTGTGGGAATATCTCATCGTTCGTTCTTTTCGTATGCTTCCACAATGCGCTGAACCAGAGGGTTTCTGACTACATCAGCTTTGGTTAACTCACAAAAAGCGATGCCGTTGACACTCTTGAGAATTTTCTGCGCCATGGCTAAGCCAGAATCCTGGTAGTTTGGTAAATCAGTCTGAGTTACATCCCCCGTAACCACCATGCGAGAACGGTTTCCCAGGCGGGTTAGCACCATTTTCATCTGGGCAGACGTCGTATTTTGTGCTTCATCTAAAATGATAAATGCGTCGTTCAGAGTTCGTCCTCGCATATAGGCAATGGGAGCGACTTCAATAATGCCGCGCTCGATATAAGAAGGAATTTTTTCTGCATCAAGGATTTCATACAGCGCATCATACAGGGGTCGCAGATAGGGGTTAACTTTTTGCTGGAGGTCTCCGGGTAAAAATCCTAGTTTTTCCCCCGCTTCAACTGCTGGGCGCGTTAGGATGAGTCGCTCAACCTCGTTTGCAAGGAGAGCCTGAACCGCAACAATGGCTGCCAGAAAAGTTTTTCCAGTTCCCGCAGGGCCGATACAAAAAGTCAAATCATGGGTTTTTATCGCATTAACGTAACGTTTTTGCCGAAACGTTTTAGCTCGAATTTTAATGCCACGACGATTAACGGCAACCGGATCTCGATGAAGAGCCTCTAGCTCATCTTTTTGCTTCGTATCCAGGGCATGGCGCGCTGCCTGAATATCGGCACTGTCAATCGCCTGAGCGCGGCTCCACAGGGGCTGTAAGGCATTGACCAATGCTTCACACTGATTCATTGCACTATCAGTACCCGAAATATATAAATCCTGCCCGCGCAAGGTGACGGTTGCCCCAGTTAGGGCAGAAATCTGGGTCAGGTTCTTAGAGTGTTCACCTGCTAAGGAAAGAGCATTATCAGGAGAAAGCAGGGGGATAGTACGAGCCATGAATCGTATTGTCAAACGTTTAGGTTTAATAAGAAACGAGGAGCAACCACCCCTTCCAGGAAAACCGAGCCTAAAAGAAAGCTTTGGATAGCGCGATACCCATCGCACTATCCAAAGCTTTTTGGTCAAGCTGCTCAATCAGACTACAATTGCTAGTTTTGCAAGCTATCGTTGCCGTTTACGAGCTGCCTCAAGCTTACGTTTTCTTCGGAGACTGGGCTTCTCGTAGCGTTCTCGACGCCGAATTTCAGATAGAATACCGGTTCTCTGGATTTTTTTCTTAAAACGCCTGAGGGCTGAATCGATGGATTCACTTTCACCTAACTTAATTTCGGCCACGCGTTGGCTTCACCTCCTTCAACAGCAAATCAAAAGTGGGAGTAGTGAGAATGAAATCAAGGATAGCAAATGCAGATGGCCTCTACGCAACTTAGGAACGAAGATTAAATAAAATCCCTTTTTATCAGGGCGGCGCGGCAAGGCCGCGCCGCCCTAATAAAAATTTGGTTCACGTTATTTAATTCTCGGTCCTTAGTGATTGCGATGAGGGCGAGATGGTTTGCGTCGCCGTTGAGGGAGTCTTTCATTACGGGGTCCCTCAGAGTCGTGCGAGGGGCGCTCATCCCCGGATGAGTTTCCAAACACTTCAAGACTGGCCACTTGCCCGTTCATCTCAGCGACAGCCTGCAAGACAGTGCGGATAGCCTGCAAGTTTCGTCCTCCCCTACCAAATACTCTGCCCTTATCTTCTCCCTCAATCGCTAAGCGAATTTTAATTCGCTTTGTTCGAGGAGAGTGTTCACAGTCCAAGCGTAAAGAATCTGGAGAATCAAGAAAGGGGCTACAGAGAAACGTTACGAGTTTGCTGTAGTCCGGTTGATTCTTGTCAGATGGATGCTGGGCAGTTGAAGAGTCGGGAGCGTTGTTGCTAGACACGGTTGCAGTGATCTCTATTGAGGGTGAACGTGGCGGTTATACCGATTATTCAGCACTCAGTTGCTCGAACACATTGGCTTTCTTTAGGATGTCACGAACGGTATCCGTCGGTTGGGCACCCGTTTTGAGACGGCGCACAATAGCTGGCACATCTAGGCGGGTTTCGTCTGTTCGAGGGTTGTAAAACCCAAGTTCTTCTAAGGGGCGACCATCGCGGCGATCGCGACTGTTCATCGCTACGATGCGATAGCTAGCCTCTCGTTTCTTTCCGTACCGCTTCAACCGCAACTTAATCATGTTGAAAGTAATTCCTCTTGAAATCTAAATATTCATCTGGATAACCGTTAGATAGGGATACTGCATCAGTTAGCATTTCAGTTAGCATTGATGAATTAAAAGCATGCTTTTCATCTGAATGCTTAATGGCAAAATAATCCCGAATAATCATCATAGCATTCTGTCTCGCAAAGTCTAAGGTTTTTAATCCAACACCAGCAATTCTCAGTATGGAATTCAATGGGGCCAAAAGGTCGCCTAAGGCGACCTTTTGGCCCCTTAAACTTTGGCCCCTTAAACATAGACAAGTGAGCGCCTATAGGGCGCGAAGTTTCCCAAAATGAGAATTGCTGATCCAACACGACTTGGCAAGTTTCACACAAAAATGGGGGTTTCATCCCAGTGACCTGCACTTAGAGGCACGAGCACTCGACGGCGTAAATAGCCCCATTATTTTTGATATACGACTTGGCAAGTTTCACGCAAGAATAAGGGTTTGGCGCGCGCTCCGCGCGCCAAACCCTTATTCTTGCGCTGTGAATTTGAGAACTTTGCCAAGTCGTGTTTGATAGGCAGAACTCTTGGCAGATAAAGAATCCCCATTCTGCCTTTATCCTTCTGCCTTCTGCCTTCCGATACTAGCCGCCCCGCTGGAGACCGAGCGATCGCTGAAGCTGAATCACCTCGTCTCGGTGAGCGGTCACAATCACTTCCGTTTTTTCCTCTACAGAATCTTCGATGGAATCGACTCGCAACGAGACCTGTTCGAGCCGGGCTGACCGCTTCCAGTAAAAGATGCCCGCGACAGGAGACACTGCCACTAACCCAAACGGGAAATAGGAGGCATTGGGAAACTGAAACATCAGCACTAGGGCGATGCATGATAGGCCCACCGCAGTGAGTGCCGAGAGAAAAACTGCTAAGAAGGCACTGGGGCGAACAAAGCCTTCGAAGGTTACAAGATTTTTCTCTGCATCGATGCTAATAAGCTTATAGGCCCGCGCGGTGAAATAGGACTGAAGCTTTTCCAGCACCGGTTCCTGAGGCTGGTCTGCAATAAGTTGTGCCACTTCGGTGCGGTCTTTCGTTGATGCTCGAATAAAGAAAAAGAGACCGATAAGCAGTAGAAGGGTCAGGAAAAAAGTGGACGGCAAAACAGGGAAGGACATGACGGCATCAACATTTTTAGATCAGGCATCGCCCTGACTTTACCATCATTTTCTTTTCAAGTCCCTTTTCGTTAAGGGCAGGCGAGGCATCCCTGGTTTTTAGGTTTTTGAGGTTACTTATGCTGGGTTACTTATGCTGGGTTACTTAGAGTGAGACGGAACAATTATCGTGAGGATCGATTTCGAGGGAGTTTTGAGGAGGGCGATCGCCGTTTCGAGCGGAGTTGACTGGTTTTTCCAGGTCTATGATGCAGGTTCTTTTTCTTCTTTGGTGATGAATGCACGATGTGCCGGAGTGCTCGGATGCCCTCGTTGGGAAAATGGCGTCGCACTCGCTTCGCCGTAGAAACTCCCCAATCTGCCAGGTAGTGACTGAGAGCGCCTACCTCCAGACCAATGATGACCATCCAACATGCCGACGCATGGGTTCGGAGCGATCGCCCGATGAGGGTGCCAATCTCATTCCATGTCCATCCTAATTGAAAGACCTCGTTCACCAGGGCTAGGCTGCCCAGGCATAATAAAACCGCCCACACCAGGACATAAACAACGCGCACAACCGTCCCAACGATGGGCCAGTGAGACAGAGGCGATCGATGTCGCATGCTGCCGCGATAGGGAATCCAAATCCACCGCATGCTGCCCCAGCGCTGATAATGGAGCGATCGCGTATCCAGGTCAGGGCCAAGCATAAGCGCTCCAAACAGAAACCCTGCGAGCAGCGCCAATGTCAGCGGAGCACTTTGGGTTCGCCAGAGCGTTAATCCTGCTACGGCAGGAAAACTCCAGAAAGTGATTCGGTCGTGGGTTTTGCCCGATGGCATTGCAATCCTACTAAATTCAGATATTCGTTCAGGAACACAGCCTTACGCTCAAATCATATAGCGCTGTGCAAGCGCATTAAGTACAGTGTGTTGAGTGGCGGTGCTCTGCGCCGCCACTCAACACACTTGAATGTGCTTAACCAATTTGCACACCGCTATAATTAAGGGCAAGGATTAAATAAAACCCAATTAATTGGGTTTTATTAATTGGGTTCAAATAGTTTGATTCTCGTCCTTTAGGGTATGGAATACAAGCAAAGAGGGTCACTCAAGATCTAAGAAACTTTTAAGATGAGACAATGGCCCTGATATAGTCTGCTATAATCTATACTCGCGTTTCATAAAGCGTTTTCGGATAAAGCGTTTTCGGAGGTGTTGCCTCCTATGAGGGCGGTTAGCTCAGTTGGTAGAGCGCCTGCCTTACAAGCAGGATGTCACAAGTTCGAGTCTTGTACCGCCCATTTTTAAAGGATGTTTGCGTATTAAATGTCGCTATTTGCAGATTGGTGTCGTGCAGTTCTCTCTTTGTTCGATCGCTGATTAAATCCGTGCTCAACGCTTTTCGGCATCAGTGGTTCGACACCTTTTCACAATTCATAATTCATCCTTCTTAACTTCGAGTGCTCAACGTCTTTCGGCAATTCTCATTTTAGAAAACTTCGCGCCCTGTAGGCGCTCACTTGTATCGGTTTAGGGGGCAAAAAAGTCACCTCAGGCGACCTTTTTGCCCCCTAAATTTCCATAATGAGAATTGCTGACGCCTCTCGGCATCAGTAGTTCGACACTATGCTGTCTATCGGCTTAGATGAATGGCGGCTAGTAACTTCTGACACACCACCTTGATCTCTCGCTTCGCCCGCTCCATCGCTTTGTTAGTCTGCGTTTGCTTTACCCAGTCTTCTAGAACTGTCGCCAATTCTCAGTCTGTAGACCAGGCACTCAATCAAATTCTCTTTGATTTGCTGTGATCATGAGAAGGTTATGTTGCAGCGCAGTAGCTGCAATCAAGACATCGTAAGCACCAATTGGCTGCTCTTGAGATTTGATAACAGCACAAATTTGGGCTGCTTGTTCTGCTTCTACGATGCTGAAAGGGAGAATCGTTACAGAAGACAGAAAGCTGGAGATCGCTGGTTCAACCTTTTGGGCACGTTGAAGATTGAGTGCCAACCCGTAGCGTAACTCCATGACAGTAATTGCCGAGACAGCAGTATCAACAGGTGGGGTTTGTTTGAGCCTGATTTTAGGGCCAGCTTCACCCTTGATGAAGTCGCTGATGACGCAAGTATCCAGTAGATATCGCATCAGAATAGCTCCGGATCAGGGGGTGGAAGGAGTTCGTCACGATAGGACTCAAACGGAGGGAAGTCAGGGATTCCTTCATAGGACAATATAACCTCTGACCACCGAGAAGTGGAAACATGCGGAATTTGAGTTGTCTGACGTAAGGCTTGCAGAATCAAGGTTTGAAGCGGAACATTTAATTGTGCTGCTTGACGAATGAGATCGTGTTCAAGATCTGGCGGTAGATTGATCGTAATTTGCATGAACTGTACTCCTTAGCCTACGGTTGTTTGTATTTTTCTTGAGTAGTGATCAAGATGTAACGATGGAGAAGTAGAGTTTCAGGGTGTTCTGGTTCTGTGCCTGCCTGTTCTAATAGTGCCTCTTCCGACACGGTCAAAAATGGTCATATTTACACTGGGAAACAACGGTTCAAATGCCATGATTGCGGACGACAGTTCATTGAGCACCCTAGTGCAGAAAGGCAGAAGTAAGAAGGCAGAAGACAGAAAGGGTATTTTGTGTCACACAAGGGTTTCCGCTTTAGCAAATGGGTGCGTTATTTATGCCACAGAGCACTAGCAAAAAAGTGATTGACCAAGCGACTCGTGAATGAATATGATTAGGAGCCTGCGGGAAAATAAAATACCCAAAATCCGAGAGAGAGGGGCGGCAGGCTCAGCCTGCCGCCCCTCTCTCTCGGATTTTATTTTCTGGCTAATCCCTTAGCGCTTGATGCTGACACGCGTAAAATTGTGGGTGGTTACATTGGTGCACGCGATGAAGCGGCGGCTCGTAAATTGTGGGACTCGTTGACTCCGGTTTATCGTCAATGTGCCATTGCTTACACCGATTTTTGGGCAGCCTATGCGGCACTCCTACTGAGCAAGCGTCATTGAGCGGTTGGGAAAGAAACCGGCAAGACTAGCTATATCGAGCGCTTTAACAACACGTTGAGGCAACGCGTGTCTCGACTAGTCCGAAAAACCTTATCCTTCTCAAAATCAGTGGAAAATCACATTGGTGCGATCTGGTATTTTATCCATTACTACAATGCATCATTGCTTGTGTAGCACTACACGACCTGGCAAAGTTCTCAAATTCACAACGCAAAAATAGGGGTTTGGGGCGCGCTCAGCG
>CAYXJG010000208.1:0-4925 GCA_964465285.1 uncultured bacterium
CGCCCCAAACTCTTATTTTTTCGTTGTGAATTTGAGAACTTTGCCAAATCGTGTGGAAAAAATAGTTGTTATTCAGTCAAATCCAACTTTGGA
This sequence comes from uncultured bacterium, assembly GCA_964465285.1. GTDB lineage: Bacteria > Cyanobacteriota > Cyanobacteriia > CAKZMO01 > CAKZMO01 > JBCCWF01. The sequence continues at coordinate 94 of CAYXJG010000208.1, forward strand.
ACGGGAGCTCGCCAAGGGAACATTGCTGAGTTGCTGAGTTGGTATGGCGCGCGTTGCGCGCCACTCACTTGCTAATGATTCAAGGTTCCCCACCCTGGGTAGGCTAAATAGCGGTTAGGTCTTCGGTGCTTGCAGTTTCTGCCAAAATCTGAGCGATCTGGGGGGGAGTTAGGTCAGGGTTGGCACTCAGCATCAGGGCGATCGCCCCTGCCACATGGGGCGTTGCCATCGACGTTCCACTCAAGGTACGGGTCTCCAAAGAAATGCCCAACCGCCTGCGAGTCCAGGTTGGTGCCAAGGATTCGACTCGAACCCCTGGTGCCACTATAAAATTCATTCTAGAGCGATTTCCAGTTGGGTTGGAAAAGGGAGCAATGGTGCGCTTTCGGTCGATTGCCCCCACAGCAATACCGGCGTCCCGGGTTGCAGCCCAAAACGCAGGTTCTCCTGACCGCTTAGCCCCCAGCGTTTCTCGCTCGTTGCCAGCGGCGATCGCCACGGTCACCCCTTGCCTCCGGGCAAACTTCAGCGCCCTCCGCAACCGACGGTTAGGAGTGCTGCCAGCAGCACTCCCCAGGCTCAGGTTAATGACATCTGCACCATTGGCAGCCGCATAGTGAATGCCCTTTGCCACATCCCGCGCTGTGCCGGAACCATTCCGATCCAGCACTCGAACAGGCATAATCTGGGCATCTGGAGCAACGCCGGTGATGCCCAGATCGTTTTGAGCCGCAGCTACGATGCCAGCAACATGGGTTCCATGTCCCGAGAAGTTATAGCTGCGATCGCCTGGACGCTCATCATTGCCCACAAAGTCCCAGCCTTGGACATCGTCGATGAACCCATTACCGTCATCGTCGATGCCATTGCCTGCAATTTCTCCGGGATTCCGCCAGAGATTTTGAGTCAGGTCAGGGTGAGCCAGATCCACACCGGTATCAATGACAGCGACGACAACATCTTGTCCGGTAATCCCCTGCTCCCAGACATCCGGAGCCCTGATCTGCTCCAAGTTCCAGGCAGCGCTGCCCGGTTCAGGAATAGCATCAGACAGGGTGAAGTCGTCTAGCACCCTGGATGCGGCAGCCCTTGCGTCTATTACCCCCGCGCCATAGGCAAAGCTAAAGTTTTGGTTTCTAGAAGCAATCTTGCGGCTCTTCAGGGTATATCGCCCTGTTTCTCGCTCCCCATAGCTAGTAACCCGGATGCGATAGGTGCGATCAGGCTGAAGCGCCAGGGTCAGATGGGAATTGAAGGTAAAGCGATTGCCGTGGCGATGGTCGTCATTGCTCAGCAGCAGTTTATCCGTTTCTGCATCAAAAATCTGGAGATAGGTATCAAAGTTTCTGGAGCGAAGCTGAACCCGAATAAACTGATTCTCAGATGTTTTCTTACTCCGCAACAGATAGTCATCGGCAAACCGTCTCCGGCGACGGCGATTGATGTCATCGCTGGTTTCCAGCCTGCCTTTTCGCACCTGATTGAAACGCATCGCTGGTACACCCAACGATGCCGCTATTCGGTTCCACCGGGAACGGCTGAGCCGATCGCCTCGGGGAGACTGCCCCGTTTCAGAAGCGGGCGATCGCCAGCGGCGGTAGGTCGTAAACCCCTGGTATTGAAGCGGATAGCCAGCCCTCACCTGTTTCTGCTCTGCCTGGTACCTAGTGGATGCTAGCGGTTCAGCTTGGGGGCAGCACTGTGCCGTATTCCTTAGGGTGAATGCTAATGGAGCCATGGGCTTCACTCAGTACTATCTCGCAGGAGCATGACAATCATCTTCATGGTACACAGGGAGCGACAGAAGTGGTGAATGAGTTTAATCATCATATTCCCGGCACTCAGGGGCTTCCGGATGTTCTCGGCAGTAGTCTTCTAGGGCATTCCGGGAGGCTGCCTTTGCCTGAGCCTGCTGATGGGACGCAGCCGCCTGCAATTCTTCAACCACATCCCAGGCTGTCGCAGCTTCAGGAGATGTTGCTCCCTTTTCTTCGGCAATGCGGCGAGCTTCAGACCGTGCTACGTCAATCTGGTCTTCAATGTAGAGTTTCTTCGGATTCACCACAAAATCGCTGCGGCGCAAAATGTCTGTTATTGAAATAATGCCGAGCAGTTTTCTCTCAATGACCGGAGCACGACGAATGCCTGTCATGGAAAACAGCCGCGCTACATATTCCACCCCCAAATCAGGATTAATCACAACACAGGGCTTGGTCATGATTTCAAACACTCGCATAGCATTTGGATCATGGCCATAGGCTGCCACCTTGTAAACGATGTCTGTTTCCGTCACGATACCGTAAGGGTCGGTTTCGCTGCGACGGTCAACAATCAGGGCCCGCAGCGCTCGCTCTTTCATCAATGCCACTGCTTCAGTAACGGTCGCAGACCCGTTAATGGTTACTACATCCCGGGTCATAATGTCTCGTGCTCGCATCATCATGGGTTCTTGGCTCCTCGCTAAGTGATGTCCCCGTGGTTAATACTACCGTTGCCTGCCCCCAAATCGTAAGTTGTACGACTTGGCAAAGTTCTCAAATTCACAACGCAAAGATGGGGGTTTGGGGCGCGCGAAGCGTGCCCCAAACCCCCATCTTTGCGTGAAACTTGCCAAGTCGTGAAGCTGAATAAAGCTGCTGAAGGAAAATTACGACGGGACTTGCAAAATCCTCGCGTCTTAGAAAAGCCCCAGAGTCAACGATTTATCAATAGGGAAGGTCGCACCAATACCAAGCCAGAGGGTTACAAGAGTACCAAACATGAAAACCGTTGTAGCCACAGGGCGACGGAACGGGTTCTGAAACTTATTCACATTCTCAATAAACGGAACAATCATCAACCCTAAAGGAATCGCAGTCTGAAGAGCAATTCCCAAAAGCTTGTTCGGAACAATCCGAAGAATTTGGAATGCTGGATAAAGATACCACTCAGGAAGAATCTCCAGGGGGGTGGCGAATGGGTCAGAGGGCTCACCAATCATCGCTGGATCTAGAACTGCCAGTGATACAACACAAGCAATCGTCCCCAGAATGACGACAGGAAAGATGTAGAGCAGGTCATTAGGCCAAGCAGGCTCGCCATAGTAGTTATGACCCATGCCCTGCTTCAGTTTTTCTCTCAATACCGGATCACTCAAGTCCGGCTTCTTTATAGTTGCCATAATTTAAATCTCCTTACAATGGACCAGAAATGCCTTGCTTACGAATCATCAAGAAGTGCATCAGCATGAAGACAGCAATCAGCCAGGGCAGTACAAACGTATGAAGGCTGTAGAAGCGAGTCAGCGTCGATTGCCCTACGCTGGCACCGCCACGAAGAAGCTCAACCATAAATGTACCAACAACGGGAATGGCTTCAGGAACACCTGAAACAATTTTTACCGCCCAGTATCCAACCTGATCCCAAGGGAGAGAATAGCCTGTCACACCGAATGACACTGTAATGACAGCAAGGATAACGCCAGTGACCCAGGTCAATTCACGGGGCTTTTTGAATCCACCCGTCAGGTAGACCCGGAAGACGTGCAGGATCATCATCAAGACCATCATGCTCGCAGACCAGCGATGGATGGAACGAATCAGCCAGCCAAAGTTAACTTCAGTCATCAAGTACTGAACCGATGAAAAGGCTTCTGTAACAGTGGGCTTGTAATAAAACGTCATTGCAAACCCAGTTGCAAACTGGATGATGAAGCATGTCAGGGTAATGCCACCCAGACAGTAAAAAATATTGACGTGGGGAGGAACGTACTTGCTGGCGATGTCGTCGGAAATCGCTTCAATTTCAAGCCGTTCCTGAAACCACTGATATGCTTTGGAGTCAGTTACTTGTTTGGTAAACATATGTAGATATTGCTATTAGACCATGCGCCTTGTCTTAGTAATAAAAAATGTAACATAGGCGCTCTCAAGTTTTCGCAGTTTTGCCAGGGCTTCAGGGATCTAAATGTGAGGGCAAGGGTAGGGGGTTGGCTGAGGATTGATCAACCAAAAGCCTTATCGCTCTAGGCATTCATGCCAGGGGGCTGATGCCACTGCCTTCTAAGAAATGAAACATTTTGTTGCAAACTTGCGATGGGGGCGATCGCCCTGACGCCCCAAAAGTAGCTGACTAGATCGAGAAATCGTCCCCGAGTCCAGCTATGCCCAACACGACTTGGCAAGTTTCACGAAAAAATAGAGCTTTGCCAAATCGTGTGCCCAACCGAGTTTAGCAGTGACGACATAGGGGGCGAACTCATCATGTCTGAACCCTATCTGCTGGCGTCACGAACACACCCCAAACTCTCGCGAGTCGCAATGCCTGTTAATGGGTTGATGCCGTTAGCGCGATCGCACAGTCGGCTTATCCAGGCTCGGTCAAGCAGCGCGCCAGAAAAATCAGCGCCAGTGATGTCAGCCTCATCAAATACCGATCCAGTGAGAATGGCATCAGTAAAAATGGCGTTCGTTAGATTTGCCTCGTTGAAAATGACGCGATCGCCAAAGACCTCTGTAAAATCGGCTCCCGCTAGGTTGGCCTGGAGAAAAGAAGCTTTAGTCAAGATGCAGCCGCTTAAATCCGCCCCTTCGAAGTTAGCACCCCGCATCTCTGCTGCCGCAAAGGACGTGCCCGAAACATCTTTGCCTGAAAAGTCGCGAAACTGTAGGTCAGTCAGGGTGTAGTTAACAGCGCTGTCCTGGGCTAGGGCCAGCGGGGTGGCATATGCCCAACCCAGCAGAACAAACGCAAAAGCGGCGAATGCCAGGGATAGGGAGTTCCAGATTGATGTCCTCATACCGTTCTGTTGTGCTCATCTGCTTACATGATGATCCAACACCTACGATGCAACA
>CAYXJG010000208.1:5025-9416 GCA_964465285.1 uncultured bacterium
CAACACCTACGATGCAACAACTGAGGGCTGCCGTTGGCTGCTATTGGCGATGGGTGCAGGCTTAGCGGGCTTCTGCAGCATTAACACCACCAGAGGATTGCCCTTGATGTCGTTCCGCAGTGCCTTGCGGATATCCAACTCTAGCTGAGCCTGCAATTTTGTCCAGTCCACGTCTATCTCACCAGATTTAAAGTGGTGGGTAAACTCAGTCCAGCGATCGCCTAGTACATTGTCGATTGTTCGTTCAATTGTCCGCTTGATGCGATCCGAATTAACTGTAACAGCAACGCCTCGAATATGAATCTCAGGGCCAGCGATGAGCCTCCCATCCCAGCCAACCGTCATGCCAACGGTGATCACGCCTTCTTCTGCCAGCTTCTGACGATCCTTCAGCACCCGGTCATGCACCATGCCGCTGCGTGAGGAGTCAACTAACTCAATGCCCGAGGGCGCTTTCCCAACAATTTGCATTGATTCTTTCGTCAGCCCCACAATGTCGCCATTGTTGATAATGACAATGTTTTCCTTAGGAATGCCCATGCTTTGAGCCGTCTGGGAATGCTTAACCAGCATACGGTGCTCGCCGTGGACAGGCAGGAAAAACTTAGGCCGAGTCATGGCTAACATTAGCTTATGGTCTTCCTGGGCACCATGACCAGACACGTGCAGTCCTTCCCCCTTGCCGTACACGACCTTTGCACCCTGCATCATCAGCTTATCGATGGTGTTGACCACCGCGATGGTATTACCAGGAATGGGGTTTGCCGAAAAGACAACCGTATCGCCCTTTTGAATTTTAATCTGCCGATGCCCCTGGTTTGCAATGCGCGTGAGCGCTGCCATCGGTTCTCCCTGAGACCCCGTTGTGAGAATTAGAACGCCCTTGTCTGATAGCTTCTTCGCCTCATTTAAGGACACGAACAGATCATCAGGGCACTTGACATAGCCCAGATTCCGGGCATGGGCAATTACATTGAGCATGGAACGCCCAACTACGGCAACCATACGTCCGTGCTTCTGTGCTAGTTCTAGAATCATATTGACCCGGTGCACAGACGACGCGAAAGTCGTCACAAGCAGCCGCCCCTCTGCCTTACCAAAGACCCGGTCGAGATTGGGGAATACGGAACGCTCCGAGGGCGTAAAGCCAGGAACCTCAGCATTCGTGGAGTCGCTCATGAGGCAGAGAACTCCCTTCTCCCCATATTCAGCCAGCTTTTGAAAATCAAAATGCTCTCCGTCTACAGGTGTGTGGTCAACCTTGAAGTCACCAGAATGAACGATGACCCCCAGAGGCGTATGAATTGCAACGGTAAAGCTGTCTGCAATGGAGTGAGTATTGCGGATATATTCGACTAAGAAGGATGTTCCGATGCGCACAATGTCCCTTGGGCGAACGGTCCGTAGTTCAGTGCGATCAGAAACGCCTGCTTCTTCTAGCTTGCCCTGGAGCAGAGCCATGGCCAGGCGGGGGCCATAAATTACCGGAATATCAAACTGCTTCAGGTGGAAGGCAATCCCTCCAATATGGTCTTCGTGCCCGTGGGTCACGATCATACCCTTGATTTTGTGGCGGTTTTCTCGAAGATAGGTGGTGTCCGGCAATACGATGTTAACGCCGTGCATCCCATCAGTTGGAAAGGCTAATCCGGCGTCTAGCAGTACAATTTCGTCACCATACTCAAACACGCAGGTGTTTTTGCCAATTTCGTGCAATCCACCAAGGGGAATAATCTTCAGCATGTTCGATGAATCATTTGAATGCATAAAGTCAGTATCCTTTTATCGAAAGTTAATAGTCATTGGGTGTAGTGCTCCGAAGACGTCAGGCGCTGTGACGTTAACAGATTCTAAGCAAATTCCCTATGTGTTGAATAACTCTAAATGACCATAGGTGGCCGTGAGCCTGTTTGTGGATGCCCTACACAATATTCAGTTGTCGGAAAGAGAGTAGAGACCGGGTTCACTGCTCAGCCGCCAGTGAGCGGGTGGAAAACGATAGCGACTGGGCTTAAGGAGTCTGTTCAGTTCTAAAGGCTACTCAGAAGACCGAACTTGTAAACTCAAATTCAGCGGACGAAAGTAACCCCATCAATCGCCACCGAGTTAAAGCATTATGACGCTGTTGCAAGATCAAATTCATCTAAGACTTGTCTAAGCGTCTTTTCTGCATAGGATGAGATGGGTGCAAGGGGGAGTCGTGGCTTGCCCACATTCCACCCACGTAGCTGGAGTGCTGCTTTAACAGGGACAGGATTTGTTTCAATGAATAAAGCCTTAAAGAGTGGAAACAGAGAAATATGAGTGTGTGCAGCCTCAGCGACTTGCCCAGATTCATAGGATTGAATCATGTGCTGAATACGCGGCCCTGCGATGTGGCTAGCAACACTAACAACACCCACGCCGCCCACGGCCAATACTGGGAGAGTCAGCGCGTCATCTCCAGAGTAGATGGTGAAGTCGTGGGGAGTCAGTCGTCGGATCTCGCTCACTTGGTCAAGTTTGCCGCTGGCTTCCTTGATAGACACTACATTTTCAATCGTTGCCAACCGAGCGACGGTTTCTGGCTCAAGGTTTCGGCTTGTACGTCCTGGAACGTTGTACAGAACAACAGGCACGTCGGGGCAAGCATGGGCGATCGCCGCGAAATGCTGATATAACCCCTCCTGAGTGGGCTTATTGTAATAGGGCACTACCTGAAGGGTTCCATCTAATCCTAGCTTACATGCTTTCTGAGTGGCTTCAATCGCTTCATGGGTCGAGTTAGACCCTGTTCCTGCGATAATTTTAGCTCTCCCCCCGACGCTGCTTTGAACAACTTGAAAAAGTTCATACTCTTCGTCCCATGTCAGGGTCGGCGATTCACCCGTCGTCCCACATAAGACAAGAGCATCCGTGCCGTGCTCGACTAGATAATCCGCTAGCTTTTCTGCGACTGCATAATCAACACCACCCTCTTGATTGAATGGCGTAATCATTGCCGTGAGCACTCGTCCAAAGTTAGCCAAATTCTACAACTCCTTGAGGCGTAAATGATTCGATCTAACGCATGCGGTACTGACAAGGGGAACTAAGCTGTACCAACAGCCTGCCGCTGGGCACCTCGAACCCAGCCACGTGATACCAGCAGTTCCGCGATTTGAACAGCGTTGAGCGCTGCGCCTTTCCGAATCTGGTCACCGCATAACCATAGCTCCAAACCACATGGATTGGAAATATCGTCGCGAATGCGCCCTACCAGCACATCGTCCTTGCCACTTGCATCCACAGGCATTGGGAAATAGTTATGTTCCCAGTCATCAACTACGGTAATCCCTGGTGCTTGCTTCAAGATATCCTTCGCCATGGCTACCCGAAAAGGTTTATCGAACTCCAGGGTCACTGCTTCAGAATGGGCACGAAGGACGGGAACACGGATGCAGGTCGCTTTTACCCGCAAGTCTGGTACACCAAAAATCTTGCGAGTCTCATTTACCATTTTCATCTCTTCCTGGCAGTAGCCTTCCTCATTCAGGGGAGAGTTGTGAGGAAACAAATTAAACGCCAGAGGATAAGGAAATGAGTCTATCGGAGGCTCTTCCCCGTTCAAGATAGCTTGAGCCTGAGCTTTTACCTCGTCCATTGCCCGTGCTCCTGCGCCACTGGCAGATTGGTAAGTAGCGGCCAGAATCCTTCGAACGGGGGCAATCTGGTGCAGGGGCCACACTGCTATCGCCATGATGATAGTCGTGCAGTTCGGGTTCGCAATGATGCCCTGATGCTGCTTTGCAGCATCAGGATTAATCTCAGGAACGATGAGGGGAACGTGGGGGGCCATACGAAAAGCACTGGAGTTGTCGATCATAACGGCTCCAGCCTCAACAATCTGAGAGGCCCACTGCTTTGATACGGAGCCACCTGCAGACGCCAGAACGATATCGACATCCTCAAAGGAGCGATCGCCCACTGCCTCCACAGTGATTGACTTTCCCTGATAGGGCATCGTTTTTCCTGCTGAGCGAGGCGACGACAGCAATTTAATGCTAGACGCTGGAAACTGACGTTCCTCTAGCAATAACAAAAGCTCGGTGCCAACGGCACCCGTAGCGCCTAAAATAGCGACGTTGTAAGTGTTTAACAAATTAATTCCTCCACCATCAAGCGACATTTTTCCATCAAGCGACATTTCTACTGTTCTGCAATTGTGTTAAGCAAAGTTAATACATTTGAGCTGTGAAACAAGTTTTGAGACCTTGAATTGAGTTTGAGGAATTGAGTTTGAGCTGACGTACTGAAAAATGGTCTGTAAATTAAGGTTCTCTAAATAGAGCTTTTCCACTGGTTAGCTCGTGCTTCATAACTCATGCCTGGTAACTCATGCCTGGTAACTCATGCCTGGTAACTCATGCTTC
>CAYXJG010000209.1:0-9351 GCA_964465285.1 uncultured bacterium
TTCATCCGCATTGTTCATCCGCATTGTTCATCCGCATTGTTCATCCGCAATGATTGACACACGACTTGGCAAAGTTCTCAAATTCATCACGCAAAAATAGGGGTTTGGCGCGCGCTCCGCGCGCGCCAAACCCCTATTTTTGCGTGAAACTTGCCAAGTCGTGATTGACAGCCATTTCTGGGCTATACCCTGACCTTGAGCATTACCGTTTTAGGTACTGCCAATCTCATATAGCGTTCCTAAGTGATTTGTGAAATGAAATGTGAGAGTTGGGGTATCCCGTTATCGGGCGATCGCCAACCCAATGGCATCCACCACCCGCTTCACCGGAAAGAGTTCTAACCCTAAATTCCCTAAGTTTTGAGAGGCAGGGATAATCGCCTGCTTAAAGCCCAGCTTTGCCGCTTCCTTGAGGCGCATTTCCATCTGGGATACAGGGCGCACCTGTCCCCCCAGTCCCACTTCGCCGATGAGCACCATGCCCGGATCGACCACCCGATCACGAAAGCTGGCAACAACAGCGATCGCCACCCCCAAGTCTGCCGCAGGTTCCCCCACGTTCAGTCCCCCAGAGGAAGCGACATAGGCATCCAGTTTCGAGAGGGGAATGCCCACCCGTTTTTCCAGCACGGCGAGAATTTGCAGCAGGCGATTGTACTCAATGCCTGTGGTAGAGCGGCGAGGCGAGGCATAGCTGGTGGGACTCACTAGGGCTTGCAGTTCCACCAGCAGGGGACGGGTGCCCTCACAGGCGACGATAGTGGCGACGCCCGGTGCCAGTTCGTCCCGGTTGCCCAGGAAGAGTTCCGAGGGATTCAGCACTTCGCTCAAGCCCCGGTCTGCCATCTCGAAGACACCCAGCTCCTGGGTCGCCCCAAATCGGTTTTTCACCGACCGCAACAGACGATGGCTGGCAAAGCGATCGCCCTCAAAGTACAACACTGTGTCTACCAAATGCTCCAGCACCTTTGGCCCGGCGATCGCCCCTTCCTTGGTCACATGCCCTACGATAAGCAAGGTGATATTCGCTCGCTTCGCCACCCGCATCAGCGCTGAGGTGCATTCCCGCACCTGGGACACCGACCCTGGCGCAGAGCTGAGGGCAGACAAGTAAAGCGCCTGAATACTATCGATAACAGCAACCTGAGGCCGCAGGGACTCGAGTTCCGCCAGCACGACCTCTAGGTCAGTTTCCGGCAAAAGGTATAAGTCATTGCCGATAGAGCCTTTTGTGACCGTATCGTCGTTATGAGGAAGGGAAGAGGAAGAGGGGGAAAGGGAGGAGTCAGTTGAGCTTTCTGGCGCTCTAGCGCTGTTTCGTTTCCCGTTCTTGGTCGTCTTCAGATTCTGGTGAGCCTGATTGGCCGCTCCAATGCCGAGGCGGTGCGATCGCAGCTTCACCTGCTGCCCCGACTCTTCTGCACAAACGTAGAGAATTGGGAAATTCTGCGCTAGCCGATTCGCCACCTGGAGCAATAGGGTCGATTTACCGATGCCTGGATCGCCACCAATCAGCACCAGCGACCCCGGCACAATGCCGCCGCCCAGCACCCGATCTAGCTCCCCATAGCCAGAGGAAAGACGCGCCTGGGGATGATCAGAAATTTCGTTAATGGTGCGAGACACTAGGGGCTGCCGATGGCTTGGGGCGCGGGAAGAGGAGAGGGGCGATCGCCCGCCACTGGGGCTGCCAGTCCGTCCAGAGGAAGCCGCAGACACCAACTCCTCGACCATAGAGTTCCAGCTTCCGCAGAAGGGACACTTACCAAAAAACTGGGGCGACTCCGCCCCACATTCCCGACAAACATATTGAGCGCGAGATTTAGCCATTATTCAAAGATTAGCACTTGTTAACATTTAGACACATTAAAAACTGTTAAGTTAATCTACAATTTAGCGTTAACAAAAATCACTTGCTATATAAAGCTTAAGAAACCCTGTAATGTACTTCGGAAAAGGGACTGAGCCATTCAAACTTAGAAAAATTCGAGTATTATTTTAGTCATAAAGCATGAATACAGCATAAAAGTTAAGGAATCAAAAACTGGATTTACTTTTAATCATCGTGACGTTTGAGGAGTATTGAGACCGTTGGAAAATCAGAAAGAAAAAATACTTGTCGTGGATGACGAGGCCAGTATCCGGCGTATTCTTGAAACGCGGTTATCTATGATTGGCTACGATGTCGTAACGGCTGCAGACGGAGAAGAAGCGCTGGATACCTTCCGTGACTCGGCCCCTGACCTGGTGGTGTTAGACGTAATGATGCCCAAGCTGGATGGCTACGGCGTATGCCAAGAGCTTCGCAAAGAGTCTGATGTCCCCATTATCATGTTGACTGCGTTAGGAGATGTCGCTGACCGCATCACAGGACTAGAGTTGGGGGCTGATGATTACGTGGTCAAGCCCTTCTCGCCAAAGGAGTTGGAAGCCCGTATTCGCTCGGTTCTCCGTCGGGTTGACAAAGCTGGCAGCACGGGAATCCCCAGTTCTGGCATTATCCAGGTCGGAAGTTTACGAATTGATACAAATAAGCGTCAAGTCTACAAAGGGGGCGAACGTATTCGCCTCACAGGAATGGAATTCAGCTTGCTGGAACTGCTGGTAGGAAAATCGGGAGAGCCTTTTTCTCGCTCTGAAATTTTGCAGGAAGTGTGGGGATATACCCCAGAACGCCACGTAGATACCCGTGTCGTGGATGTCCATATCTCTCGCCTGCGGGCAAAGCTCGAAGAAGACCCTAGCAATCCAGAGTTAATTTTGACAGCCCGTGGCACAGGGTATCTATTTCAGCGCATAATTGAACCTGGAGAGATGGAATAGGACATGATCACTGTTTTGGGTCGGGTTCCATCTGATAAAATTCTGTAGGTTTTTCAGAAACATCAAATGGGGTCAACTCAAGCACGGATTGCGATTGACGTAATGGGAGGAGATCACGCTCCCGAAGAGATTGTTGCTGGCGCTGTACGAGCGCGGGAAGAGTTAGATGTCGAAATTCTTCTCGTTGGCAATCCTGATCAGGTTCAGACTTCTCTTGAACGGCATCATCCAAACGCCGATATAGAGATTGTCGCGTCGGATGGCTTAGTGGAGATGCACGAAGAGCCACTGACAGGCATTCGTAAGAAGCCCAATGCTTCGATTAATGTGGCTATGGATTTGGTGAAAAAAGGTCGTGCTGATGCAGTGGTGTCAGCAGGGCACTCGGGTGCGGCAATGGCGTCGGCACTTCTTCGGCTAGGGCGAATCAAGGGGATTGACCGTCCTGCCATCGGCGCTGTATTGCCGACGATGGTCGCAGAAAAGTCAGTATTGATTCTTGATGTTGGCGCGAACGTAGATTGTCGGCCAAAATATCTCGACCAGTTTGCCATGATGGGAACAATTTACTCTCGCGGCGTTATGGGAGTGGATGACCCTCAGGTTGGGTTACTCAATATTGGCGAGGAGTCCTCCAAAGGCGATGAGCTAGCGCTGCAAGCTCATCGCCTTCTAGCAAAAAACCCGTGCATTTCCTTCGTCGGTAATGCGGAGGGGCGGGATGTTCTATCCGGCGCTTTCGATGTCGTGGTATGCGATGGGTTTGTGGGAAACGTTTTGCTGAAGTTTGCAGAAGCCATTGGTGAAGTGCTGCTGCAGATTCTGCGGGAGGAGTTGCCCCAAGGCATTCGTGGGAAGCTGGGCGTGGGTATGTTGAAGCCTAATCTGCGCCGCATCGCTCAGAGAATTGACCATGCCGAGCATGGCGGCGGACTGCTGTTGGGGGTAGCAGGCATCTGCATCATCAGCCACGGCAGTTCTCAGGCTCCATCCATCTTTAACGCGATCCGGTTGGCAAAAGAAGCTGTTGACCGTAAGGTAACGGAGCAGATTCAATCGCAATATCAAAAAGCTACTGCGATCGCCACCGACGGAGAATAATGTTGCAATCAATGGATACGGGAGTCGCCATCATCGGCTGTGGTTCAGCGGTTCCAACGACATCACTAGACAACGCAGGCATGAGCCGCATTGTCGATACCACGGACGAGTGGATCTCGACGCGCACGGGCATTCGAGAGCGGCAAATTGCCGGAGAGTCGGAAACGCTGGTGTCCCTTGCCGGTCAAGCCGCAAAACAAGCGTTAGCCATGGCGGAGGTAGAGGCCCGAGGTGTGGATCTCATCATCCTTGCAACGTCTACCCCGGATGATTTATTTGGCAGCGCCAGCAAAGTACAGTCCCTTCTGGGAGCACAAAAGGCAGTTGCTTTTGACCTGACGGCAGCCTGCTCAGGCTTTGTATTTTCAATGGCGACGGCGGCCCAGTTCATTCGTACCGGGGCATATCAAACGGTGCTGGTGATTGGTGGCGATGTTCTGTCCCGTTGGGTAGACTGGGGCGATCGCCGCACCTGCGTCCTGTTTGGAGACGGGGCTGGAGCCGTGGTGATGCGGGCAAATCAGGGCGATCGCCTCCTGGGGTTTGACCTCCGCTCTGACGGCACCCAAAACGGCTGCCTTACGCTGGCCTATGGAGGCGAGTCCCGTGGGCTGCTAGACACCATCACCGTCACTCAGGGCACCTTTAGCCCCATCGCCATGAACGGCCAGGAAGTGTATCGCTTTGCAGTGCGCCAGGTGCCCGAAGTGATTGAAAAGGCGCTCTTTCGTGCTAATCTCACCGCCGAGGACGTGGACTGGCTCCTGCTGCACCAAGCAAACCAGCGAATTTTAGACGCCGTTGCTCAGCGGCTGAAAATTCCGCCAGAGAAAGTGATTAGCAACATGGCTCAGCACGGCAATACTTCCGCAGCCTCGATTCCCCTTGCCCTCGACGAGTATGTCCGTGCCGGAAAGGTCAAGCCAGGTGATACAATTGCTGCTGCTGGTTTTGGGGCAGGGTTGACCTGGGGAGCAACCATTTTCCAGTGGGGACATTTCTGAGGAGAAGAAGCGGGGAGCAATGGCAAAAACGGCATGGGTATTTCCAGGGCAGGGCTCACAGTCGGTCGGCATGGGAACCGATTTGCTAGGGATTGACGTGGCAGCCGAAAAGTTTCAGGTTGCTGAAGGAGTGCTGGGCTGGTCAGTGCCCGACGTGTGCCAGAGCGATGATGATAAGGTATCCCACACGCTGTACACCCAACCCTGCCTATACGTGGTTGAGAGCATCTTGGCAGACTTGTTGGGCGATCGCCTCGGCATCCCTGATTTAGTTGCAGGTCACAGCCTGGGAGAATATGTCGCCCTCTACCGCGCTCAGGTATTTGACTTTGAAGCGGGGCTGCGGTTGGTAAAGCGACGCGCAGAACTGATGGATAACACCTCCGACGGAATGATGGCAGCTCTCATGGGGTTTGACCGAAATGCTCTGGATGCCCTGATTCAAGAAACCGAAGACGTTGTTTTAGCGAACGACAATAACCCTGGACAGGTCGTGATTTCGGGGACGTCCGATGCCGTTAAGTTTGTTATGGATACCCTTAAAGCCAAACGCAAAGTGCCCTTGAATGTCAGCGGGGCCTTCCATTCTCACCTCATGGCAGAAGCGTCTGAGGAATACGGAGCCATCCTGGACTCCGTGACATTCCATGATGCAATCATTCCCGTACTCTCTAATGTGGAACCATCACCCGCGACGGATGCCGCTCTGCTAAAAGAGCGATTGAAGCGCCAGATGACAGGTTCTGTGCGATGGCGGGAAATTTCACTGCGGCTATCCGAGGAAGGCATCGGCACCGTCATGGAAGTCGGACCAGGCAACGTGCTGACAGGTCTTATTAAGCGCACCTGCTCAGGACTGAACTTGAGAAATATTCGCTCTGTTGCTGATTTGCCAGAGGCTTGCTAGCCCTATGCCATGTGACCGAGAACCCCAGGCCAGCCTCCTGCTCTATCGCTTGTTTAAGTGGTCGGTCGTCAGCCCGATGCTCTACACCTATTTTCGTGGCAAAATTTACGGCACTGACCACGTTCCAAAGCAAGGCCCGCTGATTGTCGTCAGCAATCATGCTAGCGATTTTGATCCCCCCATTCTGTCAAACTGTGTTGGCCGTCCAGTGTCTTATATGGCAAAGGAAGAGTTATTTCATGTTCCTGTACTGAAACAGGCGATTGAACTGTATGGAGCCTATCCGGTGAAGCGAGGCATGGGCGATCGCAGCGCAATTCGAGCGGCATTAAACAAATTAGAAGATGGATGGGCCGTCGGCATCTTTCTCCAGGGCACCCGCTCTCCTGACGGTAGAATTTCATCGCCCAAGCTAGGTGCAGCATTGATTGCGGCAAAAGCTCAAGTGCCGCTGCTACCTGTCAGCCTTTGGGGAACTGAAAAAATTGTCAAAAAGGGCAGCTTCTTGCCCAAACCTGTTCCGGTAACTGTTCGCATTGGCATTCCGCTTGATCCTCCACCCTCCACCAACCGAAATATGCTGGAAGCTGTCACCCAGCGCTGCACCCAGGAGATTCATGCCCTCCATGACTTAGGCTGCTGATCAACAGCATCAAACCCATCAGTGCGACGAATACACGGCTTGACAGCGTTCTCAAATTCACAACGCAAAAGTAGGGATTTGGGGGTGCAGAGCGCCCCCAAATCCCTACTTTTGCGTGAAACTTGCCAAGTCGTGTCAGTACATAGACTCATGCTTCATCCAATTCATGAGAGAAGCGTAGACGCCGTCCATGCTTTTTCTGATCTCAATCCGATGATGTCAATCCAATAATGTCAATCCGATAATGTCAATCCAAATAATGTCAATCCAATGATGTCAATCCAATGATGTCAATCCGTGGGATATCTTATCGAAACATACTGCTGACTGAGCTGTCTTCGTGAATGCGCCAGATGGTTTCACCCAAAAGATTTGCTACGGAAAGTACTGTCAGTTGCCTGAAGTTCTTGGACTCTAGCGCAGGAATCGTATTGGTGACAATGACCTCTTCAAAGAGGCCGCTGGATAGCCGATCAACCGCAGGTGGAGAGAATACTGCATGGATTGCACATGCATAAACCTCCTTTGCACCCTCTTGGCGTAACAGTTTTGCCCCTTCACAGATCGTGCCCGCTGTATCAATCATGTCATCGACAAGGATTGCAGTTTTCCCTTTTACGTCACCAATAACGTTCATGACTTCTGCTACATTATGCGCTTGCCGCCGCTTATCAATAATGGCGAGGGGAGCATCATTCAGCTTCTTTGCAAAGGCACGGGCACGGGCCACGCCACCCACATCAGGCGAGACCACTACAATATCAGAAAGATTTTTGCTCTCCAGATATTGAAGAATCACTGGAGAACCGTAGACGTGATCAAAGGGAATATCAAAGTACCCTTGAATTTGAGCAGAGTGCAAATCCATCGCCAAGACGCGATTTGCCCCTGCCTGGGTAATTAAATTCGCAACCAGCTTTGCCGTAATAGACTCCCGGCCTGCGGTTTTACGATCAGCGCGAGCATAGCCATAATACGGAATGACTGCCGTAATTTGGCGAGCAGACGCACGCCGACAGGCATCAATCATGATCAGCAATTCCATCAGGTGATCATTGACAGGATGGCAGCTCGGTTGGATGAGATAAACGTCACACCCACGGATAGATTCCTGAATTTGAATATACAGCTCTCCGTCAGCAAATCGCTTCCTGACCATTGGCCCCAAATCCATACCTAAGTAGCGAGCAACTTCCTTGGCAAGAACTGTGTTCGCTGAACCCGAGAACAACCGTAATCGGCTGCTGTCAGACACCTGCTGCAAAGGTGGTTGGAGTGTTAAAGTGGCAGTCTGTATCACGGCAAACCCTCAAGCGCAGTCAACGAAATATTAGCATCTCAATTCATATTGAGAATGGAGTGTTTATGCGGAAACAAAAATTAACGCCCATTCTATACAAGAGTTTACCCGCAGAATCATTCTGTATTGTTTGTTCGCAATCCTACACCGCATTAAGAAACTTTCAAGAAAATAAGGAGAGGAGCGGCGGGCTGCGCCCGCCGCTCCTCTCCTCCGGTACCTTTATTTAGCCGCAGATCCCTAAGAGGTTCATTAATTGGGGCGGGCTTTGGGGTTTACGCTAATTTTTAGACTAGGTGGCCCACTGCTAGAGATAGCTCAGTTGTTTGCGTACACGGATTTGTGATGGCTTTACTTCAGTGACTGCGTCTTCGAGGTGAAGCATGCGAGAACTGTGACCAAATACATTGACCTGGTAGATGAGTTCGTTTGTAGCGTCATAGGCCGTCAGCCATCCACTTTTAGGATGGTAGGCTCCAGTATCAATATCTAGCCAGCCCTGCCCTTTTGCAATCTGTCCAGGGGAAACGTTGGGCAGCGTAAACGTGATGGTGTGTCCTGTAATGATGAGTTTATCGTCAAAATAGGGCGTGATCGTACTGTGGAAAACGTCACGAATCCAGCAGAACTCGTGGGAGGTTTGCTCTTGGAGTGAAAGACCAGGATGAACGCCAGCATGGACAAGCCAAATGTCGCCTAAATCAACATGGGTCGGAAACGTGCGAATCCAGTCTAGTTTTTCGAGGAGATGTTCTGGCTTGTCATAGCTAGATACGGTGGACTGCCCACCACTGTAAAGCCATGCCTGGAGTGCCGGAGTTGAAACTTTGCCCCCAGGAAATGCCTCAAGCAACATTTGTTCGTGGTTGCCCAAAAGGCTGACGTATCCACTGCGTTTTACAAAATCGAGCACTTGAGCACTTTTTGCACCCCGGTCAATCAAATCTCCCAAGAAATAAATTCCGTCGTCAGAGGTAGGGGCGATCGCTTCAATCAAGCGCATCAGGCCATCATAATGACCATGCACATCTCCAATTACAATTTGTCGGGCTTGAGTCACGCTTTTGTGCCTTCTCAACTAAAACAGTGATTTTCTCAGTGCGGGGGGCTTATGTGTGTTGCATTTCGTACTTCTCATTATGCCCAGACTAACTCTGGCATTTCCCGTAAAAAGTCGCCCGTATTCAAATCTTCAAAGTATTGGCAAGGAACGAAGATTAAATAAAATCGAATCTTGTTGGAGCGGCGCGGCATTGTCGCGCCGCCCCAACAAAATTTGGTTGAAGTTATTTAATTCTCTTTGCTAAGAAAACTATTTGCAAGCACTTGGCACTATTATAAACTCAGATACAGCACCCCGCGCCGCCTGTGCAGAGGCGGCGCGGGGTTTACGGGTCTATGATTAATTGTGCGCACTTACTTATATCTTTATTAAGTGAATGCCTCCTGTACAGCGATCACGACTTGGCAAAGTTCTCAAAATTCACAACGAAGAAACAGGAATTTGGGGCGCGCTCCGCGCGCCCCAAATTCCTGTTTCTTCGTGAAACTTGCCAAGTCGTACAGCGATCCG
>CAYXJG010000210.1:0-9330 GCA_964465285.1 uncultured bacterium
CTATCGTTGGGGGCCCTATCGTCGGGGGCTCTATCGTTGGGGGCCCTATCGTCGGGAAGCCTTGCGTCGGGGGCATCTTGGTTGGGGGGCTCAGGGGCATAGGGATTCGCATTTCTGAAGACTTTTTGAGTGATGAAAGCCTGAGCTTGGGAAAAGACAGAGGCGTTAATTTGAATATGCTTTTTGACTAGGGAATCAATCCATAGCCGCTCAAGGATGATGGAGAGAGCCGTGGCGATCGCCGCTCCGGTGATGCCGAAGAAGGTAATGCCAATGATGTTGAATCCGATATTCACAACGGCGCTGATGCCGCGAACCCTTGCACTCTCATCCTGGTAGCCTGTCAGTTCAAGCAGGTAGCCGACTGGCCCCGTGGTCGCGCGAACAAATTGGGCGATCGCCAAAATAATTAACGCGGTCTGAGCCTGTAAGAAATCGGAGCCAAACGTGCCCAGGACGAGGCGCGACACCAGAACAACGCCCACAGTAATCAGAAGGGACGGCACCATAATTAACTGCGTTACTCGGGTCATCAGGTGCTGCATCTTTGGCGTGCTGCCCTCGGCGTAGGTTCCAGCAATCATCGGCGCAGCGATGCCATTCACCGATGACAGGGCGAAACTTGCCAGATTCGAGGTTTTTGCAGCCGCATTATAAAACGCCACATCGCTGGGAGTCAGCAACATCCCAATCATCAGCACATCCGTTTGCCTGAGAATTTTCACAAAACTGCCGATAAGCAGCAGAGGCAAAGAGACCCGCAGCCATCCCCGCATTTCATAGATAGCAGGCTTTGACCCCTTGCCTAGGGGGAGATGCCGATGGACTGACCAACTGGCGATGAGTTCCACCACAAACAGCGCTAATATCGTGCAGCCTAAAACTGCTGCGCTGCTGACCTGTTGTCGGCCAGCCCCAAGATAGAGGCCAAAGGTTCCGAGGAGAATAATGGCAGGGCGTAGAATCTGAGACGGCACATAGGCCGCCGCAATTTTCCGCACTCCTCGAAGCATGTTGATGGTCAGCGTATTGATGACCAAAAAAGGCAGCATCCAAAAGCCGATGATGATAGCGGTAAGCTGATCAATGGATTGGGTACGGCTAAGCCACCACGCGGTTCCACTACCGATCAGGGCGATGCTTATGCTAACAACGAGGGCAAGCCGAACACTTCCCTGAACAACGCCCTTGAGGCGGGCATCATCGCTTTTTGTGCGATATTCAGGCACAAACCGTAATAGCCCTGGCCCCAATCCCAACGCTGAAAACATTGCACCCAACATGCCCCAGGCAAGCACATAAATATAAAACCCGTATTCGTCAGCCCCCATCCATCGTGCCAGACAAATTTGCAGCACATAGCCCAACCCAGCCCCAATGCCCTGACTGAGAAAAACAATCCCGGAACCTCGAACCAGGGTGCTGCCAATGCCGGGTTGCCGAAGTTTGGCGATGCCTTTTTGAAGTAGCTTTGAGAGAAACGCCCCAGGCATAAGTAAGTAGGTAGGTGAGGGAGGGAGATGGGGAGGGAGGAGGGAAGGGGGAGACCCGTGCTAGAGGAATGTTCCCAAAAAAATAGATGGGGAATTAATCGTAGATCGGCACTTATCCCACCCAATGTGAGCGGTGTTTGTCTTCCATTTTGAGCGCTCTATACCGGCGCTTGACAAGATAGAAGGCATAAAGCTTGCGTTCTAATTCATAGATAGCAGCCATCGAGCGATCGGCGATCGCCCATTTAGCATCTAAAATTCGGTTCCGCAGATCACTCCGTCGAGTATGGACAGGTTCATCGCTGGTGTCGTAGTTAAAGTGCATCATCATATCCCCTGCGATCCAGTTGAAGCGGTGGTGCAGGGCTTGGCTCCAATGGCTCCAGCGTGTTTTAGGATTAAAACTTTGATCTTTTTGAACCACTTTCCAGCCGGTACCGTGGGGATCGTCTACACCAGAGTTCTGAACGTCAGCATAATTCTCTGAGGAGCCGAAAACGGGCAAATGACACGCCGTAGTGAAATCATAGGCACTGGCATCAAGCTCCAGAAACTCCAAAATAGAGGTCATTTCAGTTTCCAGGTGATCTAGTAAGTCCTCATACCGAACAATGCGATAGCGCTTGCCACTCCCTCGGAACATCTGGTCAAATTCAATGATTTCCTGAGCAGCATCGGCCCACCGATGCATTCCGACCTCATAAGAGACGCCAAAAGACTTTGCATTCGACTCCACAACGGCACGGCCATCCCGCACGAGAATCACGACCCGAGCTCGGGGAAACAGGTGAAATACGTGCTTCACATTCCGCACAAACGGAGTTCGCGTGACGAGGGGTTTGCGACCCGCATCAGGATTGAGGCGCGAGAGATAGGACAACAGCCCCTCGCCAAGGGATTCAAAGAGAGTGTTGGTCAGTTCCTGATTATGCTGCTGGCGAACGGGGTCATCTTTTCCCCGCAACCCATGACGGCTCCAAAAGCTGGAAACTGTATTCGTGTAGCGGCGTAGCAAATCTGCATTAAACAACAGCGTATCTTCAGGCATATCTCTCAACGATACGCCATAGCAGTGGGGATGAAGGCACAGCAAGTTGTAGAAGAAGTTGGTGCCGCAGCGGGGCATGATGCCCAATACAAAGATGGGATCCAGGCAATCCGTGATTGCATTCTGGTTTGAATCCGTATGTTCGGCAACTGCGTCCATCAATAACCTCCGTTGTGCCTTCAATAAGTGACGAAGAAGTCTGGCAAAACTATTCACACATTGGCCTGAGGCACCCTATCTCTAGGGGATGCCCCTAGGGGCAATGATTGGTAATTCATTCTGCATCGGCTCTTCATGTATGGTCAGGTGTGCCGACCAATAGCAAGGACTTATAGCATCGGGCCTTCCGGTGCCTGCCAGCCATCGCTGCGGGGAGGCATGCCGTTCTGCCGTGGGTCAAAGGCAGACGTATTACCCAGCAGATAGTATCGAATCCGTGTCCACAGAATATCAGGCATTTGACGAAGTAAATGAACAAAGAAATAAGGATGACGAAGCATTGCTCCTATGGCACTGACCAGGCGCTTTTGCTTGAGAGGTTCAACCACGTAGTAGTAGGCCCGTAGCCGTTGGGATATCCGAAGTTTGTAGGAGAGGGCATCAACGAGCGAGGGCGATCGCCTCACATACTCTTCGTTCAGAAGGTGAGCCATGCCCTCGCAGGCTTGGTTCAATCGCTCAAGCTGGCTTTTGGACACGAGTGAATCCGGGCGAACCCGATAAAAGTAGTAGGCTTTTGGATACAGCAAAAATCGAGCGCCGTGGGCTACACACTTGAGATAGATAAAGAAATCCTGCCCCAAACGGATCTCATCATCATAGCGAATGCTGTGTCGCTCTAAGAAGGTGCGGCTCATGAGTGGTTTCGAGAAGCCTAGATGCAATCCTGGCTGACCGGGGATGTCACTGCTGACATAGCGTTCAGGGCTGATGAGAGTAGGCTCTAGAATGGATTCTCCGCTGCGGCGGAGATGGGTCGTCCAGGGGACATCTTTCTCGTCCGATACGTAGTACAGGTCGTCTGCTATCACGTCAGCTTCATGATCTTTCGCAAGGCGAAGTAGGGTTTCGAGGCGATCGGGGGCGTACCAGTCATCGGAGTCTAGAATTGCAATCCACTGCCCTTGGGCAACATTCAACGCATGATTGCGAGCAACGGCAGCCCCTCCGTTCTGAGCTAGGGGAATAATGGTAACCCGAGGGTCGGCAACCTGTTGGGCGATCGCCACGCTATCATCGGTCGAGGCATCATCAACAACGATAACCTCCAGATTTGTTACAGTCTGACTCAGGACAGATTCGAGAGCTTTTCTGATATAGCGTGCCGTATTGTAAGACGGCATGATCACCGATACCTCTGGTACGGCAGCCTCCAGCGCAAAGGGTTCTCTCACCGTTGCCTCCTGGGTAACAGAATTAGAAGTTGAACTCGGGTTCGAATTGCACTCCGCATTGTACATGGTGATCTTCTCTTAAAAATCGTGTTTGCTCAGACAATATTGGCAAATAGCAGCTCCACCCTTGGCCGCCAGGCTATGTGCAGCCTCCCTCCTGAGAATAGGAAAACAAATCAATGACAGTTGCCGGATCACCATTTCCTTCCAGCCCATAGGTTTCGACCGTCAACATACCAGCCGCCGATACCGTCAGGTGTGTGAATACGTGAACTGTGTTGTCTCGGAACGCAACCCACGGTGAAGGTGGATTCTCGAAAATCGAAAAGTCATTACTCTTATTGCTTTTTTTGCCGCCTGGACTCGCTTTCACCCAGGTGACTCCGTCATCCATCGTGTAGCAACTTTTTGAATCGGAGGTCGGCTGATTTGTCTCAGGTACATCCCTAAGCGGATACGTGCGCTCATAGGCTTGGTCATGGGCCGTTAAGACAACCTTGACTCCCAGCCGTTCAAATAAAGGGCCGAGCTGTTCTCGCAGTGCCAGGTTTGATGGATGGCTCTTGCCCTCGGCAAAGGGAGAAACATGCATGAAGGGGATTATCCATTGTTGTCCAGACTCCTGGGCCGCGACGATATCTTGCTCAATCCATGCCAATGCCTCGGGAGTCAGCCCCTGCTCCTCATAAATCGCAAAAATGGAAACAAAGTGGACGTTGCTTACATCAAAGGAATAGTTTCGGCGGTGATCAAATCCTTCCGGCGTTGCAAATCGCTGTACCCAGGGGCCAAAATTTTCCCGCAGTAGAGCCTCGTGATTGCCGTAGGTTGGCATTATGGGAGTGTGGATGGCAATGGGCATCATCTGATTAAACCAGGCATCGATAGACTTATCTAACGTTCCATAGCGAGCATCCGTGTTGTAGTAGGCATAGTCTCCGCCTGCGAGCAGCAGTATTGGCTTGATCGCTGCGATTTCGTCGATGACTTGTTTTGTTCCAGTAGCAAGGCCATCTTTTCGCCCGATGAGCCCTGTATCAGCCACATAAATGAAATCAAAATCAGTGGCAACTCCCCTAGGCGGAGCGGTGTGAATATCCGTCACATCGCTCCAGACCGTATTGTAGTAGTCCCCTCGAATGATGTATTCATAGTCAGTATCAGGTTCCAGGTTTCGCAACGTTGCCTGATGTAATACACCCACTGTCCCAGATGGATGGGGCATTCCTACCGCCATTGTCCAATCTTCATCACCAACGGCCCGATACCGGAGCAGCGACGGAGTATCGTCCCGGCGGGTACGCCACATAACCGTTAGGGTCGTAGCTGGATCGTCGGCCCAGGAGAAATGGATTTGATCAGGAGGCTGTCCCATGTATGCCTGGTAGGCAGCGTAGGCAGACCGATACCCAATTAATAGTATGAAGATACTTGCAAAGAGAGCAACGGGAACACCGCCCCACCGAATCCACCTAGGCAGGTTTCTCTGAGTCGCTTTTTGGGAACGGCGGCGTGAGGGTCTGAGAAACTTCATCGTTCTTCGTCTAGAGAGATAAATGCTAGAAACATGGATGCCAGCATGGCGTAGATGTCCAATCTTCAAGATTTAAGAAGAGCCTAGATAAACCTCAGTGTTCAGCAGGTTCCAGACTGGAGCGTGGTGATTGTTCTCGCCCCTGGGGTTGGACATAGTAGTCATTCAACTCAAGGAGGAAGACCACAGTAGCGGCTAGTAAGGCACCTATTAAAACGCCACTGACTAGGATCAAGGTAGCTGTTGTTGTATTTGGGTTACCGGGTACGGTTGCAGGTTCAATGAGCTGAGCATTACCCGACGCCTGATCTTCGATCACGCGCAGTTCTTGGAGCCGTTGCAAAAGAGTTTGATAGCTGAGGCGGGCAACTTCAAGGGTGCGTTGGAGTTCTGCTTCTTGCTGTTCGAGCCGGGGCAAGTCATTGCTGCGCGAGCGATAAATCTGCTGGGCATCGTAAAGCGTATCGAGTTTGCTTGCGAGGCTCAGCCGCTGCACTTCCGACTCTAGGAAGTTAGAGATCATAGCCTGACGGGTCTCCCCTGTCTGCAAGAACTGTTCGGGCACTTGAGCAGCATCACCAAGCACCGTAGAAACTTCCTGCTCTAAAAGGGATTCTAGGGACCTAATTTGGAGCTGGGTGGTCTGAACGTTGGGGCTATTGTCTGTATAAAATCCTTGCTGAGTGGCCAGATTCCGCTCTGCTTGCTGCAAGTCCTGCAAAACACCCTGCACTGATGGAGACTGGCTAAGATCGGTGACCCTCATCGCATCATCTAAAGATAGGGCTAGGCTGTTTCGGAGCTGGGTCGAGCGAGTCGTGGCTTCTTCCAAAGATGCCTGGATCTCCAGAATTTGATTGTCTAAATTCTCAAGCAATCGCACAACGGACTCAGACTGCTGGTCAATGGCAACAATCTGATTTGCTTCTTTGAATTGTCGTAGATTGCTTTCTGACTCACGGACAAACGCTTCAGCCTCAGGTAGTT
Source organism: uncultured bacterium (assembly GCA_964465285.1). Lineage (GTDB taxonomy): Bacteria > Cyanobacteriota > Cyanobacteriia > CAKZMO01 > CAKZMO01 > JBCCWF01. The sequence continues at coordinate 6,457 of CAYXJG010000210.1, forward strand.
GGCTTTCAATGACCTCTCTTGCCTGGGTTGTCTTGGCGCGGTTGGCAACCACGTTGTTTTCGATGTAGACCTTTGCCAATGTATTGACGATGGTTGCTGCCAGCTCAGGATCTTTGCCTTCATAGGACAACCGTATGACATCAGAACCCCCGGGAATTGTTACGTCAAGTCCTCGACGAATGTCACCTGTGCTCAGCATGTCGCCATCGTTGACCGGGCCAATGTCTTCTGCCACTTGACTGAGCAAAGGGCGTGAGGAAATGACTTCTACCTCGGTAACCAAGGGGCTTTGGGTCCTCACCAGAGGGTCTAATTCACCGACCCCTTCACCCAAGCCTGTGAGAGAGGAGGTTCGATCAACCCGAAAGAGAAGTTTGGCGTTCGCCACATAGGTTTCCTTCTGGAAAGTTGCGACCAGGGCTGCACAGGCAACGGTTAGCACAAACACACCCATGGCAGGCAGCCAACGCCGACGGATGGTTTTGAGAATACGAGGTGGATGAACATCCAGGGATTCACGTGACTTAATAGATTCCGTACCCATAGGTCTAAACCGCAATAATCTAAATTTTCGGAACTTGAATGCACTGGGATGGCATGTTGTTGTCCTTAGAGTGAATCAAAGCAATTAAAAAAGCAATTAAAAAAGCGATTAAAGCTCATCGTCGTCAAGTTCTCGGAGTTCTTCAAGCTGGGCTTCCTGAAGATCATTCAGCCCATCTGAAGTGACTTCGTCAACAATATCAACGATGCGAAAGATATCGAGGAATCCCTCAAAGGGAGAGAGAACGGTATTGAGCGTATCAGTCACCTGAGCCAGGGTAGAACGACCTACCAAAATGGCATCATTATGCCGCAGGATGGGATTGTCCTCATCGTTCAGTCCAGCATCTAGGTCGATGCGGATGCGCTCTTTTGTAATCGTACCGTTTGGATTGACCCGTACCAGCGTGACGCGCCGGGATGCATTGGATAGTCGCCCCCCAGCGGCCAAAATTGCCTGGTTGAGTGGAGTATTTGGGGGAAGCTCCACTAATCCAGGGGAGTCTACCTGCCCGGCAATGTACACATTGATAACCTCTGGCGCAAAATTAGCAGCCGCTACGGTCAAGGCTTCGCTTAGGGGAATTTCGGCTTCAGGAACAACAATCGAGTCGCCATCTCGGAGGGAAATATCCTGACGAATGTCGCCTTCTTGAATGAGCGCCAGCAGATTGATGTCAAACCATTGACCAGCATCAGCGTTGTTTGGATCGGGACGGTAGACTCGAATGTTGCGAATATCGGCAGACTCAGTGACGCCCCCTGCGATTTGAATTGCTCGGGTTATTGTTGGAACCGTGGGGGAAGTGGAACCGTCATTGGGCGGTTGAGGTTCGATGGTGATGGGATAGGAGCCAGGCCGCCTCACTTCACCGGCGATCGCCACCTGGAGTGCCCGGACACGGCGCACATCAAAGGTCACTGCAGGCACTCGAACATAGCGACTATAGAGTGTTTCAACTTCTGTCGAAAGCTGGCTCAGGGTCTTGCCCCTGGCGTAGATGGTGCCAATCAGGGGTAGATTCACCGTCCCATCTGGGAGAATGTCATATTCCCGGCTGTAGTCCGGCAGGTTAAAAATATCCATATACAGGCGATCGCCCGCTCCCAGAGTATAGGCTCCATCATAGGCAGGGGGTGTGATGTCGGATAACTGAACATCACCCATGTCAAAATCCTGGGTTTGAAGCAAGACGGGGGTATGGGCATCGCCCACCTCTGAGATTGGACTGGAGGATGGCTGGGCTTCAGCGGGAAGGCACGTTGCAGATGAGAGAACCCCAAGCAGAGTAGAAACAATAAACCGTTTCATACGCCTATTAACTTATTTGTAGAAAATAACTAGTAACTTAGAATCGAATATAGCGATTCTAGAATACAGCGATTCTATTTGATTCTTGAAGGTAGGGGCGGGCTGTACCCATTCCTGCTTCTAAAGTAGATTTTCAGGAATCACATAGGATTCCTGTATGAGGGAGCATCCTAACTGGTAAAACAGCGTTAGCAATGTGGGCGATCGCTCACATTGCTGCAGTTCCCAGAATACTTGGAAACCACCACTAAAACGAGTAATCAGGGATAGATCACCTCAACGCACATTATTTGAGCAGTTCATGCTAAAGCATAATTCAATATAGCGGTAAATACGCACGCCTACCTAAATTTCTCTGGCATTCAAAATGTACTTCAATGGCTCTTGCTAGCTGGGATAAGCAGACAGTTTTCGCTCTCAATCTATTGCTATGAGTCCTATTGTGCTCACGCTACTCTGAAAACTTTGAGGCTTAGTTAAAAAGCTACTGCATAAAATTCAAGAGATTTTTATGTTTCGCCGCTGTAACTTCATGTTTTCTTTATCAAAGTCAGCTTGTAATTTAAGCCGGGAAATCCTGGATGGGCAAGGAGCCAGAATCTAGGAGTCAGAATTCAGGAGGAAGCTGACTTCTGACTCCTAGATTCTGGATTCTATTCTTGGGAAAACTTCCTGCCTTGAGGGATACGCCTCAAAGTCAGGGTGAATGTACCTTACCAGGTTAAAAATTAAACCTGTAGCCTGTCACAACTTGGCAAGTTTCAAGAAAAAATAGGGGTTTGGGGCGCGCGAAGCGCGCCCCAAACCCCTATTTTTTCGTTGTGAATTTGAGAGCTTTGCTAAGTCGTAGCCCGTGGCAGTGTCATCCAGTGGGTTCTCATCGCGATGCCGCTTGACGAGGCGCTAGTATGTCCGACTTACGCACATTCCGATGGGATAAGGGGGACATCATCGATGATTTTATTGTGCGCTTAGGGATCTGCGGCTAAAAAAGATACCGGAAGAAAAGAGCAGCGGGC
>CAYXJG010000211.1:0-7184 GCA_964465285.1 uncultured bacterium
ATAGATAAGTAGGTCGGTACTAATAAACTCAACCTAAAAACCGGGGGAGCGCCCCGGAGGGGCGCTCCCCCGGTTTTTAGGTTTTAGGGTTACTTATGCTGAGCTACTTACACCCAATGCACGCATCTCAGTACACGACTTGGCCGGTTGCACGCAAAAACAGGGGTTTGGCGCGCGCTCCGCGCGCACCAAACCCCTGTTTTTGCGTTGTGAATTTGAGAACTTTGCCAAGTCATGTCAGTACCTATATCCTGTCCATCCGAACTCTAAAATCCAAACTCCAAAATCTAAAATCCAAACTCTCCATCACCACGAACGTTCCTCTACGGCTTGATTCACCGCTTCAATCTGTGACTCGGCTTCAGCGATGAGCGATCGCGCTTCGTCTAACAGTTGGCGTACCCGCTGACATGAGGGAATGGTGTTGGCATTCGGAGAGTCTGGCGGGTTTAGGGCAAAGCGTCGGGGGCCGCTGGCGATCGCCGCTCGGTCATCCAAACAGGTCTGGTTCGCGTCAAGAATCTCCTGGGAAAGTTCTGCCGCCCGGTCTGCCAGGGCAGGATCAAGCCCCTCAATGTCGAAAAAGTCGAGAGCCGGGCTTTCAAAGACATTTGTGCCGGTTACGTCAGACTGGTTGAGCTGAGCCATACCCGGAGATGCCAGCATCACTCCGCCGACCACTGCACTGCTGACCCACGCCGACATCCAAGCAATCCGTTTTGTCATATACATCTCTCTTCTCCCGTGAGAATCCCCACTCAAAACAGTTATCATCTAAGTGAGTAAGTACCTTAGCAATAGAATCTATAAACCCTGCGCTGCCCGCTGCGCGGGCAGCGCAGGGTTTTGAAATTGGTTTTTAATTGTATCGAGATTCTTACACTAAAAAATCACCCCAGCACCCAATACAAACCGTGCCTCATCGCCGCCTCCAGCAAGGTCACGAACTGCAGGCGTAATCACAATATTCCGTCGCCTGAAGGGAGCGATCGACAGGCCCACTGCCAGGTCTTGCCCCGTCCATTCGGTAATCACGCTAACAGGTCGCGCCACACGGATAGCCAGACTCCCAAAGGCTCCAACCCCACCATCCCCATCCCGCACATCCTCCTCTGTGCGGAACTGTCCATTGCCTACTCCGGCAGTGAGTGCCACCCGACTGAATGGCTTGCTCAATGAGTCTCGCGTTTCAAAGATTTGAGTAATGGCACCGTAAATGGAATCGCGAAAATCCACCTCACCCGTGGTGAGAATGCCCCGCCAGCCCACCGATGCCGAAAGGTTGTTAGTCAGTTGCCGGTGAAGCCGCACATTAAAACCGCCCACACCGAAGTCTCGGTTGCTGCCAAAACTGGCAACGGTGTAAGAAATTTCCGCCCCAATCGATCGGTCGGCATCTCCCAGGCCAATGCCGATGGACATTGCCCCGTCTGCTTCTTCGCTATAGCGGGTGTCTTCTTGAAAGGTGCCGCTCAAAAAGACCCGATTATTATCCACCCCAAATCCAGAAGGTACCTGAATGGTTAGCGCAGGAGAACTTCGCCAGAAGCGACTAAAATCCAGTTCGTCTTCCAGCCTGTTCAAGTCATCGGTCACCTCATCAATCTCGTTCTGAGGCGGGGGGAGCACAGGAGAACAGGTCGGCAACACCCCTGGCTGCCCCACCGATTCAAATTGAGCGATATCCGTTTCTTCTTCTTCAACGACTTCGAGAGGAGGTACCTGAGGGACAGTTGCTTGCAGGGTGCTGGTGAGCTGCTGAGGTGAGTCGCTCTCAGAAACCTGCGCGAATCGGGCCTCACTGACGACGTGGGATTGAGTCGATGGGCACCGGGGAGACCCGCTGGCGTGCAGCACTTCGACAGGCGTGAGTGCGAACAAGATCGCTGTATCCAGGGGAGGTGAATTTTGCGACTGTGTCTGCTGCACGGGGGAACCATGGCTCGATGGACTGTGCCCCAATGGATTGGCTGAATTTTCGGGGAGTGTCGCAATCTCCTCGGGTGGATTTGAGAGAGGCTCATCGGTCGAAATGTCCGTGTGAGTAGGCTCAGGAGTGGCAAGCTCTGGCAGGGTAGTCAGAGAGACTGGGCCAACAATAGTACTTGCTGGGTGATGCGCGCGCGCTGCTTCTCCTTCTGAAACGTTCGATGAGAAAATAATTTCTGGTTGACTCCAGACTTCAATCGATAGTGGCTCCGGCTGAGCAATAGGCATGACCAAAGCAGTTTCACTTACCGGAGGCGATTCGATTCGTTTGTTTTCTTCAAGATTCTTGGATTTCTTATCCGGGTGAGGGTTGGCGATCGCTCGCTGATGTATATCTTGAATGACAAGTGCTGTAAGCGTACAAACAGCAACGGTTGAAACGCGCATAGTGCTCACGAGTAGGGGTATGCATCAACATCGTCGGGACATCTGAGATGTTGCTAAGGAACAAGGATTAAATAAAATTTGGTTCAAGTTACTTAATTTTTATTCCTAGGTCAAAACATGAAGGGCACCCATTGATTGCAGTCTGAAACACGAGATCTAATGCCCTGAAACTTCTGCAGAATCACTATTTCAACATGCAATATGTCTTAGGAATACAGCGTCATCTTCAGAGGTCAGGATAAAACAATGCCAATTTAAATTCGGTTTACATTCCGCTGCCGCAGTGAAAAGGGACAGGACAACGGCTCCCGTCCAGGCTCGATTGCATGAACAGAAGGCCGCGGCTTGTTATGCTAGATGATGAGAGTACTCCAGCCGTTTCGCTCCCTCCTATGACTGACATCCTGACGATTTTGCAAGAGGACTATCGCCGTTTTCCAGACGACCAAAGTTACGATCTTTACGCGAATGATGTCTACTTCAAAGACCCCATGAATGAGTTTCGAGGGTGCGATCGCTACCGCCAGATGATCGGTTTCATTAAGCAATGGTTTACAGACCCCAGGCTTGACCTCCACAATATTCAACAAGCTGGGAAGGAGATTCGCACCGACTGGACACTAAGCTGGACGACACCCTTGCCCTGGAAACCCAGGATTGCCATTGATGGCTGGAGCGAACTGCGGCTGAATGATGATGGTCTGATCGAGTCCCACATTGACTACTGGGATTGTTCGCGATTGGATGTCCTCAAACAACATTTCAAACCAAGCTAGTGGGTACCTTGTCATAATTAAAAAGCGAACACAAACTCTGTACTGCTCGCTGCGCAGACGGTGCAGGGTTTGAGAGTCTTTGTTTTATAAGGGTTATTGGAGAAGAAGATGGGCAAAAAAGAATCCCAAGGTGCTAATCCAGGAGCATTAGGCAGTTTTTTAGGCCATGCGTCTGAAGAAAAAAACTCCTGGCAATCAAACCTTGCTGCCGTTGCCCGTCGATTTAACCAGGAATACAAAGGTGAAGCCTTTTCCCTGCCTGACGAAGTGGAAGCCATGCCTATTTTTCGTGAGTGGTCGTCGGGGGCGTTGGCATCCCGCATTGCGTCGCCCTTCTGGGAACTCAGCAAACCCAAGAAAAACCAGCACTGTCTCGACATTGGCTGTGGCGTCAGTTTTCTCATCTATCCCTGGCGCGAGTGGGATGCCTACTTTCACGGACACGACATTAGTTCCGTAGCGCGAGATGCCCTGGTGGCGAGAGCCCCCCAGCTCAACTCCAAATTATTTAAAGGGGTGACCCTCGCCCCAGCCCATCAGTTAAATGATCAGGCCGACCAGTTTGATCTGGCGATCGCCACAGGCGTCAGTTGCTACTACCCCATTGACTATTGGCGGCTCGTACTGGACGAGGTTCGTCGTGTAGTGAAACCCGATGGAGCATTCGTGTTTGATGTTATCAATCCAGACGCGGAACTCGCTGAAAACTGGGCCATCCTCGAAACCTACCTCGGTGCCGAAGTCTTTCTAGAGTCCCTGGACGACTGGAAAGACGCCATCAAAACAGCAGGCGGTAAAATTATTAAGGAACAAGAGGGCGAGCTCTTCCACCTCTATAAAGTCAAGTTCGCATAGACCCATTGCATAAACAGGCGATTTTTGTAGTCAACACGAAACCCATGCTGGATTACCCCAACAGCCCAAAAGTCGATCAGGTTGACAACTATCACGGTATATCTGTCCCCGATCCCTATCGCTGGCTTGAAGACCCCGATTCTGACCAGAGTCGCCAGTGGATTGCTGAGCAAAACAATGTGACCTTTAGCTATTTGAACACGATTGCCGAACGGCAATGCATCAAAGACCGCCTGACCGAGATTTGGAACTACGAAAAGTTTCGCACCCCGTTTAAGACGGGCGATCGCTACTTCTTCTTTAAGAATGACGGCCTGCAAAACCAGGATATCCTCTACACACTGCCCGACTTAGACGCGGAACCCACCGTCCTCCTTGACCCCAACGCATTCTCTGAAGATGGCACAGTCGCACTATCTGGGCTTGCTATTACCGATGATGCCCAGTACATAGCCTACGGCATCTCTGTCTCCGGGTCAGACTGGCAAGAATGGAAGGTGCGCAATATTACGACGGGTGAAGACCTGTCCGACCACATTCAGTGGGTCAAATTTTCAGGCACCTCCTGGACAAAGGACGGAAAAGGATTTTTTTATAGCCGCTACGCCGAGCCCAAAGAATCTTCGAAACTGGAAGACGTAAACTACTTTCAAAAGCTCTACTATCATCAGCTCGGCACTCCTCAGTCCGACGACATCCTCATCTACCATCGACCTGATCAGAAAGAATGGGGGTTTAGCGGCGGTGTCACCGATGATGGGCGTTATCTCGTGATTGTCGTCTGGCAGGGCACTGACCGCAAAAACTTGGTGTTCTATAAAGACCTGTCCATCTCCAATTCTCCGGTAGTAGAACTCATCAGCACCTTCGAGGCAAAGTTTAGCTTCATTGATAATGATGGGTCACTGTTCTGGTTTGAAACAGATTTGAATGCCCCCCGAGGCCGCGTCATTGCCATCGACATTGATCAACCCAGTCGAGAAAACTGGAAAGAAACCATTCCCCAAGCCGACGAAACCCTCCAGGGCGTTGGCTTGCTCAACAATCAGTTCATTGCCCTCTATTTACAACACGCCTCTTCCGCTGTGAAAGTATTCACCCTGGACGGAGGCTTTATCCGCCAGGTAGAACTGCCGGGAATTGGTTCCGTGGGCGGTTTCTATGGCAAGCGGGAAGATACGGAAACTTTCTATGCTTTCACCGGGTTCACGACTCCAACAACCATTTACCGCTACGACATAATCACGGGAGAAAGCACCCCATTTCGCCAGCCCGATGTGGCATTTGATCCTGCTGCTTATAAAACAAAGCAGGTCTTTTACACCAGCAAAGACGGCACCCGCGTGCCCATGTTCATCACTCACAAGAAAGGCACTGCTCTGGATGGGCAGAACCCTACGCTGCTCTATGGATATGGCGGCTTCAACATTTCCTTGACGCCCTCGTTTTCTGTCAGCAATGTGGTGTGGATGGAGATGGGCGGCGTGTATGCAGTGCCTAACCTGCGCGGTGGGGGGGAATATGGGGAAACCTGGCACCAGGCAGGCATAAAACTCCAGAAGCAAAATGTGTTCGATGATTTTATTGCTGCAGCGGAATGGTTGATTGATCAAGGCTACACCTCGCCCCAAAAGTTGGCGATCGCCGGAGGCAGCAACGGGGGACTGCTCGTCGGTGCCTGCATGGTCCAGCGCCCCGACCTATTCGCAGCAGCCCTGCCAGCCGTGGGCGTCATGGACATGCTACGCTTCCACAAGTTCACCATCGGCTGGGCGTGGGCCTCGGACTATGGGTCTCCTGATAATGAAGAAGAATTCAAGGCATTATACGCCTATTCCCCATTGCATAATCTCACGCCAGGAACCGCCTACCCTGCCACTCTCATCACCACCGCCGACCATGACGACCGAGTCGTGCCTGCCCACAGCTTCAAATTTGCCGCAGCCTTGCAAGAGGCCCATGCAGGTGACAATCCCGTCCTCATTCGGATTGAAACAAAGGCAGGACATGGCGCAGGGAAGCCTACCACAAAAATCATCGAAGAAATTTCCGACAAATGGGGTTTCCTGGTAAAAACCCTCAACGTTCCACTCTGACTTGCAATTCTGACTCACAAAGACACACGACTTGGCAAGTTTCACGCAAAAATAGGGATTTGAGAACTTTGCCAGGTCGTGAAAGACAAGGACGCACGGTGGGAGCTAACCATCAGACGCCATTGCTCTCACGCCATTGCTCTCATAGCCCCCGCCGCCCATCCAAAATCTAAAATCCAAAATCCAAGATCGCTACTTTCCCAACACCGCGACGGTATTATCAGTCCACCGTTGCACATCATCCCACTGAAGAAAATCCTGAAGCAGTGCTTTGTACCCCAGAGAGTTGGGATGTAAACCATCGGCGGAAAGGTGCGATTGCCACCACAATTCCCCTCGCGACAGCCACAGGTCAAAAATATCCAGATAAGGGATGTTCCGCTGTTCACAGGCCACCCGCGTCATCTCCTTGAACTGATACTGGTCGGTATGGTTGTAATATAAACATCCGGCAAAGGGCATCCGAGCCGCATCTGCCGGAGTCATACCGACAAACAGCACCGGGCACAGGGCGCGGGCATGATCCAAAAGCTGGATGATTTCGTGCTGAAAAACCTCTGGATCGGTGACATAGCGACCCTGGACTTTCCCGGCTCGCGCTGAATCGTTAATGCCCACAGATAAAACCAGCAAATCCGGCACTTGATTGCGCAATTCTCCCCGGCTACGAAATTCTGCATCCATGCGACGGGCCACATTCTGAACGCCATCCCCCCGCACACCCAGATTGTAGAGGACATGGCCAGGGCTATTAGGCAGCATCCAGCGCCGCCGCAGCCGTTCGACCCAGCCACCGCCCTCCGGATCGCCAAAACCATAGACTGTGCTATCGCCCACGGCAATCCAACGCAGGGGCCGAGCGTGGCCAGCCGTAAGATGCGATCGCTGCTGCTGACTTTCCGGCGCGAGCATTTGCATAGGGAACTACCTCAACCGATAAGCAAAGCCAATCATGTTCACTCTGAACACATTTTTAAGGCGTTAGAGGGAATGTATCACTCTGCCTGTTTTTTATCAAATCTTTGGCTTTTGCAATGTGTCGATACATTCCATCACTACATTCCATCACTACATTCCATCA
>CAYXJG010000211.1:7284-9320 GCA_964465285.1 uncultured bacterium
CTTTTGCAATGTGTCGATACATTCCATCACTACATTCCATCACTACATTCCATCAATACATTCCATCAATACATTCCATCAATACATTCCATCAATACATTCCATCACTGCATTCCATCATCGCCTCATTCAGCCACAGCGTTGTATAAGACGCTCAGTGATTTGTAAGAACTTGGCAGAAGCACAAAAACCAAATAACGAGCAAAAAATATGCTGTGCTTCTAAGACAGTTTGAGTTACGATAGTAAGCTTAAAGCTACATCATTAATTATCCTCATGTATATCAAACACCACACCATTGATAACGCCCAACTGATGCGACGGGCTGAAGATTTAGTGAATGCTGCATCAAACCGATACCGAATTACAGTGCAAGTGGCTAATCGAGCACAGCGTCGCCGCCATGAAGATTTTGACAGTGTGGATGATCCTAAGATGAAGCCTGTTATCCGGGCAGTCATCGAGATGTCTGATGAACTAACCCAGCCTGAAATTATTGGTGATTAATCATTCAAATGGTGGACGCTTATGATTCGTCGCCTTGGTTCAACTGTTGCCTGTCGTAGGCTATACCGTGGGCTATACAGTGTTTTTGGGGCACTTAGCTTACTGCTAGCATTGTCCATAACTCCCGTTGCATATTCTCCTGAAAGCATTAAACCGAAACATAGAGAAAATAATGTTCACCCCCTTGTCTTGCTACCCGTGCAGATTCTCTCTCCGGCATTTGCCCAGCGCTTAAGTCCTGCAGATTTGGCAGATCAAATCTATGCCCGGTTGCCCTATCTTCCCCTAGAAAATGACTATGTAGATGACGAGATGGGAGACATTGATCCAGGTAATACTCTGCTAAGTCGTTTCATTCGCTACCATCTCTATGTTGCCCGTCGTTCCCCAGACTATCGACTCGACTGGAAAATTACCCTGGCGGACTATCTGGGATTAAATGACTGGATACGGGAGGAAGAATATCCTGGTAGTAGTGACCTGACGCTCAATCCAAAAGACGGTGATGTTGAGGCGATTCAATCCCTAAGCCGGGCAGAGCGCGATGCCTTGGTAAGCGAGCTAGTCGCTCTGTTTGAGGAGCAGGGCGATCGCATTCCTTCCTACGGATTTGGCTACTGATAGGACGGTTGCCCTATGACGCGCTACGTCAAAAGCGGTAAAGGATGGCGCATCGGATGGGATGCTACTGCTGAGCCATATCGGGGACTTATAGGGGGCGATCGCTGGTCTTGTGAGTTGACAGAACCCGAGTTCAAAGACTTTTGCACGTTGCTTGTAAAGCTAGACAGCACCATTCAGCAGATATCAGCCGAACTGATGGAAAGCGAGGCGATCAACTGCGAAGTAGAAAGTGACCTCATTTGGCTAGAGGCAGATGGTTATCCTCACCGATACGAGCTTCATATCATCACCTTAGAGCGTCGTCGTGCAGAGGGGTTTTGGCCGTCAGCCGCAGTACCCGATTTAATTCGTGCAAGCCAAACTATTAAGAACGAAAATGACATCATTTGAACTAGTTTTGGTTGAGTGGCGCAGTGGTGCTGCTTTACTCAGCCAGAACTAACTTTTATCTCAACACTATCTCAACACGACTTGGCAAAGTTCTCAAATTCACAATGCAAAAAAAGGGTTTGGGGTGCGAGGAGCGCGCGCCAAACCTCTTTTTTTGCGTGAAACTTGCCAAGTCGTGTGTGCAAGTTGGTTAAGCACACCCAAATTTGTTGAGTGGCGGTGCTCTGCACCGCCACTCAACATACTGTACTTAATGCGCTTGCACAGCGCTATGGGTGATCACAATTAATATAAAACCCATCAACCCTGCGCTGCCCGTTGCGCAGGCAGCGCAGGGTTTTATAGTTGATTTTAATGGTGCCGGGGTACTCATCAAGAACTTCCCTTCGTAAAATTGGCAGTGCTTACCTTGGTCATGCTATTCCCAGTAGAAATGGGAGCCAAATAGCCATGTGCAAACTGGTTCAGCACAACTCCACAAAACCTAGCTTCGTTAGGGATCTGCGGCTAAAAAA
>CAYXJG010000212.1:0-9248 GCA_964465285.1 uncultured bacterium
GGGTCTAGTGACAGCAACTCTCATTAGGGACTTGCAAGAAAATAAAGATACCGGAAAAGAGTAGCGGGCTGCGCCCGCTACTCTTTTCCGGTATCTTTATTAGCCACAGATCCCTTATGAAAATGTAGGGGGCAGATTGGGAAACCGATCTGCCTTGCTTTTGTGCAGTTGTTTTCCAACTTTCAAGGTGCTATGAACCACGCAGTTCACAACATTATCTTTGATTTAGGCGGTGTCATTCTCAATATTAACTACGGCAACACAATTGCGCGGTTAAGTGAGCTGAGCAGCCAAGACTTTGCTGCTATCTATACCCAGCATCGACAAGATGCAATATTCGATCATTTTGAAACAGGAAAGATTGGAAGCGATAGGTTTCGTCAGGGACTCCGGCAGTTGCTCCAGGTGCCCGTCTCTGACCAGGCCATTGATGATGCGTGGAACGCGATGCTGCTGGATATTCCACCAGGGCGCATTGATTTCTTAGACGCCATTGGAAGTCGGAAGCGAATTTTCCTACTGTCTAATACCAATGAAATTCATAAAGCGGCATTCGACCAGATTGTGAAAGATAGCTTTGGCGATCGCCTCGCTGACCTCTCCGACTTGTTTGAGAAGGCGTATTATTCCCATCTAGTGGGCGATCGCAAGCCCAATGCCAGTATCTTTAAACGGGTATTGGCAGAAAATCAACTTGATCCCGCTAAAACGCTCTTCATTGACGATACCCTAGGACATGTCAAAGGGGCAAAACAGGTTGGACTCCAGGCGCTTCACCTCGCCGATGGGCATACCATCGAAACCCTCGACATTCTTCACTCTTAATAGTCTCCAGGTATAGGTATCAGCAGGTTCGCAGCATGACTCAATCTCCTATCGGCATTGGTATTGTTGGCACGGGTTTCGGGCAGAAAATCCATATTCCTGGGTTTCAAGCTCATCCTCGCACGCAGATTATTGCTGTATATCATCGGGATCGGGACAAGGGACGGGCGATCGCCGATGCTCACTCCATTCCCCACGCCTGTCTCACTGTGGAGGAGTTGGTCGCCTTGCCTGAGATTAGCGCTGTGAGCGTTTCAACGCCTCCCTTCCTGCACTACAAGATGGCGAAAACAGTCATCAATGCAGGCAAGCACCTTCTTCTAGAAAAGCCAACGGCTATGAACGCAGAAGAAGCAAAAGAATTGGTTGATCTGTCGGCTGCCAAGGATCTCATCACCTGCCTTGATTTTGAGTTTCGCTATGTGCCCGCCTGGATGCGGCTGGCTGAACTGCTTGAGGATGGCTATGTCGGTCAAAAGCGATTTATCAAAGTGGATTGGCTAGCCTCTGGTCGAGCCAATCCCCAGCGGGCATGGAACTGGTATGCACAAAAGGAACTGGGCGGGGGCGCGTTGGGCGCATTGGGCTCTCACACCTTCGACTATATTGCTTGGCTGTTTGGCCCTGCGATGCGGCTGTGTGGTCATCTCAGCACTGGAATCACTGAGCGCCCCGATACAGACGGCACGATGCAGCCTGTCACCAGTGATGATACCTGTCAGATTTGGCTAGACCTAGCGGATGGAACGCCCTGTCAGGTGGTGTTGAGTTCCGTCACTTACCAGGGAAGGGGACACTGGGTTGAAGTGTATGGCGATCGCGGCACCCTGATGCTGGGCAACGACAACCAGAAGGACTACATCCACGGATTTCGGCTGTGGGGGAGCCAGCAGGGGGAGCCTTTACAGGAATTGGGGATTCCCCAACGGCTCCAGTTCAACCAAACCTACCCGGATGGACGCCTCGCCCCGTTTATCCGCGTCGTTGATCACTGGCTCAAGGCGATCGATCAGGGGCAAGAATCAGCACCGTCACTTCGGGAAGGACTATACTCACAACTCCTGATGGATCTGACCCATGCGTCCCATCAAAAAGGTAGGTGGGTTACGGTTCCAGAGATATAAAATCCACAGCTAAAAAAGTATAGCGCTGTGCAAGCGCATTAAGTACAGTGTGTTGAGTGGCGGCGTTCTGTGTCGCCACTCAACACAACTTGGCAAAGTTCTCAAATTCACAACGCAAGAAACCGGGGTTTGGGGCGCGCTCCGCGCGCCCCAAACCCCGGTTTCTTCGTGAAACTTGCCAAGTCGTGTGGGTTAAAATCGACTCTCCATTTTTAGGAATGAGAATTAAATAATTTGAACTAAATCTTAGTGGAGCGGTACAGCATTGCTGCGCCGCTCCACTAAAATTGGATTGACTTAATCCTTGATCCTTACCAACCTAACGTTGAGTAAAGTGCTCGCGAGTTAGCGGCTTCATCTAGTTGAGGAGCGCTTAAGTCGGGGGTTTCTGCACTATCCGTATCCTCAGGAATTCGGGATTCAGCACAGAAAGACGCCGTGTTAAAGCCTCCAAATCGCTTGACAGTACTGGAACGGAATCGGAGGTCGGGCGAGACGAACCAGAAGCGTTCAACGGAACTCATGGTTTCGTATTCAGTAATCAGAGTGAGACTTTCGTCATCGCCAACTTCGTAACGTCCCACCACAGGCACGATTTCAGCGTAGCCCCGTTCGCGCAGCAGGCACCCTTGCTTGGGATTATCGGCGTCGGGCACCAGCGCAAAGACAGTATTCCCCGTATGATTTTCCCCTTCTCGATCCCATGCCATGGAACCCTCCCAGGTCACATAGGCCCCACCGACGGAGAGAGCGGGGTCGATCTCATGGAGGGTGCAAATTTCCGCAACTTTAGGGTGGTCAGCAGGGAGGGTTTCAACGCGGATATCGGAATCCCCGGTTTCGGATCGTCGGAAGGGAAGGTGGTGAGTCGTCCGTTGCGATCGCCAACGCCCCGCACTCCGCTGGAAAAACTCCATTGCATCCATAAGAACAACCTGCCGTCAAAACTTGAACATCTAACGAATTTTCAAAGCATTCATTATCCTAACAAACAGGCGAGTCTAACGCATTGGGTCGGATGCAGGTGATTGTTGACGTTGGTAGCAATAGTCAGTGTCTGAGCAGATCCAGAGGCGATCGCCCCGATCACTCACAACTACCTCATCCAAAAAGCTTTCGGTAGATCCACAAAACTCGCAGGAGCGTCCCCATGTCTCAATGGAGAAGGGATGGTCTTCAAAATCGAGACTTTTCACCGAGGTATACGGGGGAACAGCATAAATCCGCTTTTCCCGCCCAGCTCCAAACAGTTGCAGGGCAGGGCAGTCATCCATTTTCGGGTTGTCAAACCGGGGAATGGGGCTGGGACGCATCAGGTAGCGATCGTTCACCATCACCGGATAGTCGTAGGCAGTGGCAATGTGCCCATAGCGGGTGATGTCTTCGTAGAGACGCACATACATGGGGCCGTATTCCTCCAGGGCATGCATCTTTCGGGTCTCCACCTCGGAAGGTTCAATCCACCGCAGAGGCTCGGGGATAGGCACCTGATAGACCATGATCTGTCCCTCGCGCAATGGTGTTTCAGGAATGCGATGGCGGGTTTGGATAAGGGTCGCCTTGTTCGTTTGTTCCGTTGTCTGAACACCACAAACTTTTTTGAAGAAGCGCCGGATATTTACAGCATTGGTGGTGTCATCGGCTCCCTGGTCGATGACTTTGAGGGTATCATCCTGACCAATAACAGAGGCGGTCACCTGGATGCCACCAGTGCCCCACCCATAGGACATCGGCATTTCTCGCGAGGAGAGGTGAATCTGATGTCCTGGAATGGCAACGGCTTTGAGCAAGGCACGGCGAATAGAACGTTTTGTTTGCTCATCAAGGTAAGCGAAGTTGAAGCCAGGTTCGGGGGAGGGGGGAGGGGACTGGGTGGATGGATGAGCGGGTGGCATGGTGAGGGGAAGCGATTGGCGTTGGATTAGAAAGAGAGCATTCAATGATCTGAACCAACCTTATATCAAGATATCGATTGAGATGAGCCGCCGCAGATTACTTTTGATGCCCACAGATAACCTTTCGGCGGTCGGCTCCAAACTCCTTTGGAGAGTCTACGCCAACGATTTGTTATCTTGCTTGGCAAGTACATTTCGTTTACTTTCCAATCATATGCAATGCCTCGATCCAGATCTTGAGTTCCTGCTCAGCCAGGTTTTTATCAGTCAACTCCTGTTCCTGGTGGGCGATGTAGGTATTCCGAAAATCATTGATGCGGGTAACGGTTTCCAAAAACTTACGTCCGCCCTGAAATCTCAACTGAGTCTGCAAGGCTTCAAATACCCCCCCTATTTTTGTGGTGTCATTGAGAGCGTAGTCTAAACATGATCGTAGCAAGCCGATCAGCGACAGTCCATTGTTAAACACCAGCGTCCGTTTCAGATTTTGGGCAAGTTTTCGATAATCGCCTTCGGATTTGCGATCGACTCCGCCTAAATAGGGGGCAAACCAAGCTTTTTGAGCATCCACAGTAACAGGTAGCTCTGGTTGCAACCGCTGCACCAGGAAGCCTTTCGCCACTTCATCGATAGAACCAAGTAGAGCGGTAAAGACAGGAGCATAATTCATGCCCTCTTTGTTCTCGAAGAAGCGGTAGAGCATGACAGATTGATCGGCAGCGCGGCGATAGCGGGAAGGCAGCGCATTGTGAATGGCTGGGTCAATCAGACTGTCCACAGTAGCAACTTCTTCGTCGGATTGTCCCAAATTTACAAACAGAGGCAAGTCTTGGAATTCCTCAGATTGCAGCAGATTTTGCAGAGCAGGGGCACAGGCACGGGCAAGTTCGGCAACGGTATCGCCTGCCATGCACTCAAATACCCCTTGGGGAATGTAGAGATAGTGCCATTGGACTGTTTCACTCGACGCTGCCTCGCACCAGGCGATCGCCGCTTTGGCTTTCAACGGCACATCCCGATCTTCGCGTCCTTTGGTTTCTACAAGGTAGTAGTGACCATCAATCGTGCGGGCAAAGAAATCGGGGGTATAAAAGGCGAGGCGATCGCCATTGGCCAGATAATCAACTCGCAGACATTGTGATCCGGCGTTTTTGGCAAAGGCAGCCACATCGGGAGCGCGATCGCAAAACTTCGCTACCGCCACTTCTAACTCCCGGTTGCAGGTGACGAGGTTGAAAAGAGTCTTAGCAGCTTCCAGAGCGGGACGGCGTTCGCTCAAGGTGACTTGAAAGGGTTTCCAGGCATTCAAGGGTTTGGGCGGTTCAACCATCAGCCGTTGTTCGGTGGTAGTGGTGCGGCTGCGAATCAGGGGCACAAACACCGCTCGTAGATGTTCCCCCACATCGGAGTCGGCTAACCGAGCCACTAGAGCCGGATCGAACAGAGTAGTTTTTTGCTCAAACAGGACCTCTTCTAGAAAGGTCTGGATCAGGGGAGCGAGAATGGGATGCAGTCCCCGCAATTTACAAATCGTTTCCAGTTGTTTGACATAGTATGAAACTGCACCAACGCCCGACTCTAGGAGGGGCAAACTCAATTGCATCTTTTCCACCACTTCACCGGTAAATAGATGCCGCCCCTCATACTCGATCTTATTTGTCCCGCTCGTAGTGACGACTTCAGTCGTTTCATCTGCATCGTACTCACCAGCAGCATCAGCAACCCCTGAAGTGGTTACTACGAACTGGTTCGTAGTGATGACTTTAGTCATCCCCAACGGCAGTGGTCGAAACCGCTTAAACGCTTTTTTCACGTCCTGAATCGTCAAGCCTTCCAGCCTGGGCACAATCCGAAAGCCAGCGGAAAGGCTAGGAATCTGGATGTTCAGGGCATTCACATCTTTATGGGCTTCATCGGGGAAGATGGAAATCGTCGTGGCAGGGACGCGATCGAGTTCTACAATTTCCAGCGGTAGCCCTTCCTGAGCCAGTTCTTGCTGATAAAGGCTGGCAAAGGCGGGATGTTCTACCACCGTCACCAGTTCATTGGCTTGACCGGGGGGCGTCATGCGGCGCAAGCCCCGTCCCAGGGTTTGTTCTGGCAGAATATTGGCTTTGGAACTGTAGGGACGCAGGGGCACGATCGTCGTCACGTTTCGCACGTCCCAGCCTTCCCGCAGCATCAGCACCGAGACAATAAAAAATAGGGACTGGTATTACTATCCAATTCGCGGCTGAGTTTCCGCAGTGCCTTCAGGTCTTCGTCGCTGATCTTCTTTTCGTCTTCGACAAATTCATACCGCGCCGCTTTACCCCGCCCAACCTTCTTCAACTTGCCTTTTAGGTTCGTGTGCAGGTTAATGGTTTTGCCGTTAAGCTGCTCAAACAGAGGGTCAGTATTGAAGCGTTGGGTGATTTGATCGGCGGCATCGGTATCGTCGCACATGATGAACAATAGGGGCTTTTTGCCGCTGGCTTGCCACTCGGCTTTGCTGGCTTTCCAGCGTTCGTAACCCAACAATAAATGCTGTTCCCAGCGATAGGCGGCGTTGTCGTCGGCTTGTTCGACTAGCTTGCGGCTGGCTTGCCCGATCAGCGGGGTTTTCACAATCCCCGCATCCACCGCTTCACCCAGAGGCGTATCGCAAACGATGTGCTTGAACAGTAGTCCTTTGTTGTCTTTGGGCGTGGCGGAAAAATCCAGTTGTGCCACCAGCTTGCAGCCGTTCCGAGACAGGATGGTTTCATGCAGGGTGCGGATGGCTTCGTTCCAGGCAGAGCCAGAGTCCCAAACGTGGTGGGCTTCGTCATTGAGTACCATGACGCGACGGTGAGTGGTGATTCGATCTCGGAGTGCCGCCTCAGTATCCAATGCTTTCTTTTTAGAGACGATTGGCCCCACCCAAGGGTAATTATCGTCCTCGGTTTTCTTTTTGCGTTTAGACGTGTCGTAGAGGCGTAAATCAGGGTTTCTACCGCTTCTCGCTGACAGAAGTAGTAACGAAACTCAAAGTCTTCTCCATCGGGCATCACTTTACGATGGGCACGGCTAAACCAGTGATTCAGCAATTGAATCGTGGTGTCGCTGGCTCCGATGTAGAAGGCTTCTCGCCATTCCCGCACTGCTGCCCGCAGGTTATTGACCACCTCGATCGGGGAGGCTCTGCGTCCCTGTTTCACCACAGCGGGGTCGCCAGGTTCTTCTGCCCGAACGCGATGGGCGTTGGGTTCTTGCCAGGGGGCAAACAGAGGTTCGAGAACGGTGGGATTGAGGGTGGAGGAGGTCATGGGTTAGAACGAGAGCTTTTGAAATAGATCAGCTACGGGTAACGTAAATTCGGGAATCACCTCTTCTCCATCCAGAGAATCAACAGATTTCACCAGGCGATCGGGTTCTTGGGCAGAGCGATATACCAAGACGTAATTTTCGTTAGGGTGAATAATCCAGGCTAAACGGGTGCCGTTCTCGAAGTATTCCACCAGCTTGTCGTGGATTTCCTCTACGGTATTGCCAGGGGACAGCACTTCAACGGCAAGATCAGGCGCACCGTCTAGAAATCCAGAGGGGAGTTCGGTCATCCCTTGCAGGCGTTCTTTGGCAAAAAAGGAAATATCGGGCGATCGCCGATTTCCATTTTTCATTTTGAAGGCGGTGCTGGAATCGAACATAGCTCCAAGCTTATGAGTGCGGATATAAGCACCGAGCAGAATCATGAGTGTGCTACAGACATAGCCATGCAGTGCCCCTGAATTTCCCATATCAATTAATTCTCCGTTCACGATTTCATAGCGATGCCCATCTTGGGGCAGTGCCATAAATTCCTCGTCTGTCCAAATCTTTTTATTAGCTTTTAATTCAATTGCAGTAGACATCAATCGCCTCCTTATTCAAGTGATGCTGATCTTCTAAGCCGCACTGCCTTTTCCTGATAGCAATTCAGCAATCAATGGTTTGGACTTGGCAAGTTGACTCACTGCCAGAATGGAGAAGCCGAGCAGGTTGCCCTCTGCATCTACCCGCTCCATGACCGCATCATTTTCCGTTTCTCTCATGTACCCAGGAGCTTCAGAAAAAATGACTTCGAGAAAGTCGGCTTCAGGGTCAAGCCAAACTTTTACACGCTCTGCCATAGGTCTTCTCCTTCTTTTGTTTGTAGTTCTCGCTTCAGCGAGATATTTTTAGAGCCTGAGAATTCATCCCATTCTTTCCCATAATCTTTGACTGGATATCTTACCCAGGCATCCCGCAACCAAGCCCGTCCTTCCTGCTCTAAGTACCAATGGACACTGCTGCATGACCAATCGTAGGGAGTACCAGACCAGTTATGCTTGACTGGGTTGTAATGAATGTAATTCAGCGTCACATAGTAATGGCGTTTAGAGCGGATGGCGCGATCGCTATAGGCGTACCAAACTTTCCGTCCAACTGCCTGCTCTTCCAGGTTCCACTGTCGAGATGTAGATCCGTGTACTCGTTGTAAAACTTTCCCTATTTGTTGATAAGGGCTAAAGCTCTTACTACGAACAAGCTCGTAGTGAGGACTTAAGTCCTCATCAAGATCGCCGAGGTGAACTAACAAATGATAGTGATTGGGCAAAACTACCCACCCTCGCAGTTCAATGCCACTATCGACAAACTGCTCAAATAACAAGCCTAAAAGCTGCTTACGTCGTTCTTCAGTCTTAATATGGCATTTGTGTTCATAGCAAGCCGCGGTCAGCAAGTAAAACGATTGATCTTGAATGGGGTGAGGTGGGCTGTGGGGTGGATAGCCCCTAGCTAGGCGTTGTTGCACAAGCTCAGCCCGTTGCTCTGGCGTTAGGTGGCGATACTCATACATGGCAAGTACCTCCAATCCCAAAGTTCGTAGTAACGACTTCAGTCGTTGCCTCTGTATGAGGACTAAAGTCCTCACTACGAACCTCACTACGAGTAATGTTCATACTTCCACCTCTACGGTAATCGAGGTATCGCAGCCGAAGGTATCGACGACTTTGACGCAGGCGATGTATTTGCCAGGAGCCGGGTAGGTGTAGCCCGCATCGCTGATGGTTTTGAGGCTGCGATCCTTGCGGGTGCGATGGTCTTGCCAGTCGTGGGTGAAGGGTTTGCCCGGTTGCCAGTTGAAGTCTACTGCCCAAAAATCAATAAAGTCAAAGCCGCTTGCGATCGCCCGTTCCCGAATGGCTTCTAATTCTTTGGTAGGCACTTCGGCAAGGAAGGGGAGGAATTGGGTGAGTTTGATGTCTACGGTGTGGGTTTGAGGACTGCAGTCCTCACTATGAGCCTTGTTCGTAGTAACGACTTCAGTCGTTGCATTTGGATGATGAGGACTGCAGTCCTCACTACGAGCCTTGTTCGTAGTAACGACTTCAGTCGTTGCATTTGGATGATGAGGACTGCA
>CAYXJG010000213.1:0-1426 GCA_964465285.1 uncultured bacterium
AGCGGGCGCAGCCCGCTGCTCTTTTCTGGGTACTTTATTTTCTTGCAAGTCCCTTGTTAGATTCCTAGGGATCAACCCAGCGACCATCCGCCTTAATCAGGTTGATCAGTTCTTCAACTCCTTGATCCTCAGGAACTTTCTTGATTTCCTCTCGGCCTCGATACAGGGAGATAAATCCAGGCTGCTTGCCTACATAGCCGTAGTCGGCATCTGCCATTTCCCCAGGGCCATTTACGATGCAGCCCATTACAGCGATGTCTAAGCCGGTGAGGTGTTTCGTGGCTTCGCGGACTTCATGAAGCACATCTTCCAGGTTAAATAGGGTGCGCCCGCAGGACGGGCAGGCAACGTACTCTACCATAGTCTTTCGCAGTCCCAGGGCTTGCAGAATGCTATAGCATACGGGAATTTCCTTTTCCGGAGCTTCGGTGAGGGATACGCGGATGGTGTCACCGATGCCCTCTGCCAAAAGAGTTCCAATGCCCGCCGTGGACTTGATCCGACCATATTCACCATCGCCCGCTTCCGTTACACCCAGGTGCAGAGGATAGTCCATGCCCAGCTTGTCCATTTCGTGCACCATAAGGCGATAGGCAGCTAGCATAACGGGAACACGGGATGCCTTCAGGGAAATAACGATGTTTTTGTAATCCAGGGATTCGCAGATGCGGATGAACTCCAATGCTGACTGCACCATACCTTCGGGGGTGTCGCCATAGGTGAACAGCATCCGTTCCGCCAGAGATCCGTGGTTGACCCCAATCCGCATCGCTTTGCCCTGCTCCTTGAGGGACAGCACCAGGGGCCTTAGAGTTTCGCGGATTTTCTCGCCAATTTCCTGAAATTCAGAGGCGGTGTACTCCGTGCGATCGCTCTTTGGCTTCTCAAACACATACAGACCGGGGTTGATCCGCACTTTATCCACATGCTTGGCGACTTCCAGAGCAATCTTCATGCCATTGTGGTGGACATCCGCTACCAGGGGCACATCCCTGTAAATTGCACGGAGCTTTGCCTTAATCTCAGCGACAGCCTTAGCGTGGCCTACGCTGGGCACCGTCACACGGACAATCTCGCAGCCCATTTCATGAAGACGCCGAATGGCAGCAACGGCCCCCACTCGGTCCATTGTGTCTTCGTTAATCATGGACTGAACTACGACAGGATGTCCGCCGCCAATGGTGATGTCTCCGACGCGAACCGGGCGGGTCTTCCGGCGATGAATAGTGGTGTCGAAGAGAGAGGACGCTTCAGCAGCAGATGGAAGAGTTGAAGGGGAATTAGATGCGGCAGGATTGGGCAACGTCTGCATAATTAATTGGAATGGGTGTGACTGACCAGTGGAAACACTCTATGGGGCTCACTAAATGCGGCTCATCAATTTTAATCAATCAATGCCGATTTCAATGCCGATTTCAATGCCGAT
>CAYXJG010000213.1:1526-9241 GCA_964465285.1 uncultured bacterium
TCAATGCCGATTTCAATGCCGATTTCAATGCCGATGACGATGCCAGCTAAGGGATTTCATTCAAGGCATTACAGGCATCAATGCTATCGATTGTTACAACCAGATTGCCACAGATGGGGCACGTTTGACCGCTAAACCTCAAATTTCTGATGAGATACCCACATTGAAGTAGGTGTGCAAAATTAACTATAAAACCCTACGCAGTAGGCGGCGCAGAGTTTTACATCTGGTTTTTAATTGTGCCAGTTAATTGTGCCAGGCTACTTATTTTGACAATGTATTCCACAGGAGGACGAGGGACAGGTACCCTAGAAAATGGAGCTTAGTGGAGGGAAATCATGAGCAGCAGTATTGTTCAGATTACGGATGCTGACTTCGAGCAAGATGTATTGCAAAGCTCTGGCATTGTGTTGGCATATTTTTGGGCACCGTGGTGTGGCCCTTGTCGGTTGATGGCACCCGTGATTGACTGGGCTGCAACAACCTATGAAGCGCTGAAAGTCGTGAAGCTAGAGGTCGATCCTAATCCGGAATCTGTGGCGAGATGTAAGGTTGAGGGTGTTCCAGCAATGATTCTGTTCAAGGACGGACAGCAGATTGACGCCGTGGAAGGGGCGATCGCCAAGCAGCGGCTCGCAGACATGCTGGATGCCCATCTATCATCTGCGGCATAAACCATTGCCGCACGAAGTCACCTATTGCATCAAAATTGTCTGCTGTAGGAATCCTATTTGATTCCTGAAAATATTTTTCAAGGTAGGGGGGCGGATGCAGCCCATCCCTGCCTTCAGACATCAAATAGGATCGCTATGTGGAAGGATGGACACCATGAGACTTGCCAATCGCATTCAACCCTTGCAGAAAAATGTGTTTGCTGATATGGATCACGCCAAGGCGCGGGCAAAGGCGTTAGGACGTTCATTGATCGATTTGTCTCTGGGTTCCTCAGATCTCCCTGCGGCTCCCCATGTGGTTGAGGCGATCGCCCAATCTCTCCATGATCCGTCTACCCACGGCTACTTGCTTTACCACGGCACTCACCCCTTCCGGGCAGCGGCGGCGGCGTGGTACACAGAAAAGTACGGCATCCCCATCGACCCGGATACGGAAGCCCTGTCGCTGATTGGTTGTCAGGAAGGCACAGCCCATCTGCCCCTAGCAGTGCTAGATCCAGGAGACTATGCCCTGCTGCAAGATCCAGGCTATCCCTCCCATGCCGGAGGCGTGTATCTCGCTGGGGGACAGATTTACACCATGCCTACTCTGGAGCGTAACCAGTTCTTACCAGACTTTGCAGACATTCCCGACGCAGTTGTGGCCCAGGCGCGTATGATGGTGCTAAGCTATCCCCACAACCCCACCACAGCAATCGCTCCCCTTGCCTTTTTTGAAGAAGCTGTCGCTTTTTGCCGCTGTCACGACTTAGTTCTGGTGCATGACTTTCCCTACGGAGACGTGGTGTTTGACGGGGGGGTGGCACCCTCTGTGCTTCAAGCTGACCCAGATAAAACCCTGTCCATTGAGTTCTTCACGATGTCAAAGTCATACAACATGGGAGGCTTTCGGGTAGGGTATGCTGTCGGCAATGCAGACCTCATCAAAGCACTTCGGCAGGTGAAGGCATCAGTGGACTTCAACCAATATCGGGGTATTTTGAATGGGGCGATCGCCGCTCTGCGGGGCCCTCAGGAATACGTGGCACAGACCATCGACACCTTTCGCCTGCGCCGGGACGCCTTTGTTAATACCCTTAAGCGTATTGGCTGGGACGTGCCTACTCCTGAAGCGACCATGTACGTATGGGCAACACTACCAGAACCCTGGAGCCAAGACTCGATGGGATTTTGCACTGCTCTAGTCGAAGAGACAGGAGTCGCTGCATCCCCCGGAGCTGGATTTGGGAAGTCAGGGGAGGGCTATGTGCGGTTTGCCCTGGTACATCCCTCAGAAATACTAGAAGATGCAGCGCAGCGCATCGCCCAGTTCCTTAAAACACCTGTGCATTCATAGTGTTGAGCCATTTTGTTTTGTTGGGTGGGCGGGCTGTGCCCGCCCACCCAACAAAACTGAGATGCATCGCTTGGGCAGCAGGACAAGCCCCTGCGCTCGCCTGCTGTGGCCGGAGCACCCCCTGCACAATCCATCGGCAAACATCCATCACCCAATTATTTAATTCTCGTTCGTTAGAATAACTGGCGTGCCAAGGAGGGCGATCGCCCTTCTTCACCTTGCTGGAGTCGTTTCTACAAATTGGCACAAGTCTTCAAAAAACGACAAAAAGTGAGCATTCCAGGCATCATAGTGTTGGATAAGCTCTTCCCCAGAACCATATAGAGGATTCTCGCGACGAATTCGCTTGGACACCCGGTCAAGTGTGGCTGAAATTCCCATCACACTTTGATATGAGTGGAGCCAGTCCTCCCTGACTAGTTGTTGAGTAATCGTAGCCACCCGATCGGGCAAAAACCCCTCATAGGCCAGTAACGATGCATACGCGGACTCTATGAACTCGGATAGGCTGCCGTTTGAAAAAGACCTCCAGTGTTGACAAAGAAAGTGGTCGTAACAAATATCGACAATAATGCCCGCATAGCGTCGTCTGTTTGGACGGATGAGATGCTTGCTCGCCAGTACCACCGGATGTGTATCGGTAAACTGGTCAATAGCACGATGTAAAAAAATAGCATCGCGGGTCGCTTTACTAAAGCGAGGGTCAGGTGTGCCTTTGACAAAATCTCCCAATAAACTGCCCATTCTTGAATCAGCAGAGTCATCAGCGACATACAGATGGGCCAGAAAGTTCATCGTTGCTCTCACATCATATTCGTTGAAGCCATCTTAGAGTCAAGGGTTAAATAAAATCCAATTTTCGTTTCCAATTGAGCATCTCTTACGGGGGTAAAGCGACAAACTATCGTCTACTGCCCTTCTTAATGTGAACTTATTTTTTGGGCAGGCCTTCCTTTAAAGAATATGATGAAGTTAACAACTCGTGGTCATTACAGCGTGAAGGCGCTACTCGATCTCACGCTTCAGCCTAATTATGGGCCTGCTTCAGTGAAGGCGATCGCCCAACGGCAAAATTTACCCGCCCCTTATCTGGAAAAGCTATTGATAGAAATGCGGCGAGCCGATCTCGTTACATCAGTTCGGGGAGTTCAGGGAGGATATCAACTTAAACACCATCCATCACAAATCTCCCTGGGGAAAATTCTGGAATCTGTTGGTGAGACTGTCGAGCCTCTGGCCAAACAGGAACCTGATGAACAGCAGGCAGGAGACTGGGTTACATTTGCCCTTTGGAACAGGCTCTACCAAAAAATGAAAGAAGCATTGTTTAGCATTTCTCTGGAAGACTTATACTTTGATGCCCGGAGCCGACAAGCTGCCCAGGGAGAAACAACAAGCTTCATTGTTTGAGGGATAGGGCGTATGCAAAGCTTGAATATGTAGCGCATTTTTTGAGGGCAGTGGGCTACACTTGCCCTTTAAATAGCTCTTTAAATGGAATCCTTTATGGCCCTATGCGTGTGCGGTGAGTGCAGTGTTCTATATGACGGCGCGGCGTGCATCGGCACAATATGTGGCGATACAGTATGTGGCGATACAGTATGTGGCGATACAGTATGTGGCGATCGCCGTACGCCCCCAAATCCCTATTCCTGTGATGCCAATCTGGGAACGATGCCCAGTTGTTGGCAGCAGCTCTCATTATGCAAATTGAGGGGGCAAACAAGTGAGCGCCTGTAGGGCGCGAAGCTTCCCAAAATGAGAATTGCTGAGTGTACTGGGCGCATGCACTTGACATGAGTCCGCTTCATTTGCGAGAATACTAGACCGTTCAATTATCAATGCTCAGACCAGGTTTAAAGGGCAGGGTATGCTTTCGGCAACGAGACAGGGAAAACTCCCTGGTCATTCGACTCCGTTGGCTAGACTTATTCCCACCTGTATGGCAGTCAGGAGACACACGCACGTTATGGCATATGCGATCGTTAAAACAAGCGGTACCCAGATTCGGGTTGAACCAGGTCGATTTTACGACGTAAATCGACTGCATGTTGACGAGGAAGAGTCCATTGTCCTCGACAAAGTTTTGTATATTGAGAATGATGGAGAGGTGACTGTTGGTCAACCCTTTGTGGAAGGAGCAACAGTTGAAGCCACCGTCGAACGTCATCTCCGAGGGCGCAAGATTATTGTCTATAAAATGCAGCCCAAGAAGAAAACGCGCAAAAAGCGGGGCCACCGACAAGAATTGACCCGCATGATGATTACGGGGATCAAAGTCAACGGAACTCTTATTTCGGGCAGCCCAGAGAACGGCTCAATGTCTAATCCAGCATTTCAAACGGCTTCTGATGTCCCCCCTGAGGATGCTAACGACCTGCAATCTGCTAGTGATCTGACAGAGGAAACTGGAGCCGAAGCTAGCACTGAAACAGAATCCTAGTCATCAGCTCTAGAGTATGGGGAAGCGTCATCAGTCCTATTTCATACCTATTTCATAAGGATTGACAGCATCTTTCAGGCAATGAGCACACTCGATGCTAGTATTTGCTCCATAAATGCAACCCTATAGTCCCTTGCAGTAAACTATAAAACACAAGTAGGTAGACAACGCTATGGCTCATAAGAAAGGAACAGGCAGTACACGCAACGGTCGTGACTCAAATGCAAAGCGATTAGGCGTTAAGCGGTATGGTGGACAGACCGTAAGAGCCGGAAATATTCTGGTGCGCCAGCGGGGCACTAAGATTCATCCAGGTATCAACGTTGGTCGTGGAAGTGACGATACGCTGTTTTCCCTCGTCGATGGCATTGTTACTTTTGAGCGAAAAGGAAAAAGTCAGAAGAAAGTAAGCGTTTATCCTGTGACTGCACCTACGACTGCAACGGTGTAGCGCGGCGATGTGAGTGTGGCAATGCCGGGTTTGCCTGATTCAAACGCAAGAGGTCGTCGCACGGGTTAACATCTTTCTACGTTGAGAAAACTGCTGAGGTCTCCTCGGATTCAGTGCCCTGTATCGTTATGATGCAGGGCACTTTGAGATGAATAGTTGTATTCACACATTGACAATCCATAGGTTCGATATGGCAGGACATAGTAAATGGGCGAATATTAAGCGCCAGAAAGCACGAGTTGATGCTGTAAAAGGGAAGACCTTTGCAAAGCTATCTCGTCAAATTATTGTGGCAGCGAGAAATGGTATTCCCGACCCAGAAGGCAATTTCCAACTCAGGACAGCAATCGAGAAGGCAAAGGCCGCAGGGATTCCAAATGACAATATTGAACGGGCGATCGCTAAGGGTGCAGGAACGCTCGACTCGGGTAGCGATGCCCTGGAAGATATTCGCTACGAAGGATATGGCCCAGGAGGGGTCGCCATTCTGATTGAGGCGTTGACAGATAACCGGAACCGCACGGCTGCCGATCTGAGAGCCGCCTTTAGCAAAAACGGTGGAAATTTAGGGGAAACAGGCTGCGTGAGTTGGATGTTTGATCAGAGAGGCGTCGTTACGCTGACCGGAGCAATCGACGAAGACGCCCTGATTGATGCATCAGCCGAAGCGGGGGCAGAATCCTACGAGTTACTTGAGGGTGACCACGACGAGGATAGCGGTGCCGAGGTATTTATCGGCGTGAGCGAGCTTGAATCTTTGGTTAATGAGCTACAGAATGCGGGTTACATCATCAACCAATCGGAGCTACGGTGGATTCCTAGCAACAACGTCGAAATTACCGATCCCGATCAGGCGCGATCGCTCCTCAAGCTTATGGATGCCCTAGAAGAGCTGGACGACGTTCAGAATGTTACCGCTAACTTCGACATGGCTGATGAGTTGCTCGCAACTATGATGGTGTAGTACTAAATCCGTTCTGTCTAACCTTCTAAAAAGCCAAAAAGCAGCGCGCCGCTAAAATTTGGTTCGCACTATTTAATTCTCGTTCCTAAAACGACTTGGTAAGTTTCAGGCAAAAACAACAGCAATTCTCATTTTGGAAACTTCGCGCTCTATAGGCGCTCACTTGTCTATGTTTAAGGGGCAAAAAGGTCGCCTAAAGCGACCTTTTTGCCCCGCTGAATTCCATACTGAGAATTGCTGCAAAAACAAGAGTTTGGGTTACGAATTTGAGAACGTTGCCAAGTCGTGTTTATGCGGAGTGTGATGTCTACAGCGGCGACTCCAAGCCTACTCCCCTTGGAATTTTAGCTTTGCCAGCATCGCAACGGGGAACAAGGTCTATATCGACTGGCAATCATCCTCACGAGCCATCAGACCAACAGCGTCATTTCAGCCTCTAGACCCGAAGGGCAACCATTTCTTGTACCGCTTCTACAATGACTTGGGGTTGAACAATCGTCAGGCTTTCAAGCAAACCGTTATAAGGGGTTGGAATATCCTGGGATGCCAACCGCTTCACCGGAGCATCTAACTCATCAAAGAAGCGGTCGTTAATGGAAGCCGTCAACTCTGCGCCAATGCCGCCGGACTTCATGCATTCCTCAACAATAATAACCCGATGAGTCTTACGAATGGATGCGCCGATGGTCTCAAAATCCAGAGGTTTTAGAGAAATCAGGTCAATAATCTCTGGATCAAAGCCTTTTTTCACGAGGGTCTTTGCAGCTTGCGTGCAGTGGTGCCGCATCCGAGAGTAGGTTAGCAGCGTGACATCTGTTCCTTTACGAACAACCTCTGCTTTGTCCAGGGCACACAGATATTCATGCTCTGGCAGGTTTTCCTTCAAGTTGTAAAGCAGCACATGCTCAAAAAACAGCACAGGATTATCATCTCGAATCGCTGCCTTAAGCAGTCCTTTTGAATTGTAGGGCGTGGAACACGCCACAAGTTTGAGACCTGGAACACCCTGAAAGTAGGCTTCGAGTCGTTGGGAGTGTTCTGCTCCAAGCTGACGACCGACTCCCCCAGGGCCACGAATCACCATCGGAATCTTGAAGTTGCCGCCGGAGGTGTAGCGTAACATGCCAGCGTTGTTAGCAATCTGGTTGAATGCCAGGAGCAGGAACCCCATGTTCATTCCTTCAATGATGGGGCGGAGACCCGTCATCGCAGCTCCAACCGCAATACCGGTGAAACTGTTTTCAGCAATCGGTGTATCCAGAATGCGTAACTCGCCATACTTTTTGTAGAGGTCTTTCGTGACTTTGTAAGAGCCCCCATAGTGTCCAACATCCTCACCCAAGACAAAGACATTGGAATCTCGTGTCATCTCTTCGTCAATCGCCTCTCGCAGGGCGTTAAACATAAATGTCTCTGCCATAAAGCTCTCTAGCAACCTTGCAATTTCAACACCTGCGATGTGTTCCCTTATTTGGCTAACCGCACGCAGTATTTTCCTAACGGACTATGGTACTCTGTCACGGCTGCTAATTTCTTCCGTACTGCAAACAATGCTTCCAAAAATACATTTACAAAGCAGCATTTCTAAAACTTTCTCTATCTCGACTTCAAGCTCCGCTGCTACGGGCTAAGATAGTAAATCTTGAATACACGACTTGGCAAGTTTCACACAAAGATAGGGGCTTGGCGCGCGCGCCAAACCCCTATCTTTGCGTTGTGAATTTGAGAACTTTGCCAAGTTGTGTTGAATAGGGAAATCCTGGGCATGACCAAGGATTCGCCCATTCACAAACAGCAATTCTCATTTTAGGAAGCTTCGCGCCCGTAGGGCGCTCACTGGTACAAAT
>CAYXJG010000214.1:0-4659 GCA_964465285.1 uncultured bacterium
CCTATGCCAACTATAGGTTTGTCAATCCAAAATCGAAAATCCAAAATCGAGAATTGGTATAAACCCTTGCACCACCCACGCAGCCAGCGGCTCAGGGGTTTACGGACTTTATAATTGATTGTACTCATTTCCTTATGTTTGGATTTTCTCAACATTGCACCCGTCAGGTGCTGCGATACTCATGGGCAGACAGCACCCTAGACCGCAGCGGGTATGCTGCTGGGTAGGCGATCCATCACTGCCTGCATTTTCTGGCTGGCATCCAGAGCAATTTCCTTAGCCCTAGGGCTATGGATCATGAGAAACATCATTAGCGGATCAACGGCGGAAACTTCAACAGTACCATCTTCATGCTCTTGTACTACGACGTTACAGGGATAAAGAACGCCTGCTTTGTCATCGGTCTGAATCATTTGATAGGCAACCTGGGGATGGCAAGCTCCTAAAATTTTATAGCGACGAAAATCAATGTCGAGCTTTTTCTTAAAGGCTCCTTGCACGTCAATTTCGGTCAGGATTCCCAGCCCTTCTTCTTTGAGGGTGTCAGTGACCAGGGCGATCGCCTCATCATAGGATGCTTGGATAATTTTGCTGAAGTGGTACATAAGCGTTTACATCTACCTCGAACAACTGTTCATTATGTTCCGTATCGTCAATAGGGCAGCGCCGTGCGCTGAGGTTAAGCATGGTTGGTAGCGCGGGGCGCGCCTCACATCATGGTTTTGGCACTCAGCACAATCTGCACATCGCTATAAATATGAAAAGCATTGCATTTCTCATGGAAAAACTATATAACTAAATAGTAGTTTAGTGAAGCAAGATTGTAAAGTGTGAAGAAATGAGGACTTCTGTAAGACTTTATGGGGTTGGCGTTGAGGCAATTCCGCCTTCGTTCTAGGATGAAGTTAGGAAAAAAATTAAATAACTTGAACTCCATTATGGCGAGATAACACGGCGTCACTGTGCTGCTGCTCCATAATTTTCCTCCATAATTGGAGTTTATTTAATCTTTAATCCTCGACTGCTTTGTACTTGGCGGCGCTTCTTAACTAACTCGGCTTAAGCAATTTTTAATCTGTGTGCTGCGGCTTATTGTGCAAGTCGAGACTCTGTACCTACCCAAGATCTAAGGTTGATTAGGGGTTCTCTATGCTTGAGCTATTTTTCCTTTAGGAACTTGCAAGAAAATAAAGTACCAGGAGAGGGGCAGCGGGCTGCGCCCGCCGCCCCTCTCCTCCCGCATATTTCTTGGCCGCAGCTCCCTTAATTGCTTTGGATGAACTGCTTTGAATCATAAGGACGGATTGAATATGTCTAATATCGTGGTGATCGGCGCTGGTTTAGGTGGTTTACCTGCTGCCTATGAGTTACGCCACTTTCTGCCCCAGAACTATACTGTTACGCTCATCTCAAATGAGCCCAGCTTTACGTTTATCCCAGGGTTAATTCAGGTTGCCCTTGGTCATAAGCCGCTTTCACACGTTCAGCTCGATTTGCAGAAACTAGCCAAGCGGCATGGACTGAACTTGATCTTGGGCAGCGTAACAGAACTTGATCCGACTAACCAGCGCATCACGGTGACAGACGGAACAATCCTCGACTATGACTATGCGATGATTGCAACGGGGGCATCCTTGGCGTTTGACCTCATCCCAGGTCTCGGCCCCCACGGAGGATACACGCAATCTGTTTGCACGCCGGACCATACCCTACACGCCCGTGACGCATGGGAAGACTTTCTCAAGAATCCTGGCCCACTTGTGGTAGGGGCGTCCCCCGGTGCTGGGTGCTTTGGCCCGGCCTATGAGTTTGTGCTGATGGCAGAGCAGGATCTACGCCGTCGAGGGTTACGAGATCAGGTGCCCATTACTTATATTACGCCCGAACCCTATGTGGGGCACCTAGGCGTGTCGGGGGTGAAGAATGCCCAGCGGTTGACTGAAAACCTGATGCGAAAGCGTGGCGTTGAAGTCATCGATAACATGACCATCGAAGCTGTGGAACCAGAGCGCATTCTTCTGGGCGATGGGCGCACCGTCCCGTTTAAGTATTCCATGATTCTTCCCGCATTTCAGGGGGTTCAATTTGTCCGCGATGTGCCAGAATTAAGTGATGAGAAGGGCTTCATTCCTATCTTACCGACGCAACGGCATCCTCATTTTCGGAATATCTATGCGGCTGGCGTCAGCGTTAAGCTAGCACAACCAGATAAAACTGAGATTCCTATCGGGTTGCCCAAGAGTGGTCAAATGACCGAAGCAATGGCAACCGCTGCGGCCCACAACATTGCCATCGACTTAGGGGTATTGGACAAACCCCGGCAGGCACCGACACTGGATGCCCTCTGCTTTGCTGAGTTTGGTGATACGGGTATTGCCTACATTGCCGCGCCAGTGCTGCCTGATCCGGTCACGGGTACGCGCCGTTCGTCCTATGCTATCCAGGGGCCTTGGGTCGTTTGGGCCAAGACGGCATTTGAAGAGTATTTTATGATGAAGATACGCTACGGCGTTGGAATGCCATGGTTTGAGCGGTTGGGGCTGCGTACACTCTTCAAAGTCAACCTTTTCAGAACAGTGTTGTCTGAACAGGATCAGAATTTAGTACAGGTGTAGACCGATCGTACAGTCGGGGAAGCGTGCCTATGTCACATACCAGTTTTGTGCTGACTTGTGCTGACTTGTGCTGATCTTACACCAACCGTGTGCCGACTCTGTGTAGTGTGTAGGATGCGTTACGGCTAGTGCCTAATGCATCAGAGATCTTAGTCTTGTTCAGACACCCACCTGCAATTGACTACCGATAAGTGACTTGGCACGATTAAACATTGGCACAATTAAAAACCAGGTGTAAAACCCTGCGCCGTCCGCTGCGCAGACGGCGCAGGGTTTTACGGGTTTTATAACTCATTGTGCCGAGCTACTTACCAAACTCTGGATAGATGCACTACCTATAAAGCCTCCAGTACATTAGACGAGGAGTAGAACCTACGATGGCTCTGCCCCTCATCTATGGTGAGTAATGCTTATAAGTACAGCCCGGAAGTACAGCCCGGAAGTGCAACCCAGAACTGCACTCCAGAATCTTAAGCCCAGACCTTAAATTGTTGACAAATTCTAAACGATCACTATGTTGAAGTTATTTAGCCGTTTCTTACTTGCTCTGGCGATCGCCGTAGGTGTATCCATCCCAATGGTGGCCCCTGCTCAAGCCCAGACCCATCCTGCTGATCTGTCGAAAGCCGTTCAGGAAATTGAATATCTGGACGCCATGCGTTCAGGACTAGCATCTACCCTGGAAGGGGCAACGGAACCGCCAACCCTACAGACGATGAAGGAAGTGTGTAAACCTGTAGGTATGAAGGCCAGGCAGTTGAGCCAGGAAAATGGCTGGCAGGTGAAGCAACTTGCCAATAAGTACCGCAATCCGGCTCATAAAGCAACATCGCTCCATGAGACCATCGCCCTGGCCAAGTTTGAACAGGATCCAGAACTTACTGGTTTCTGGGGACGGGAAACCATTGATGGTCAGCCCGGTACTCGTTATTTTCGTCGCATCAATGTTGAGGCAAGCTGTCTAGCCTGTCACGGGGCGAAGAGCGATCGCCCCCGATTCGTCAAAGACAATTACCCCCAAGACCTCGCCTATGACTTTAACGTTGGGGATTTACGGGGTATGTATTCGGTGTTTATTCCGGATGTACAGCAGGCATTGGATGCCGCTTTTGTAGGGTCTTGAGGTCTTCTACCATGAAGCATTTTATTCGTAAACTGGTCATATCCTTAGTTGCCATTGTTCTGGTTAGCTCGTGCCTTCTAGGTGTTGTGTTTGGTGCAACTCCAGCCTTTGCAGCCATTCAAACCATTGAAGAAGCACCGGGTCAAGTTCTCTATCAAACCCGGCATACCTTACCGGATCAGCATGATAATCAGTGGCAGGCGATCGCCTTTAACCGCGTTCGTCCGGACGGGAGCACAAGCTTCTATTTACGGCTCGTCGGATTTCCGGGTGTAGCTGAAATTGACCGGAGTCAGCCTCTGACTTTGACGACATCCTTGGGAAAAAGGCTCACCGCAAATGACGCATCCAGCAAAATGTTCACTGACGCATCTGCGCCAGAACCGAACATTGGCCAATATGACTTGAAACCCATTGTGGCAACATTACAACCTGTGATTCCCCTCCAACTGTCATTGCCGACGGTTGGCGCATCCCCCATTCGGCTTTCTGTCTCTCCATCAATTGTTCAAGAGTGGCAAACTGTTGCAGCCTATGACGTATCATAGAATGCTTGCCCATGGCTATTGCCTATGGGCGCTACATGGGTGACCTGTCGGGTGGGCAAAGTCTACAAAACATTGCTCAGTCTGCCATGAACCTACCACCTGATCAGGGAACTAAGTTACATGAGTTTGACGCGGCTCCGACCGTTGAGGCTCGTCGAGCCTTTAAGATTCGCTATCGGGATGCCCCGAATTCGCTCCCTATGTTGTTTAAGACGAGTGCTTTTTATCAATGCAAACCCTTTCCGATCCGATTATTTTCGACTCGGAGCTATTAAATAAATACAATCGCCCCCTTCCTCGCTATACCAGCTATCCGCCTGCAACGGAGTTGAATCATACCTTTAGTCAACTGGATTTTGAAGTGGCGATCGCC
>CAYXJG010000214.1:4759-9205 GCA_964465285.1 uncultured bacterium
TGGCGATCGCCCAATCCCAGGGAAAACTCCACCGCAGCTTCCAGGGCTACACCACCCAACCCGAGTCTGACCTGTTGGGATTTGGCATGACCTCTATCAGCATGTTGCATGATGTCTACGTGCAGAATTATAAAGGCTTGCGGGACTTTTACAAGGCCATTGATGCCGATATCTTACCTATCGAACGAGGCATCACCCTCAACAAGGATGATATCCTGCGCCGTGCAGTGATTATGGAACTCATGTGTCAGTTTGAGCTATCTAAAAACGCTATTGAGGAAAAATATCACCTCAGCTTCAACCAGGACTTTGACGACTACTTTGCCCGCGAACGCAAGGATCTCGAAGCCCTTGCCGAAGATGGCCTTGTGCGCCTGACCCCTAGCCACATCGACGTCCTTCCCGCCGGACGGTTGTTGATCCGCAACATCGCCGCCGTATTTGATACCTATCTGCGCAATCGCACCATCTGCAAATTCTCCCAATCCGTTTAATATCCCAATCCGTTTAATATGCTGATGACCACTCTTCCATCACTATCTATTGGTTCTCATCGTGTCCGCTATTCTATCATTCAGGGGGGCATGGGGATCCGCATCTCGGGAGCGCACCTAGCGGCGGCTGTCGCCAATGCAGGAGGCATCGGCGTCATTTCTGCCGTTGGCCTGGGTATGAGCTCACCTTACTTTAATCCCGATGAGCAAAACCCTAAACAGCGACGAGAGCAGTTTTTTGAGGCAAATCGGCTAGCGCTTATTGACGAACTGAAACAAGCCCGATCGCTCAGTCCTGACGGAATTAATCGCTGGTTAGACGAAGCCTCTTTCTTCTTAAGGAAATCCAAAAAAAAGGTCATGGGGACGCAGGAATGGGTTTAGATCGATATAAGCTGCGATATCCCTTTGCGATGTCTCGCTTAACCAACTGTTACGCTATGTTGAGGTGAAGTTCCATGACTCCTGTTAAGAAACCCACTGATTCCGCCCCAGATCTAACAGCAATTCCCCCCGGACATCTCAACATCATGGGGTATGTGAATCGGTCGGAGGTCAATGGGCCGGGATCTCGTGCCGTAGTCTGGGTGCAGGGATGCCTGAGAGAATGCCCTGGGTGTTTCAATCCCGAATCCTGGTCCTTTGAACCCAACCAGTTAATCACCATTGATGATTTGGTGGATCGGATTCTGAGGGAAACCAGCAACGAAGGGGTGACCTTTTCCGGGGGCGAACCCTTCTGGCAAGCATCTGCCCTGGCAGACGTCGCTCGCCGGGTCAAAGCTGCTGGGAAGAATATAATGTCGTTTACTGGGTTTACAGTGGAACAGTTGCGATCGCCCTCTGGCCCTCCCGGTGCAGAAGCGTTACTGGCGCAGCTAGATGTTCTGGTAGATGGCCCCTACGTAGAATCTCTAGCGATTAACGACCCCACCTCCCCCGTTTCCTCGAAAAACCAGCGGGTGCATGTGTTCAACCCGGCTCTGGGCGATCGCATTACCTGGGCAAGCGACCAGATGGAAGTGCATGTGCTGAAAGATGGCAGTCGCATTTTCACAGGATATCGGGGACAGCTTCAATTTTCTGAGTAAATCATCACCGAGAAATGTGTTTGTGTCGCTTCCTTCTTACTCATCTGCTGAATCAGATATCTCAGAGGCTTTACCCCAATCCCTGCCGTTGGGTCATGATCTCGATGATACCGCAGTGCCTGACTCCGAGGCGGTGGAGGCATGTTTTGACTGGCTGAGCTTTCACCGCATGTGGGGGACGCTGGGGGATGATGCGCTGGGGGCGATTGCCCAAGCTCTTCGCCCCTTGTCCGTCGAACCGGGCACGCCCATCTACGGACAGGGCCAAACTGCCATTGGCCTCTATCTGCTGAAGTGGGGTTCTGTGGAAATCTATCGCCAGTCTCCTGTGGGCAGAATGCATATCTGCTATCGCAGCGCAGGCGACTTGTTTGGCTACGTTCCCCTGGTTGCAGAATCTATGGAGACGACCTACCAAGCGAGTGCGATCGCTCTTACCGCCTGCGACATTTGGATACTTCCCCAGCCCAATGTGAAGTATCTTACTCATACGTATCCTGAAATTCAAGCTCCTATCAACCGCCTACTTGCCCGAGATCTTTCGCGATTTGCCCAACGCATCGCCTGGGAGAAAACCCGCAGCCAGGGATTGCAGCGCTATAGCTATCCGATTCCGGTGGATGAACCGCTCCTTGGCTCCAGTAAGGCAGCTCAAAAAATTGCCCAGCAGGTGAGTATTGCCGCCAATGATGTCAAACCTATCGTGTTTCAGGCAGGGACAGGATCAGGTAAGACATTTTTGGCCGGGATGATTCATAGTCGGTCTGGAGTAAGTCGCCATCCCTTTGCCGAACTAGACTGTGCCCAGCTTCCCAAGGATGAAGCAGGAGTTGTGCAGTCCGATGCTCTGTTCGGTCGGGATGATGGCATGGTGGGTGTGATTGAGTTACTGGAACGGGGGACATTGCTGATCGATAATGTGCATATGCTGACGGAGGGCGATCGCGATCGCCTCTGCACTTACTTGAAAACAGGCATTTTTACCCGCAATCCAGCCCCGTCTACACTCACCGCCCCAAATTCCCCAACCCCCGTCACGGTCTGGGTGCGCCTCGTCCTCACCAGTCCCCAAAAACTCTCTCTGCCGAATATCGAAGCCCATGTCATCAAACTATTTACCTCCTACCAGCGCAAGGACGACATTCCAGAATTTGCCCGCTACTTCCTCCAAAAATTTTGCCGAGAGCAGGGACGAGAAGCACTCCAGCTCGACCAAAGCGACCTCCGACGCCTCATTAGTTATGCGTACCCCGGCAATTTTGGAGAACTGGCGGGCATTCTGAAACGGGCCGTGGTGATGACGCCGTCAGAGCAGACCATTATTCCCGAACAAGTCCTCTGGTCAGTCCAGTCCGCTAAGAACGCCTTCCGGGTTGACTTACTTGATCATATCCCGTGGCTGCGGCGATTCCTCCTCAGCACGTGGTGGCCTGAACGGTTTTGGATGCTCATGATGGCAATGTTTATTCCCGTCACAGCCTTGGGATTTGTTGGCCCCCAAACGCGGGACGCCAGCATGACACTTAATTTTTTCTGGGCATGGTGGTGGCCGGGATACCTACTCCTATTCGGTTTTGTGGGGCGGATATGGTGTAGCGTGTGTCCGTTCATGATTACCGGGGAGTGGATTCGTAAACTCTCCCTGTGGATCTGGCCTCGGGACTTACTGCCCTGGCCCACCAAATGGATGAACCGCTGGGGTGCCTGGTTTTTATTTGCGGGTTTTGTTGCTATTTACCTGTGGGAACATCTCTGGGATCTGCCCCACACCCCGTACTTGTCCTCGTGGCTGCTAGTGATGATTACGGCGGGGGCTGTGATGGGCAGCCTGATTTACGAGCGTCGCCTCTGGTGTCGATACCTCTGCCCTATTGGGGGCATGAACGGCATGTTTGCCAAGCTGTCGATGGTGGAGGTGCGATCGACTCAGCAGGTATGCGGCAGTCAGTGCAGCACCTTCGGCTGCTATAGGGGCAGTGCCGCTACCCCAGTCACCTTTGCCAATGCCCTCCCCACCGAAGGACAGGCAACCGGGGGCTGTCCCCTGTATTCCCATCCGGCGCAACTGCGCGACAACCGGGACTGCGTACTGTGTATGACCTGTCTCAAAGCCTGCCCTCACCGTTCCGTGCAAATCAACCTGCGTTTCCCCGCGTCGGATCTACTGAATGACCATCAGGGCTTTTGGGCAGAAGCTGCGCTAATGTTGCTACTGCTGGGGGGCGTGTTCATGCACCATGACCGCCTGATTTTAAGCTGGGTTGGCCTGAGTCAGTTACCTGTAGATGCTGACCATCTGCTAATTGGAATGCCCATTGTTGCCATTTTCCTGAGTATTCCCGCAGGGTTGACCTATGGGGTTCATGCGATCGCCCGTCTGCTAGACCGCCAGATGCCCAACTATCTTACTGTCGTGTATGCGTATCTTCCCCTCACTCTAGCCGCCAACCTGGCCCATTACCTCCCCGCCGCCATCACCGAAGCCGGAAAGATTCTGCCCGTCATCGCCCGCACCCTAGGCTTCAGCGGCCAGGGCTTACCTACCCTCACCTGGAGTCCCGATGTTGCCGCGTTTCTCCAGGGCGTCGTCTTACTGTCCGGCATCGCCTTCAGCATCTATCCCCTTCTGCGGATCACCAAACGGTCGCTCCTGGGTAACGCGCCCCATCTGCTACTCATGGTCAGCCTTGTCATCCTCTATTTCCAGCTCATGGTCTACAGCACTCCTCCGTAATATCCAGTAAATAGCTGAGTACAACTTTAAAAATCTGTAAAACCCCGCGCTGCCCGCTGCGCGGGGTTTTATACACGACTTGGCAAAGTTCTCAAATTCACAATGAAAAATAGGGGTTTAGGGCGCG
>CAYXJG010000215.1:0-9162 GCA_964465285.1 uncultured bacterium
ACAGGCGCTCACTTGTCTATGTTTCACGACTTGCTAAAGTTCTCAAATTCACAACACAAAGATAGGGGTTTGGGGCGCGCGCCGCGCG
Source organism: uncultured bacterium (assembly GCA_964465285.1). Lineage (GTDB taxonomy): Bacteria > Cyanobacteriota > Cyanobacteriia > CAKZMO01 > CAKZMO01 > JBCCWF01. The sequence goes on from CAYXJG010000215.1 coordinate 89, forward strand.
CCCAAACCCCCTATTTTTTTCGTTATGAATTTAAGAACCTTGCCAAGTCGGAATTTGAAATTCTGTCGTGGCCGTGCGGCTTAGGTTTTGGTTTGCACTAGCGATTCGATCGCCCCTGCCTGGGTGGGCAGGTCAGCGGTCAGCACCTCGGCACCTGACTCGGTGATGAGAACGTCATCCTCAATGCGAATTCCACGAACGTCCCCGAATTGAGCCAGTCGTTCCCAGTCCACCCTGGCTGCGTAGCGCGATCGCCGTTCGGGGTCATTGAGGATGGCGGGCACCTGGTAGAAGCCCGGTTCGATAGTCACCACCATGCCTGCCCGGAGAGGGCGGTTCAGCCGCAAATAGCAGAGGCCAAAGCGATCGCTCCGTTTCCGCCCCTCAGCATAGCCTGCCAGATCCCCCAAGTCCTCCATGTCGTGGACATCCAGCCCCAGCAGATGCCCGATGCCGTGGGGAAAGAAGAGGGCATAGGCGTCAGTTTCGACGAGGGAATCCACATCACCTTTGAGAATGCCCAGGTCTACCAGACCTGCGGCGATCGCCCGTGCAGCAAGCAGATGAATGTCCCGATACTCGACCCCCGGACGCAAATGGTCGATACAGGCATCATGGGCGGCCAGCACTACCTCGTACATATCCCGCTGGGTGGAGGAAAAGGTGCCCGACACAGGCCAAGTGCGGGTGATGTCCGATGCCCACCCGGAGGGAGCCTCTGCCCCTGCATCTACCAGCAGCAGGTCGCCAGCATGGAGGGAATGGTGATAGTGCTCGTTGTGTAGCACCTCTCCGTGCACCGTGACAATGCTGGTGTAAGCACAGGCCATGTTGTGTGCCATCATCACCCCTTCGATTGCCGCCCGTACCCCTGCTTCGTGGGTGGCCTGGGGTGTTGCCGCCATGCCTGCTGGGTGCGCCTTAACGGACACCGCAGCCGCTTTGCGGATTTCGGCGATCGCCCCGCTATCGTGCGCCAGCCGCAGGTGAATGATAGCCTGGGCCAGTTCTTGGTCAATGCCCTGGGGCTGCTTCGTTGGATACAGCTCACGGTTCAGCACATGGGACTGGTGCCGTCGAGTGGCTCCATCTTGAACGGCGATCGTGGCTGCCGAGGCTGCCCGTGCCTTCAGATTTGCCAGGGGAAACGCATCGTCAGCCCCAATCTGTACCGCAATCTCATCCCGTGACGCAGAGGCTCCATGCCATAGGGCACTGGCTGAAGACGGATTGTCCATAAACAATTCCAACCGTCCACCCTCTAGCCGAATGGCTGCGTTTTGCAGGGGCAGTCCTGCAAAGTAAAGGAAATGACTGTTTGCCCGGAATGGATAGGTATTGGCAGGGAAGTTACGGGACGGGGGCGACCCCGACCAGAGCAGGACTGGAGAACTAAAGGTACTTGCCAAAGCTTCCCGCCGCTGGCGGAGGATGTCTGCCAGCGATGGTGAGGGCGAAGAGGTGAGGGGCGATCGCAGGAATGATGTCATCGTAAAAAGTCTTGACGCTTTATCCCGTAAGAATTCCAAAGGGCATATACCACCTGTGGTCGGTGGGTTGAGTACAGTCTTAGGACCGAGAATTAAATAACGGGAACCAAATTTTTATCAGGGCGGCGCGGCATCGTCGCGCCGCCCTAATAAAAAGGGATTTTATTTAATCTTCGTTCCTTAATAGGACAGCAAACTTCAAATGGTTTCTAATGATACCGTTTGAATGTGTTGGTGGATTTGCACTCTTTATGGTGTTGAATTGAAGGGTGCTAATCGCGGTTGATGGGCGCATAAATATGTGCCCATTTTGTTTGAAGGCATGGGTAAGTATCCACACTTCAATAATAAGACGTAGGCACTATAGCAACGAAAGAGTTCGTGAAACCAAAACCATTTTAGGGAACCCGCGCGTCGCGCGGGTTCCCTAAAATGGTTTTGTCCTAACCAACCCTTTGGTAGCTATACATACACGACTTGGCAAGTCGTATGATTTCCCGGATGACGCGGCAGGGGGGATGCCTTAATTTACGCGGTCAGAAATTCGGAACCTAACTGCGATATGGTGATGTTGCCGACGGATGCATTTACGATACACCAGAGGTAGGTGTCGAGGATAATGGCGCTTGACGTGCTACAAACCATTGGGCTGGTGAGCCTGAATGTAATGCTCTCTCTAGGATTTCTTCTCCTGGCCTGGGGGACGCATCGTCTTCGGCACCGGGTGAGCCAGTGGGGGGAGGCGATCGCCCGCACCGAAACGGAGCTTGCCATCATTCTTGCTGCCAGTCCTCGCCAACTCTCTGCCCAGGTTGACAATCTCCAGCAATTGCGGCAAACCTATCAAGCCTGGCAGTTGGCCCTTAATCGTCTTCAGCAAGCCATTACCCTTCTGCAATTTCTCATTCGAGTCATGGGGCGGCGACGTTAACAGGTTGTTTAGCCTAAATTGTTTATCCTGCATGAGGATGCCTGCAAAGCGGATACTATCGGCACAGCACTATAAAATAATGACAGTCAAGTTTTGACAGGTAGGTTTTGACAGGTAGGTTTTGTGAATCAAGCAATCGATTTGCTAGCCTTAACCTGAGGCAGCCGCCATTATTTAACGCCATATCAAACGCTATATCAATAGGTCACTATGTCAGATCGTCGCTCTGGAAAGTCAGGATTCCTGGTTGGAGGATTTTTGTTAGGTACGGCTGTGGGTACCGTTGCGGGACTCTTGTTTGCGCCAAAACCAGGACGAGAAACGCGCCGCATCATCAAAAAGTCTGCTGATGCACTGCCTGAAATTGCCGAAGATTTATCAACCAATGTGCAGCTCCAGGCCGATCGTCTTTCGGCTTCGGCCCTGAAAAATTGGGACGGCACCCTAACCCGACTGAGAGAAGCGATCGCCGCTGGCACTGAGGCAAGCCGCCAAGAAAGTCAGCGCCTTTCCCAGCAGGCAAGTACCCAGGCTTCTAGTACGGGAAGCAATGCATCATCATCTGCGCCGAAAGGGGAGTGAAAGTGTAGACGCCTGTGGTTGACCCTGTGTTTTGGCTAAGCCTCTCTGCCCTGACGCTCACCGCAAGCGTTGCTGTTTTTCTTGCCATTTTAATCCCCGCCATTCAAGAACTAGGCCGCACGGCTCGCAGTGTTGAGAAGTTGTTAGACACCCTCAACCGAGAACTCCCCCCGACCCTGGACGCCCTCCGAGCAACCAGCGAAGAGCTTTCGAGCCTGACGGAAGATGTGGGGGATGGTGTTGAGAGCGCAAAGCAAATTGTGCAGCAGGTGGATCGGAGCCTAGATGCCACTGAGAAACAGTTCATGCAGGCGAGAATTACGTCGCAGAGTGCGATCGCCGGGCTCAAAGCCGCCTGGCAAACATTTTTTAGCCCTCTGGCTGAGCCCAGATCATCATCTTCCGTACCGCACTCTCAACCCAAGGAGTCGTCTAATCCGGCAACCGAGGCCAAGAGCGATGCAGATCAAAATGGTCAGTCAGCCCAGCGGGCGATCGCCGATGAGCTGACTCAGATCGACCAAAAACTTTCGGAGATGTAATCGAGTTTTCAACCCTTGCAACTCAATCCTCAATTAAGTTCAGCTTGATAGCGCCCCAACGCAATCAGTGAGAAATACTGCTGATACATGTGGTACTTGAGGTAGAAGTGGCAGGGAAAGCCCGTTCCGGTGAAGTAGGCTTCATCCCAGCGGCCATCGGGCAGTTGTGTATCAATCAGGTATTGAATACCCCGTTCGATGGCTTGGGTTTCAGGGTTTCCAATGGCTTTCGCCGCATCCAGCAGCCCAATCAGTGCCCAGGCGGTTTGGGAAGCGGTGCTGTCCCCTTGCCCTTTGAATTTAGGATCGTTGTAGCTAAAGCAGGTCTCGCCCCAGCCCCCATCGGCATTTTGACAACTGACAAGCCATGCCACCCCCCGCTCAATCTGAGTCCGGTGCGTTTTAGGCGCGGCGAGGGCAAGGGCGGATAGCACACCACTGGTGCCATAGATGTAGTTCACCCCCCAGCGCCCAAACCAGGAGCCATCTGCCTCTTGCTCACGGGTCAGGTAGTCCAGTGCGCGGGCAAGGCGCGGGGGATAGTCCACATCGGAGGTGGGAATGAGGGAGGGAATGTTGGCGTAGGGTTTCGTCGGTTCAATGCACGCAAGGGGGGAATCTTGCAGATAGCCCACCATTTCGACCACCCGCGCAGTGACATCGGCGGTGTTGGGGTCAATCATGGCTTTCAGGTCAGCGTAGGGCAGTTCATTCAGCCATGCCTGGTCATTGTTAATGTCGAAAGCACCCCACCCGCCGGGTGTGCACTGCATGGTAGCAATCCAGTCAACGGCACGGGCGATCGCCCCCTGCTGCAAGGCTTGATTTGGCAAGTCTAGCTGGCTAAGCGCCATCACCACCGTTGCGGAATCGTCTAGGTCAGGATACCAGCGATTCACAAACTCAAAGGCCCAGGCTCCCGGTCGTCCCTGCTTGTTCTTTACTGCCCAGTCGCCATAGTCGATGATCTGGTGTTCAATGATCCATTCTCCCGCTTTTATGAGTTCGGGATGGTCGGCAGGAAGTCCTGAATCCCGCAGGGCGCGAATACACCATGCAGTATCCCACACAGGCGACACACAGGGCTGGACATGGTAGGTTGCATCCGTTTCAACAGCAAAGCGATCGACCGCTGCCATGCCTCGCTCTACCAGGGGGTCATGGGCGTCATATCCCAGGCACCGAAGCGCCAGCAAGGAATTTAGCATGGCGGGAATGATGCCGCCCCAGTCACCTGTTTCCTCCTGACGCTCCAGCACCCATTTTTCAGCCGCCTTCAAGCCTTCTTCTCGAAAGGGAACTAGATTCCACTGCTCCGCAAATTTGAACACCTGGTCAAGAGTGAGAAAAATGTCACCCCATCCGCCACTCTTTGGAAATTCAGCGCTGGCATTTTCCCGGCCTTCCACATATAGTTCGTCTAGAGTAATGGCAGGATCGGTGAAGAAAACAGGCTTCTGGTCAAACACAATGAGTAGCGGCACCGTGCTGCCCCGCGCCCAGCTTGACATTTCATAGATGGGAAACGACTGGGGCAGCAGCATAATCCAGGGGGGAATGGAGGGCACCCCGCGCCAGTCGTAGCAGCCAATGAGAGCTAAATGCAGCTTGGTGAATACTCGGCATTTCGTAATGCCGCCCTGCCGCAGAATGAATGCCCGTGCCTTCACCAAGGCTGGGTCATCCGCCGGAACGCCTAAAAGTCGCAGTGCCATGTAGGCTTCCACGGAATTGCTCAGGTGTCCGCCATCGCCATAGAACAACTCCCAGCCACCGTGGTCACGCTGCTCTCGCCGCAGGTAAGCTTCAACGTTGTGGAGAGGACGGGTTTTGTCGGTGCCCCAAATCTTGTGCAGCAAGACCACTTCCGCCGCCATCGTCACGTTGGACTCCAGCTCAGACCACCAATAGCCTTCGTCATACTGCTGGGACAAAATCCAATTCTGGGATGCTTGAATCGCCTGGCCAAGCCCCGTTACTGCTGCTCTATCTTGGATCTGCATCAAACACGTTCCTCAACAACCACGAACTATCTTGATTCTATGCCCATCTCCTATCTCTATGGTGATGGTACGACTTGGCAAAGTTCTCAAATTCGCAACGCAAAAATAGGGATTTGGCGGGCGCTCAGCGCCCGCCAAATCCCTATTTTTGCGTGAAACTTGCCAAGTCGTGTATCTCATCTGTATCTGATAGGGCCTTCAGGATGATAGAGGGTTATTTCGGTCATTTCACCTAAGAGTTATGAATCGCCCACTAAGAACCTGAGTGTTCACGGTTCTCGCTGAGCAAGATGGGCGGGCTCATGGTCCGAGGGTAGCGATCGCTTCCCGTTCTGATCACTCACGAAGCCATCATCCCCATCATCGGACGTGGGTGCCCCCCCACCGGGCAGAATGTCATGGGTCAGCGATTTGATGATGATGTAAAGAATGGGCACCACAAACAGGCTGAGGAAGGTAGCGATAAACATACCGCCGAAGACGGCTGTTCCCAAGGACTGTCGGCTCCCTGACCCGGCTCCCGTCGCCACCACTAGGGGGAAGATACTGCTCAGGGTTGAAATAGCCGTCATCAGAATCGGGCGCAAACGCTGCTTGGCAGATTCCAGAGCCGCCTGCTGAATTGAAAGCCCCCGTTCCCGAAGCTGGTTAGCAAATTCCACGATCAGAATGGAATTTTTACTTGCCAGTCCAATCAGCATTACCAGGCCAATTTGCCCGTAGACATCATTGGGGAATCCCCGCAAGGATTGGGCGATCAGTGCCCCCATCATTGCGAGGGGCACCGCCAGCATAATGATGGCCGGATCGATGTAGCTCTCGTACTGCGCTGCCAGCACCAGGAAGACAAACACCAGCCCCAAACTGAAAATCAGAGCCGCCTGTCCGCCAGATTCCACCTCTTCCAAGGCGGTGCCTGACCACTCGTAGCCAACGCCTGGTGGCAATGTTTCCGCCGCGACCTGTTCCATGGTTCTCAGCGCCTCCCCGGAACTGTAGCCGGGAGCCGCTGCCCCGTTAATTTCAATGGAGCGAAAGATGTTGTAGTGGTTGATGGTCTGGGCACCTGTTACCGACGTCAGAGCCACCAGGTTGTCGATGGGGACGTTTTCTCCCAGCTCCGAGCGCACATAGAGCTGTTCAATATCCTCGGGACTTGAGCGAAATTCATCATCAGCCTGCGCATACACTCGATAGGTGCGCCGCCCTAGGTTGAAGTCGTTGACATACCGCGATCCCAAATAGGTTTGCAGGGTGTCAAACACGTCATCAATATCAACCTGTAGCGCCTTGGCGCGATTGCGATCCACGTCGATGAGGATCTGCGGGGTATTGGCGGCGTAGGTGCTGAACACGCCCATGAGGCTGGGCTCCTGGTTAGCTGTGCCCAACAGTGGCCCCAGGGACTGCACGAACTGATCGAGGCTGAGATTGCCCCGCCGATCCTGCATCTGGAACTGGAACCCACCAAAGCTGCCCAATCCTCGAATGGTCGGTGGGTTCACCGCAAAGGCTCGGGCTTCAGTGATTTGTGATAGGGTACCCTGGACTCTGCCGACAATCGCCTGGGCAGACTGACTAGGACTGGGGCGCTCTGACCAGGGCGTCAACGTGGTGAAAATGACGGCGCTGTTGGCGCTGCTGCCGCTGAAGCCGAAGCCGCCTACGGCAAAGGTGGCTCGCACTTCGGGAATCTTCAGGTAAGCTTCCTCAATTTGCCGCATCGCCTCACTGGTATAGTTCAATGAGGTGCCCTCTGGCCCCTGGACAATGGTGATGAAATACCCCTGGTCTTCGTCGGGCAAAAAGGCGGTGGGCACCGTGTTGTAAAGCCAGAAAGTGAACGCCAGCAGTCCCGCAAAGATGGCGAGCACCAGATACTTAGCATTAACGATGACATTCAGAGTACCCTCGTAGCGATGCTGCGCCCACTCCAGGCCACGGTTAAAGGTGTTGAAGAATTTCCCCAGCAGTCCCCCCCGCTCGGGCTTTTGCCGCAGCAATAGTCCAGCAAGAGTAGGGGTGAGGGTGAGGGCGTTGAAGGTGGAGAGGGCGATCGCAAATGCAATAGTCAGAGCAAACTGACGATACAGCGCTCCGGTTGTCCCCGGAAAGAAGGCAACGGGGATAAACACCGCCATCAGCACCAGAGACGTGGCAATCACAGCACCCGTCAGTTCCTGCATGGCAGATATGGACGCCTGCACCGGATTCATGCCCTTTTTCTGAATCTTAGAGGTGATGTCCTCAACCACCACAATGGCATCGTCTACCACCATCCCCGCCGCCAGAGTCAAGCCAAACAGAGTGAGGCTGTTAATGGAAAAGTTAAAGAGTCTGACAAAAGCAAAGGTACCCACCAGCGCCACAGGAATCGTAATGGCGGGAATGAGCGTCGTGCGCCAGTCCTGCAAAAAGATAAAGATAACCAGCACCACCAGGCAGACCGCCTGAATCAGCGTCCATGCCACTTTCCTCAGGGATTGTTGGACAAAGTCGGTGGTGTCAAATCCGATATCGTAGGTCATCCCTGGCGGAAAATCCTGGCTTAGCTCTGCCATTTCTGCCTTTACCGCCTTCGCTACATCCAGGGCGTTGCTGCCGGGAATCTGATAGATACCCAGGCCGACAGCATCGTTGCCCCGAAACCGCAGGAAGGTGTCGTAGTTTTCGGCTCCCAGTTCTACCCTGCCCACATCTTTGAGCTTGATCAGGCTACCGTCGTCTCCGGTCGCGAGAATGACCTCTTCAAACTCGGTAACATTGGTAAGTCGGCTGACGGCCCGCAGGTCAAGCTGAAACTGGCTGTCGGGGTCGGGAGGCTGACCGATGCGTCCGGCTCCCACCTGGATGTTTTGTTCCCGCAGGGCGTCCACTACGTCCTGGGAGGTCAAGTTACGGCTGGCGAGGCGATTTGGGTCAAGCCAGATCCGCATGGCGTATTTGCGTTCGCCAAAAATCTGAACATTGGCAACCCCATCGATGCGCTTGAGGGCATCAGTGATGTACAAATCAGCGTAGTTGCTTAGAAACAGGCTGTCGTATTTCCCATCGTCACTGTACAGGCCGAAGCCCATGAGAATGCTGGTGGACTCTTTGCTGACAGTCACCCCCGTGCGTGTCACTTCTTCCGGCAAACGAGGTTCTGCGACAGACACCCGGTTCTGGATGTCAACGGCAGCGATGTCCTGATTCCGGCTGGCGTCAAAGGTCACTGTGATGGAGCTACTGCCGCTATTGCTGCTGCTAGAGGTCATGTAGCGCATCCCCTCTACCCCGTTGATTTCCCGTTCAAGAATTGTTGTAACGGCACTCTCAACGGTTTCGGCGTCGGCTCCGATGTAGGTCGCGTTGACCGATACTTGCTTAGGGCTAATGTCCGGATACTGGGCAATGGGCAGCGTGGGAATGCTGACCGCGCCGACAATCAGAATAATCAGCGCACAGACCGTTGAGAAGACAGGGCGTTTGATGAAGAATTTGACAAGCATGGGGAGTAGGGGAGGTGGGGAGTGGGGAGTAGGGA
>CAYXJG010000216.1:0-9101 GCA_964465285.1 uncultured bacterium
AAGGGGGGGAATCACGTTCAAAGTCCCCCTTTTCAAGGGGGGAATCACGTTCAAAGTCCCCCTTTTCAAGGGGGATTTAGGGGGATCAGTATTGTTCCAGCGTGTTATCAAATACTTTTCAAACATTCTCTGAGAACTTTGCCCAGTCATGTCTAAAAGCGATTAATCAGGTTCACGATGGAGCTAAAGGGATTGAGCAGACGGACGATCAGATCGAGTCCCGCAAAGGATCGCCGCTGGGGAACAAACACTACATCCCCGTTTTCGACCTGAAAATCATCAATTAGATTCCTCAGATCCATCTGCTGGCGCTCAATCACGCCATTTTCATTAAGACGCACCAATTCTACTCGACGGAGGCTGGCATCTTGGGTGGGGCCACCCGCCGAGGCGATCGCCCCGGAAATAGTGCTGTCTGGGTCGATGGCAAGTTCTCCTGGTGCCGTCACTTCACCCACCACGCGCACCTGAATGGTATCGGGGGACAGGCTTGACCGTGCTAGCAAGCGGCGGTCAATTGCATCACCATCGGTCCGAGGGACGAAAACAGCGTCACCATCCTGCAAAATGAGGTCTTCAGGGACATTTTCTGACCAGATGGCATCCCACAGGTTAATGGTCTTGGTGACCACCTCGCCGGTGGGGAGCGATCGCTGCACCTGCACCTGCCGAATATCCGCATAGCTGGTGACTCCACCGGCTTCCATCAGGGCAGAACTGAGCATGGGCACCCCTTCTAAGGCGGCTTCTGGCGTCCCGTTCTCAGCGTCGGCATCGGTGATGCTCCGCAACTGCACGGGGCCGGGGCGCTGCACTTCTCCGGCAATGGTCACCACCACAGGCCGCAGGGTGGCAAGGCTGATCGTGACCGCAGGCTCCACCAAAATGGCATTGAGTCGGGTATAAATCTCTTCATTGAGCTGCCGCACGGTCCGTCCCGCTGCCTGCACTTCTCCGATGAGGGACAGGGTAATGGTGCCATCGGGCATGACTACTTCTGACCCGATGTATTCCTCGTATCCATAGACTTCGATCTCAATCTGATCACCGGGGCCGAGCACATAGCCCGCCTCGAATGGGTCTGGGGAGGCTGGATTGCGAAGACTGGCGGGCAGGTTCTCGGATGCAGCAAAGGGAACAGCCGCCGCTGGGACGGTGCAGGAGAGGCCGACCACCATAGCGGTGGCGATCGCCGGAACCAGCCGATATCTAGAAGAAAAATAGGTTCGTCTTCCTGTAGAACGGATTGCCATCAATCGAGCAATGTTTGTTATGGTCATGGGAACGCTAGACGTAAGAAGGTCAACACTCAAACCAGTGCCTATGCCGAGTTAGGTAAGATCGCAACATTGTTCGCTGCCTTTTGGGATGTATTCGCTTTTGCATCCTGGAAGTAAAAGTAACTTTCGGGTTCATCTTTCACGACTACACCATTTGCTACCATCCCCAGAACCGTCAGTCCAGCCTGAGTCAGAAAATCGCGGGCATGGGTCGCCTGGGCACGGTCGATTAGTCCAGGGCGCACCACCAGCAGCACGCCATCGGCAATCTTACCCAGGGTGGCTGCGTCTGCGGCCCCTGCGAGGGCAGGCGTATCCAGCAGAATCAGGTCATATTTCTGTCGGGCCGTTTCGAGCAGTGTTGTCATGCGATGAGAACTGAGCAGGGCAATGGTGTTTGGCGGAATCACCCCAGCAGTGAGAACGTGCAGATTCGGCAATCGCTGTTGCATAGCTTGCCTGAGGCTGAGCTGAGCAACGAGCGCATTGCTCAAGCCGACCTCATTGGCAAGATGCCAGTACCGATGCTGGGACGGATGGCGCAGGTCAGCGTCAATCAGCAGTACCCGCTGTCCTGCCTGGGCGGCAGCGGCGGCAAGGTTTGCAGCGACTTCTGACTTGCCTTCTCCAGGGATCGCACTGCTGATCACAAGGGTCTGCGGTGGGTGCTCAGTGCCCAGCACATTTAAATTTGCCTGGAGCATTTGGAAGGCACTGCTGATGGGAGACTGGGGGGCATTTTTGACAACGACCCGCTGCCGAGACGTGGACTCGTAGGCATCGTGAGATGATGCAGAGGTCTGACTGGATGTGCCTTCGGGAGCACTGTCAAAGGCGGGAATGATGCCCAGCAGGGGATAACCAAAGATGCGCCGGGTTTCTTTCACTGTTTTGAGGGTGCGATCGCCCAAATCGATGAGAAACGCTGTAGCAATGGACAGCAACCCACCAACGACAATGCCAGCTCCCATGTTGAGCTTTTTGCTGGGGGCGATCGGACGCCCCGGCACCGTTGCCTCTGAGATAAGTTGGGCATTGCCGACGGCCTGGTTTTCTGCCACCTGTACCTCCTGGAGGCGGGTCAGCAGAGTTTCGTAGGTGATTTGGGCGGCACTCAAGCGCCGCTCCAGTTCCCGCTGGGTCTGCTCCAGTTCCGGCAGCTTTTGCGATCGCCCCTGCAGTTGTGCCCTGGCTGCTTGCAGTTCTCCCAATCGCTGGCTGAGGCCAATGCGCTGAATTTCAGAGCGAACAAAATCAGCAATCAATCCCTGCTGCAAATCTCCAAGCTGCAAGTTGCCCAGGGATACGGCCTGGCTGTTGCCCAACACCTGGATGATGCGCTCATCCAGCAGATCCGAGAGGAACTCTTCCTGGCGCTGGAGTTCGGCGATCGCCGGATGCCCCTCCCGGTACCGGGCTCGCTCTGTCGATAGTGCGCCCTGCACTTCCTGGAGCTGAACCAGGGCTTCTTGTACTCCCGGAGCTTGGCTCAGGGCACTCATGGCAACGGCTTGCTCGGCACTCATGCCCACCCGGTTTCGTAGCCCTGCCGATTGGGCACTGATGTCTTGAAGATCCGCCTGAATATCGGTAATGTTTCGATCTAGGCTGTTCAAGGTCGAAACGGCTGCGCTGGCTTCTTCTTGCAAAACCAGCACATTATTATCTTCTTTGAACTGGCGCAGGGCAGCTTCTGCCTCCTGTACTGACTTTTCCGTAGACGGCAATTCTTCAAGGATAAAATCACGGGCGGCTTGGGCCTCCTTCTGATTCATCGCAATATTCTTTTCCTGATATTCCGCAATCACCTGGTTTACGACCGCCGCGGCCAGCACAGGGTCAGGGGACTCAAAGGAGACCTCTAGCACATCTGCCCCCGGCACGGGGCGCACGCCCAAGTCGCGGGTGATCACCCAGGGTTGCACCTGTTCCCCTGACCCACTGCGAATATCCAGGGCTTCAATAGTTGCCTGGGCTACGGCGGGAGATTTGATGATTTCCGCCTGGGTGGTGAGGGGTTCGCTTCTGGCACTGAGGGTGTCCAGTTCCCCTGCCTCCGCCTGGCTCTCTAGTCCCGTGAGTTCAGAGCTGCGGTCGGTTTCAATTAAAAGTTTGGCGTTGGCGCGGTAGATTGGCTCCATCAGTGCCGTAGCTAGGGCAGCGAGAATGAGGCATAGGCTGAAGACTGCGGAGGCCGGAAACCAGCGACGTTTTAGGACGGCCCAATAGTTCGATAGGTCGATATCTTCAATATGTTCTTTCAATTCCATAGGGGGTTGTCGAGTCCAGAGGGAATGGTAAAAGCCAATGATGAGCTTGGTCTGTAGCGGTAGATGGCATCCCTTTCTGGTCATCATTTGCGGGATTTTACCCAGCAGATGTAACTGAGATATCAGTAAAAATACGTGTACTCTTTAAGGACGGGCGGGCGATCGCAAAAGTTCCTCATCCGCTGTGCAATGCTCCGCCTCCAACAAGTCGATCTATGATGACAGTAACGAGAGAGTCGTCCAGCGAGGGTAGTAACGAGAAAGCAGTAGAAGTGGTAGCAGCCGGGCGATCGCCCATCTATTGCCCCATTACCTGCTTGTATTCTGGCTATTGCGTTCATCCAAGTAGGTCAGCACCGTTGATTATAAAACTTGTAAACCCCGCGCCGCCTGCTGCGCAGGCAGTGCAGAATCTTACATCTGGTTTTTTAACATCTGGCTTTTAATGGTGCCAAGCTATTATCGCGTTCCTTGATCACATGCACTTAAGTAGGTGTACGACTTGGCAAAGTTCTCAAATTCACAACGCAAAGATAGGGGTTTGGGGCGCGCTTCGCGCGCCCCAAACCCCTATCTTTGCGTGAAACTTGCCAAGTCGTGTAGTGGTCACAATTAAGTATAAAAACCATAAACCTTGCGCTGCCCGCGCAGCGGACAGCCCAAGGTTTTGTAGTTGGGGTTTAATGGTGCCGAGGTACTTATCGCGTTCCTTTATTGCATACATTTATCGCGTTCACTGTCCACCTATGACTGAGCCAACAGATCGCCCATCCCAAGAGTCTCAACCCACTACCTCGGAGGAATCTAAGGAATCTACATCAACCGACCACTCAGCATCCTCTCAAGAGGGAAAATCCAGGTTTTCATCCCTCAGCCGTGGCATGGGTAAACTCTTAGGCAATGCGACTTCCGGCGTTAAGCAGGTCATTTCTGCCAAGGCTCTGACCCAGTGGTTCAGCGTCAGCGATGAGGAAGTGGCGGAAATCCTGAGAACCGTCCGGACTAAGCTACCGACCACCGAAGCCGTTCTCATTGGCAAACCCCAATCGGGCAAAAGTTCTATCGTTCGCGGCCTGACTGGTGTTTCCGCAACCATCGTTGGCCAGGGATTTCGCCCCCATACCCAGCATACCCAGCGCTATGCCTACCCCTCTGACGATCTGCCGTTGCTCATCTTTACCGACACAGTGGGCCTGGGGGATGTGAACCAGAGCACCCAGGCGATTATCGATGAACTCTTGGAAGACTTAGAAGAAAAAACAGGCCGTGCCCGCATCTTCATCCTCACACTCAAAGTCAACGACTTCGCCACGGATTCCCTGCGGCAAATTGCGGTGCAGCTCCGCAAACAACATCCAGAAATTCCCTGCTTGCTCGCCATCACCTGCCTCCATGAGCTGTACCCCACTGATCTCACCAACCATCCCCCCTATCCCCCTGCCGTGGAGCCTATTCAACGGACGGTGGCTGAAATTCAGCAGGGCTTCGAGGGCGTCTGTGACAGCGCTGTGCTAATCGACTTCACCCTGGAAGAGGATGAATTTGACCCGGTGTTTTACGGATTGGATGCCCTGCGAGACGCCCTTGCCAACCGTCTGCCCGAAGCAGAGGCCACCGCCATGTATCGCTTGCTCGATGAGCAAGACAATGCATCCAAGCAATTGGGGACCCTATACCGGGATGTGAGCCGCCGCTACATCGCCACCTTTTCGACCATGGCGGCGACCCTGGCAGCCGTGCCCCTTCCCTTCGCCACGATGCCCGTCCTTACGGCGTTGCAAGTGTCGATGATTGGCGTATTAGGCAACCTCTACGGACAGACCCTTTCGCCCTCTCAAGCGGGGGGAGTCGTGAGTGCGATCGCCGGAGGCTTCATCGCGCAGGCGGTAGGCCGGGAACTTATCAAATTTATTCCTGGCTTTGGCAGCGTTATTGCCGCATCCTGGGCAGCGGCATACACCTGGGCTCTGGGGGAAGGGGCGTGTGTCTACTTTGGAGATTTGATGGGCGGCAAAAAGCCCGACCCTGAACGTATCCAGGCGGTGATGGGCGAAGCGTTTGAAGCGGCTAAGCAGCGGTTCAAAGACATTCAACCGAACCAACCTCCATCCCGCTGACGAGCGTTAAGGGGGGAACGCCAAAACTCCCGCCCGGATTTGGACACGACTTGGCAAGTTTCACGAAAAACTAGCAGCAATTCTCATTTTAGGAAGCTTCGCGCCCGTAGGGCGCTCACTGGTACAAATTTAGGGAGCAAAAAGGTCGCCTCAGGCGACCTTTTTGCTCCCTAAATTTTCATAATGAGAATTGCTGAAAAACTAGGGGGTTGGGGCGCGCTCAGCGCGCCCCAACCCCCTAGTTTTTCGTTGTGAATTTGAGAACTTTGCAAGTCGGATTCAGACGAGGATTTATAGTGCTGTGCAAGCGCATTAAGTACAGTGCGTTGAGTGGCAACGCAGAGCGCCGCCACTCAATAAATTTAGCTGTGCTTAACCAATTTGCACACCGCTATAACCAAGGGGAGGAATGGTAAAGCCCGTGAGGGACGTGCTGAGTTCAGCGTCACTCAACCCTTTGCCTTGCAGGAGCACCTGAAAATTGCCCAGGCCAATGGGGTTCATTAGGGCGTGGAGAGCCTCGCGGCGGCGGAGGATGTCGTTTGCCGTGAGCGAGGCAGTGGCATCGGGGTCAGAAAGCGCGGACAGGCGATCGCCCAGTCCCAGTGCCATGAGAAACAATCCCTGCTCGACTCGTCCGAGGGGCATCAACTCCGCTTCTTTTCCACGCTGTTCCAGGGCTGTGAAATCGACATGGGCAGTAATGTCCTGCTGTCCGATGTATTGGTAAGGGTCGGAGTGGTGGGCGTGCTGATGGTAGCACTGGAGGGTGCCCTGGTGCCGGGCAGGGCTGTAGTAGCGACTGGCGCTGTAGCCATAGTCAATAGTCAGCACATAGCCCCGGTGGAGTGTTTGGGCGATCGCCCATATCCAGTCTAGGGCAGCTAGGTTGACCTCTGTGCGGTACCCCTCAGGATATCGGGCAGGGTCGGCATCCACGCCCACCCATGACAAGTAGGCGTCCAGTTGAGGCGTTGAAATATCGTCAATGACTTCTGCGAAATGAACAGGTTGGGCAGACGCATCGTCATGGGTGCTGCCCTGGGAAACGCAGGTAACGTACACCTCCTTCCACTCACCGTTTTGAACCGTTAGCTGATGTACCGGGAAGGCGTCTACCAGTTCATTTGAGAAAATGCACCCGGTTACGGACTGGGGAGGCAGGTCAGCCAGTTCACACCAGCGAATGCGGGACTGGGCTTCTGCCAGGGATGCCATGTGGTGCTTCTGGGCCTGGATCAACGCCGCTGACTTTTCGATAATCAGATAGTCTAGGGCTTCAAAGCACTCAAAATGCACCCGATGGAGGTATTGCAGCACATCTCGCACAACCAGCCCCTGACCTGCCCCCATTTCCACCAGGGTAAAGGGGCGGGGGTGTCCTAATATCTGCCACATTTCGGCAAACTGCTCAGCCAGTAGTTCTCCAAAATCAGCGCCCAAGTGGGGGGAGGTCATAAAGTCGCCGTGGGCACCAATCCGCTGCTGTGGACTGGCGTAGTAACCCTGTTGAGGATGGTATAGCGCCATGTCCATAAACTTAGCAAACGGAATCCGCTGGTTTGGGGCAGCTTGGATGCGTTGGGCGATCGCCCGACACAGCAGGGCATGACTCTTTCCAACATTACCCCTGGGCGGTTCACCTGATCCTGGATTCGGGAGGGCTGCATTACTATGGGTAGGGGACATGATCGGCGATGGTGAGTTCAGTGGCGAATTCGGCGTTGGGTTTGCACTCATGACGGTTGGGAAAGCCAAAACGTTACCTTCACCATAAAGCAAAACCATCGGATGCGACGGCCCAGCTCAACCGAAACAGAATGCGACGAAACCTGATGCGACCAAACCCTATGACCCCTCCCCGATTCCAGTGGCCGACACGATTCCAGGCGAATCGCGCCGCCTGGCGGTGGCTACAGTTTATCATCCTGACCCTGCTGGCCTGTGGCTTTCTGATTGCGGGCATCGACCGCAAGCCTGCGTTGGCTCAGGATGCTTTGCACTACACTGAGCTGGAGTTTCCACCGCTGCCCGAACTCACCATTCCTGACTACGAGCGATTTCAGCTTGAGAATGGCCTGACCGTATACCTGATGGAAGATCACGAACTTCCCCTGGTGGGTGGCAGCGTGCTGGTGCATACGGGCGATCGCCTGGAACCTGGGGACAAAGCAGGATTGGCAACCCTGGTTGGCGAAGGAATGCGGGCGGGCGGGAGCGATCGCTACCCTGCCGATGACTTGAACGCCTTTCTAGAGCAGCGGGCGGCATCCATTGAAACGGGCATCACCATGACCTCCGGCAGTGCCAGCTTCAGCAGCCTCACGAACGATTTGCCTGCGGTCTTCGAGCGATTTGTAGATGTGGTGCAGCATCCTGGTTTTCCCATAGACAAATTGGCTTTGCTGAAGGGACAGCTTGAGGGGTCGATTGCCCGCCGCAACGACGACCCCGATGGGATTGCCCGCCGCGAGTTCAACAAGCTCATCTATGGTAAGGACAGTCCCTACGCGCGCACCGTAGAATACCGCACCCTCGCCAACATTGCGCGGGAAGATGTCATCGCGTTCCACCAGCGCTATTTTGTTCCCAGTAATATGCTGCTTGGCGTGTACGGCGATTTTGACCCAGAGGACATGCGATCGCTCATCGAGCAAACCTTTGGGGCGTGGTCTGTGGATGCTCCTGCTCCTGCCCCCAACGTGCCTGCTGTGACACAGCAAGAGGACGGGGGCGTTTTTCTGGTGGATCAGCCCCAATTGACCCAGAGTTCGGTGTTGATGGGCCACGTGGGGGGGACGTTGGACAGTCCTGATTATGCTGCTCTGTCGGTCATGAACCAGGTGCTCAATGGCCTGGGGGGACGGTTGCTCAATGAAGTGCGATCGCGCCAGGGCCTTGCCTATAACGTCTATGCCGTATGGTCAGCCAACTATGACTATCCTGGTGTTTTCATCGCTGGCGGGCAGACCCGCTCCGAGGCAACGGTTCCCTTTGTCAACGCGACTCTGGCAGAGCTGGAAAAAATGCGCCAGCAGCCTATCACGGACGCAGAATTAGCCCAGGCAAAAGATAGCGTCGTTAACTCTTTTGTGTTCAATTTCCAAAGCCCCAGCCAGACCCTGTCCCGGGTGGTGAACTATGAGTTCTTCGACTACCCCGAAGACTTTATCTTTCAGTATCGGCAGGCGATCGAGTCCCTAACGGCAGCGGAGGTGCAACGGGCCGCCCTTGAACACCTGGCTCCTGACCAGATGGTAACGTTAGTGGTGGGCAATGCCTCGGCGATCGCCCCTCCCCTCTCCTTGCTTGCCGACGAGGAGCCCGTCACCCCCCTTGACATCACCATTCCCGAACCTGTGCCCAATGCCACCGGACTATCCTAAGGGACTTGCAAGAAAATAAAGTACCCGGAAAAGAGCAGCGGGCTGCGC
>CAYXJG010000217.1:0-9086 GCA_964465285.1 uncultured bacterium
GGGATCAGTATTGTTCCAGCGTGTTATCAAATACTTTTCAAACATTCTCTTAAGTCATAAGCCTACGTAAGTTCTATTCTCGTTTAGAATAAAGCTAAAGCTAGAGTCGTAGGGCTAAGCAACAGGATATGGGTTCAACTCTTGCGGCGATTATTGCATTTTTGGTGATTGGCTACATTGTCGGCTCAGTCAAAATTATTAATGAAGGATATCAGGCCATTGTTGAGCGGCTGGGGCAGTATTCGAGAACGTTGGGGTCAGGAATTCACTTCATTATTCCTATCGTGGACCAAATCGTGTGGGTGCAAACTACCCGTGAGCAGATAATTGACTTCCCCCCCCAGGATGCCATTACTAATGACAACATTAACTTAAAAATTGACGCTATCGTTTACTGGCGGATTTTGGAAATTCGTCACAGCTATTACAACATCGACAATTTGGAGGATGGGCTGACAGCCCTGGTGATTACAAGTTTGCGATCGCTCATTGGCCAGATGAAGTTAGAGGACACCTATTCATCCAGGACTGAAATCAACCGTATTTTGCTCCAGCAGCTTGACGAAGCAACTGCAACCTGGGGCGTCAAGGTGATTCGGGTGGAGGTGCAGAATATCATTTTGCCCCAGCGGGTTCAGGAATCTCTGGAGCAAGAGCGAGCGGCAGAGAGTGAAAAGCGTGCCTTTATTACTACGGCTGAAGGTAAGCGTCAGGCTGCCATTGAGGAGGCGCGGGGCACCGTTGAATCAGCACAGATGATTGCTGGGGTGCTGGGAGACAACATGAGTTCTCAAGATGTGCTGAGCTATCTCATTGCTCGGCAGTACGTGGATGCAAATTTGAGGTTGGGCGAAAGCGATAATTCCAAGATTCTCTTTATGGATCCCCGGTCGCTCACCGAAGGCATGACTGAACTGCTAAAAGGGGAGTTTCATGGGCAAAATAACAGGTCTCGCCCGCGAAACGGTCAGTCATCTCCCCCCCAAGACAGCGAATAATACCCAATCCTCATCTATACCTCGTCCATGGTGGGAACTGGAATTTTCCCTGCGGGAAAACTTCACCTCCCACATTGGATTTGGTTTATACATCTCCGGAATCAAAACAAACACGACTAGGCAACGTTCTCAAATTCACAACGAAAAAATAGGGATTTGGGGCGCTCGCTGCGCGCGCCAAATCCCTATTCTTGCCTGAAACTTGCCAAGTCGTATTTGTGAGGGGCGGTGGATGCAGCCCGCCCCCCAGCAATAAAGCGCAGGTTCTAATCCAATCAAACTGACGCGCTTCAGCGGTTAATGTCTTTGAGTCGGTTGAGGTTGATGGCGTTGATGGAAAGGGTAAGGCGATCGCCCCCCCTTAAAACAACATCGGCGGCTGGATATTCGATACGATCCCAGTCAGTCGTCATCTTACCCCCGTGACCCCTGGCGGGTTGTTGTCGCTTGAGCACCAGCACTGCCAGCTTTTTCGATTCAGCCAACATACCGACAGTCATGCCGTCTATCCGGCTCCGAGGCGCGATATCTAGCTCATAGGTGACGAACACTTCATCATCAATGGGGGTCGTGTCGATCAACTCTTCAGCGTGGGCGGCCTGGGCAAAGAAGGGGGCCCCAACGGTGGAGCTAGAGAGCACAGATTGGATGCCAAATCCCCGTTCCACTCTTTCTGCCAGATTTTGGTCATACATGCGAACCACAATTCGCGCCTCCGGGGACAACTCCCGCGCCATCAGCGCTGCCTCCAGGTTGGCGAGGTCATCATCGGTACCTAGAATGATGGATTTGCAGGTACGGACAGAAGCTTTTTCCAGAATTTCCTGCTTGCGCATGTCACCAATCAGGTAGGGAATTTTTCGGTTTCGCAGCGTGTCCAGGTTCTCCTCATGGTCGCCACAGTCGATAACAATCACATCGTTGCCCAGCTTGAGCAAATTTTCCAGAATCTTGGGGCCGAGCCGCCCAAAGCCACACAAAATGATGTGGTTTTTCATGCGATACCCTCTTTTCCCTGTAATTTCCAATAACCGCGACTTGACTAGACCGTCCACAATCAAGCTGAAACCCAGCGCATAGCCCCCTGCTCCAGAAATCATGAGGTAGATGCCGTAAATTTTGATGAAAATTGGGGATTCTGCCAGGTTGAAATCCCCAAAGCCGATGGTTGTGACAATGGTGATGACGAAATAAGTGGCGTCCAGATAGGTCAGTCCCAGCCCGTAGCGAAAAACAATGATGCCAAGCAGAATGTTTGCTAGCAGAATGCCGATGAGCAGTTGAACCCGATTAAGTGCCATGGGACTGACCTTGTCCATAGTCTAAGGAACAAAGATTAAATATAGCCCTAGGGGCTTAGGTTCAAGAGTGTATCTTCTGCTGCGCGGGAGATACACTCTTATCCAATGTCCTAACACCACTTGGCAAGTTTCACGAAAGAATCGGGGTTGGGGGCGCGCGGCGCGCGCCCCCAACCCCGATTCTTTCCTTGTGAATTTGAGAACTTTGCCAAGTCGTGTGTCCTAACCTAAGTGCGTATTGCTATAAAACCAAATTTTGTTGGGGCGGCACGACATTGCCGTGCCGCCCCAACAAAATTTGGTTTCAGGCATTTAATTCTCTTTTCTAAGGGGGAAAGCAGGGCTAATGAGCCTGGAGCCACAGTTCTAAGCTAAGCAATAGCCATAGTTTCACTCCATAGCGTGCCCATACATCGCCGCGATAGTTCAGCCAATCTCGAATAAGGGCCTAGTTGAGGTAGGGGGCGATCGCCGCTTTTTTACTGAGCAGCACAGACCGAGCCTGGCGGTTCCACTCATGGCGAAACCAGCGGTTGACAGGAACCATCATGCCACTTTTGGGGCGGGTCAGAATCGTATCGGGCAAGGGGTCAGCAACAGCATATTTCAGCACCGCTTTTTCCACAGCTCCTGACAGCTTATAGTCAGGGGGAATTTCCAGGCTCATGGCGACGACCCGCCGGTCGAAAAGGGGCGATCGCCTAATCACTCCTGCGGCCTGGGTCAGGTTGCTGACTTTAGTGAGAATGTGGTCGGCTCCCTTGAACTTGATATTCACCAGCATCAATCGGTTCAAATACTGGGCGTCGGCCTGGAGGTCGGAAGCGAACAGCGATGGTGCATGGTGCACTTGACGCCAGACCTCCGGCGTCAGAAGTCGGGGGAGATCCAGGGCGCATTTGTGGAACGAAGCGAGGTAAGCCGCCACGGGATCTCGGGGTTGGCTCGTCCCAGTGGCGGCGGAAGGCTCTCCTGAATGGCTATCGGCGGCATTGGAGTAGAGGAGGAATGCTAGTCCTCAACAAACCCTCGGCATGGAGTGGCTTTTTTCTACATATCATCGGCTGTGCCCACCATGTCACTGTGATTCAACCGCTCGCGTCAGCCCTGTAGAGAACGGCCTAAAACCGAAACGGTGCAACAGTGATGAGGCTCAGGGCAAACAGAGTATAGGTTGCCAGGGAGCCAACGGCAAACATAAGCGATCGCAAAATTGGGATGTTGAGAATGTAAAACACAGGGTAGAAGAGCCGTGCGACGACATGGGCAAAGGCAACGGCGATCGCCAGTTGGGAATCTTGCCCGGTAACGTAGGCCATCAGCGCCGCTGGCGCAAACTGAATGAAGGATTCAAAAGCATTCTCATGGGCCCAGGTCGCCCGCTGAGCAAACCCTGGGAGCTTCTCGAGCATTGCCCGAGGAGCGGATGTGTCATAGCCTACCCGCATCCGCCCATACCCTACCACAACGAAAGGCACGTAAATTAGCAGAGCGGCGATCGCAATGGCAAATAAAAGATAGGCGCTCCCTGGCCTCATGCTTAATTCAGACATAGCCTCTATGGTTTTCTATTGTGAATCGAGAATCCAGCCAAACTCATCGAGCAAAGGACAGGCCGCCAGAGTTAATCGAGGTAGAACAATGTCACCAATTTTCGCTGCTCTTCTGCATCCTCGCAAGTTTTCAACAGCGTTGCGCTATCGTGGAACGCAAAGCAGATCAACTGCTGGCAACGAGAAATAATTTCCTGGTTGCACAAAGAGCTTGCCTCAGCCAAGGACAACGAATCATTGGCTGAGTTCTCAACCAGGTGGATGACCTTTTCGAGCTGTCTGCGCGACTCCCTCGGTTGCCGCTGAAGACTCTGGGGCAAAATGACGGTCAACAAATTTGGATCGCCACGCATGGCACCCCGAATCGCAGCGGAATTCGTTCCGGTCGCGCCCGATGTCAGAATGTGGTTCCCTGCATCCACCAATGCAAACGTCAGCAACTCAATCATGTTCTGATGAGTGATTGGCACATGCCTTGAACCCAAGATTGCAACTCGCTTTGCTCCAGTCTGCTGAATCGCAACGAGCTCCTGCAAATATTCATCAACTTGTGGAATGTCTAACGATTGACTCAACGCCAGTTCCGGTCTGTACAACCAGCATATTCTAGCAGGTGCGGTATCGTCTGATTAAGGAACTTTTTCTGAAATTGCAGATTTTCTGCCGCCCATGCCTGATTGTCTGCTCAAAACAGGCCATATTCAGCTCCTGGAAGAACACACAAAGCAGCAAAAAACACAAATAAACAAAATAAAACTTAAATCAAGTTTTTTTATCTCAATATTTAGGTCATTATATTGTCGTATTGGTTAATATTTTGTTACAAGTAAAGCAGGTTATATAGACTAGGAGACACTATGCTCGAAGGTCTTACTGGCCTGACAAATCGGTCAAGTAGCGACTGGGGGGAACGGATGCTCAATACTGTTGCAAGCCAGTCCATACGCCATCTGTTTTCCAGTAGCAAGCTCGTTGATGTTGAGATTCAGTGCAATCCTTCAAGCAAGCTGCTTCAAGGGAGCATTGATAGCTTTAAGATGAAGGGCCAAGACCTCGTCATTCGCCGCGAATTTCAGGTTGAGAATATGTCATTTGAGACGGATGCGGTTGCCATTGACCCGTCTGCTCTGCTGAGTGGCAAACTCCAGCTTAAGCAGCCCACCCAGGCAGTTGCGAAAGTGACGTTGAGCGAAGAAGCCATCAACCGAGCCTTTGAGGCCGAGCTTGTGAAGAAGCGGCTGGTCAATATTGAGTCTGAGGCTCTGCTGAACTTATCGGGAGGCGAGCCTGTCACATTCCGCTCTGTGAGGGTAGACTTGCTCCCTCAGAACCGTGTCAGGATTTCAGCCGTTACTGATTTGCCCAATCAAAGCGACGTACCTATTCAGATGACCGCAACATTGGCCATCGAAAAGCGCCGCAGGGTATTATTTGAGAACCCAACGTTTGATGCAGATGGCATTGATCCATCCAAGCAGGGGCTATCAGAAGTCCTGACCAATGTGTTTGCAGACATCCTAAACGAGATGGTTGATCTCGATCGGTTTGACCTGGATGGCATTCTGATGCGGCTAAATCGCTTGGAAACGAAGGGCAAGCTATTGATTTTCAGCGGCTACGCTCAGATTAGCCATTTCCCCAAGAAGGACAAAAGGTAATGGATGCCTCACCTAGATTTACGACTTGGCAAAGTTCTCAAATTCACACCCCTATCTTTGCGTGAAACTTGCCAAGTCGTGTAGATTGAGGGCTGGAGTTTTCCCATAGGAAAACCCCAGCCCTCAGTTTGCGTTTGCATATATTCTCTAGCACATTTGCTTTAGCGCGTTTGTGCGACCAGGGTGCAATGACGGGGGCTCGTAATGGCCATCGTTGGACGGCAGAACCCCGCATCATAAACGGCTTGCCCCAGGTCGAGGCTCACGTACTCGTCAAGGTACGGCTCCGTGCTTTTCAGCAATGTGAACACGAAAGACGGTATTTTCATGAACGTATCGCATCCTGGATTCATGTCCATGATGCTCAGGTAGCCGCCTGGGCGAAGGAGCCGACGGGCTTCTGCGAGGATGTTGCGAGCGGCTTGGTGGGGAAGCTCATGGAAGACCAGGCAAGCAGAGACAAGGTCGTAGCTATAGGCGGGGAGGTGGGTATTTTCGGCAGCGTGATGAACCCAGCGGATTGCCTGAGTGGGATCTGAGTTAGATTCTGAGGCGGCGAGGCGTTGGCGATCGCGATATTGGGCGATCGCCAAAAAGTATGGCGACAAATCCACCCCTGTCACCTGCGCTGATGGATACATGGCTTTCAATGCCTGGGTGCTCATGCCAACGCCGCACCCCAGATCAACCACATCGTTCAGCTCAGCAGGAAGCTCTGCCGCCAGCACGTCATGGTAGCTCCGGCGCAGTTGGGCATCCCCCTTGATGCCAAGGTCAGGCCAGATGCGGGCATGAACAGCGAGAGACGCGACTTCAACTTCCATGGCGGGCGTCCAGCCCATATTTCCTTCATCGTAAGCATGGAAAGAGGTGAGGTAGTAGTCAGGATATGCCAAGCAAGGGGTCTCAAGCTGGGCACGTTCCTGATCCCAGACAGAGGCTGCGACTGGCGCACCGATGGCACCGTTAGAGGCAGGGAAAGGGGCAGGGGCATCATGACGGGCTTGCAACTCCTGAACTCGCTGTCGCCAGGGTACGCCCAGGGCTTCCGCCCGATTGATCATCATGGCACGGGCACGCTGTTTGGCAAACGATGCCAGCGGCGGCACCGCCAAAATACCGTTAACCAGAGCTGATGCAAGCTTAGATCGGGGTGATTGCACGGAAACTGTTCTAGTCATTGTGGGATAGTGGGACTCCTTCAGAACTGTGACTCCTTCAGACAGGAATATCAAACAGTACCGTCGTCATGTATCGATCGGCCCATGTATTGCCAAAGGCTTTTTCAAGAACACGGCGGGTCTTATCATTTTGCTGCTGTTGGGAGCAGTAATGATGTTGCCCTGCCAGCAGTTCTCCCCGACGATCAGGCGTCGGGGACGTGGCGATCGCCTGTTCACAGTGAATGCGCAGATAGTCGCCTACCCGCTGCACGAACGAGGTTTCCTCATCGTCCCCCTCAGGCCGCACAAACAGGCAAAATTCCGAAAAAATGCTGCCCCAGGACGGCAACTCACGGGGCTGCGAAAAGGATAGTCCAGGCAGCGCTGACAAACTTGTTTGGTAGCCATCTGGCAGGGCATGGGTAGCCCGAGTCGGCGACAGGTCGGCGATCGCCGCACTCACCCGGCCCCTTCCCCCTACGATGTCACAGCCAAACATCGGTAGATCGTATTCGGAGTAGGGAAACATCACACAGTGCAGGATGTCGAGCATTGAACCAACGCGCGCCAGTTCCAAGTGCATTTTGCGAAATTGGGGAGTTTGGTAACATCGATTTTCAATCACCAGCTTTTCTCCCTCTAGCCGCCCTTCGACATACCCCAAATCCTCTGGCAAATCGTAGGGAGACAGATCAAGGCACTGTGCCCACGTTTCTAAGATTAATGAGGCAAGTGTTTGGATCAGCGGATGTTGCTGATGGCTAATGGACGGTGGTGTAGATACTGGCATATTCATGTCGAATGATGGGCCTGTTGAACGACGGGACACAAGCATGAGAGCCTTTCGCAGTTGCAAAGGGATCAGGTTTGCTTTGCCTTTTGGGTCGAATGAGCAGGCTATACCCGCCCACCCAAAATGGAATGCTCCTAGTGGTGAAAGGAGGAGGAAACTCACCTTGAAGGAATCGCTAAGTAGGTGAGCACAATTAGCTATAAAACCCATAAAACCCTGCGCGCTCGGCGCGGGACCTTATACCTGGTTTTTAATTGTGCCAAGCCACTTACTTTAAATTTTCGAGGATAAACTGGACGAAATGCGATGTATCCCCATTAAATAGAGTAGGTCAAGAGGGGATTGTTCTGGCAATCATTGTATGTTCTTGATGTAAGTAGGTCGGTATTAATGACCTCAGCCTAAAAACCGGGGGAGGATCCCGGAGGAGCGCTTCCCCAGTTTTTAGGTTTTGAGATGATTGATGTTGGGTTGCTTAGTGAAAGGTCTTGATGTGAATCATGTCGAGTTTGCATCATGTTGTGAGTGGTGACGGGCATGGCCAGCCACCCTCGACATCCGGACTGTGAGTTATTCCTGTCCTGATTTCTCGGAAATCAATGATTTAGAAAAAGTGTGGCACTATGGCTGGTCAAATTCTGGGCGATCGCTACAAAGTTGAGAAGCAACTTGGTCGAAAATCCGGGCGATGGACATTGCTCGCCACCGATATGCAAACGGATTTACCTGTCATCTTAAAGATGATCTCCATTGATGACGACTTGCACCCCGATATGCTGAGGCTCTTTGAGCGTGAAGTCGAAATTCTCAAGTCCCTTGACCATCCCTCACTGCCCAGACATTTAGACTACTTTGAAATTGAACTGCCCAAGCAAATGAAAGCAATGGTGCTGGTTCAAAGCTTTATTGAAGGCATTTCTATCGACAAGTATTTAAAGAAAGGCAGGAAATTTAGTGAAGAAGAAACGCAAAAAATTGCCCGCGCCATTCTTCGGATTTTGATCTATCTGCACACGAACAAGCCATCGATCGTACATCGAGACATTAAGCCCAGCAACATTTTACTCGCTAGTGCAGGAAATCAATCATCTAGTCCAAAGGCTCAAGTCTGTCTCGTCGATTTTGGCTCGGTCAAGCGGCTAGTTGCTCAGTCATCCAACACCACGATTCTGTCTCTGGTTGGCGATGAAAAATACATGGCGCCCGAAGTCATGGGAGGACGGGTTATTCTAGCTTCTGACCTTTATAGCCTGGGAATGACGCTGCTTACCCTGCTTACTGGAATGGAGCCAGATAGTTTTCCCCGACATGGAACGGAATTGGATCTCTCCCAGGTTGAGCCCTGTAGCCCTATCTTTAGAGAATGGCTTCAGAAAATTACTCAAGTCAGTCCAGAGCATCGCTATTCCTCCGCAGAAGAAGCTCTGGATGTATTAAAGCAATCGGCTTCATCTAGGCCATAGGGGTCTCTAATGACAGCAGATTCTCCAGGGGAGGACTGGCGATCGCAGTCTGTCAGCCCCCACAAAAATGCGCTAAATATAGAGAACTGGCGTAAGTCCTACACACGACTTGGCAAAGTTCTCAAATTCACAACGCAAGAATAGGGGTTTGGGGCGC
>CAYXJG010000218.1:0-9046 GCA_964465285.1 uncultured bacterium
ACGACTTGGCAAACTTCTCAAATTCACAACGCAAGAATAAGGGTTTGGGGCGCGCGGAGCGCGCCCCAAACCCTTATTCTTGCGTGAAACTTGCCAAGTCGTATGGGAGAAGGATTTAAGCTGGGGGGATAAGGGCTGAGCTAAAAGGCTGAGTAGTTACGTTAGATTTTATTTAACCTGAGTTCGGGTTAAGCAGGTTTTGGGGGCGGACGCGCTGCGTCCGCCCCCAAAACCTGCATTCTGTCGTCCGCGACGCGGACGACAGAATGCAGGTTTGAGCTTA
The DNA here is from genome assembly GCA_964465285.1 of uncultured bacterium. Lineage (GTDB taxonomy): Bacteria > Cyanobacteriota > Cyanobacteriia > CAKZMO01 > CAKZMO01 > JBCCWF01. The sequence continues at coordinate 284 of CAYXJG010000218.1, forward strand.
TCCCGAATTGACGTTATTTAATCCTTGTTCCTTGGAGATAGAGTCGTGCCCTTGCAACCTGGGCATTATGGCTCCAACATCTAAAATGGCATAACGAAAAAGCCACTTAATTGATTACGCCCCGTTAGACCATAGAGGAATCATGCTGAGAGCCGGAATTGTTGGACTCCCAAATGTTGGAAAATCAACGCTTTTCAACGCTGTTGTTGCTAATGCAAAGGCAAATGCAGCTAACTTTCCATTTTGCACTATTGAACCAAATGTTGGGGTGGTTGCTGTCCCTGATCCACGCCTTGCAGTACTCGCAGAGATTTCGTCATCGGAACAAATTATCCCGGCACGGATCGAGTTCGTAGATATTGCTGGACTCGTTAAGGGCGCAAGCCAGGGCGAGGGATTGGGCAATCAGTTTCTAGCGAACATTCGCGAAGTGGATGCAATCATCCATGTAGTGCGCTGCTTTGAGGATGACGACATTATTCATGTATCTGGCTCTATTGACCCGGTGCGCGACATTGAGGTGATTAATCTGGAGCTGGCCCTAGCAGATTTGGCGCAGATCGAGCGGCGTATCGAGCGCGTGCGAAAACAGGCTAAAAGCAGCAAGGAGGCTCAAGCAGAATTGGAACTGTTAGAAAAATTTCTTCCTGTGCTGAACGAAGGAAGATCTGCTCGTCAAGTGGAGCTGGACGAGGAGGAAGAACTACTTGTCAAGCCTTTAGGATTGCTGACCCGCAAACCTATTATCTATGCAACAAATGTTTCTGAGGATGACTTGGCGACTGGCAATGAATGGGTGGATCAGGTACGGGCGATCGCCGCTGAGGACAAGGCAGAAGTCGTCATCATCTCCGCCCAGGTCGAAGCAGAACTTATCGAACTGCCGGAAGAAGAACGGGCTGACTTCCTCGAATCTCTCGGTGTTGATGAGGGAGGACTCAAAACTCTCATTCGTGCTACCTATCATCTGCTAGGACTGCAAACATACTTCACCACTGGCCCTAAAGAAACCCGCGCCTGGACAATTCGTGCCGGAATGGTAGCTCCCCAAGCCGCAGGCGTCATTCACACCGACTTTGAACGAGGCTTCATCCGCGCGGAAACCGTTGCCTACGATGATCTGGTTGGCACTGGCTCGATGAATGCTGCGAAGGACAAAGGCTTAGTCCGTAGTGAAGGTAAAGAATATGTTGTCAAAGAAGGTGACGTGATGCTGTTCCGCTTCAACGTCTAGTGCAGCGTCAAATTAAAAATTGAGGTCAATCCCTCCGGGATTGACCTCAACTTCAAGAAATGACAGAGCACTCGTCTTAGTTATTCGCCAGGCAAATGTTACCCCGTCACCAAGCAGGTGTGGCACGCAATATGCACCACACCCACTTGGTCATGTTGCTTTGATGAGCTACCGGGGGTCGGAGTAGTGGAGGGATGATTCTTCTTCTACCTGAAAATTTCACTGTTCAACAATAATTACGGACATTCTAGCGAGAGGCGAGTGTCTACTCCGGTGATAGGATTAATGCCGCTTGCGCGATCGCACAATTGCCGTAACTGATCCCGATCGAGGGTGGCGTAGCTAAAATCGGCTCCGGTGACATCTGCACCGTTCAACTTGGTTTGCAGCAGCATCGTCCCTGTCAGGTTCGCGTCTGTTAAGTCAGCATTTGTCAGGTTTGTGATGTACATGATGGCATCACTCAAATTTGCCTTGTGAAAATTGGCTCCCGATAGGTTGCTGCCATTGAACACTGTGCCCTGCAAATCGGCACCTTCAAAGTTGGCATCTTCGAGCTGGAGCCGAATAAATTCTCTCTGGGAGAGCGATTCTCCCGCAAAATTTTTGCGTTCGGTGTCCAACTCATCCGCAACCTTGATGGCAGACGAGCTAGCCGCCGTGGCAGTCCCTCCTCCCAAGACGCTACCATTCCAGGAGGGAAGGGCGATCGCCAACATTCCTGCCAACACAATCCCCAGTGTTAAACGTCCGACCGCCAAACAACGAGAACGCATTTTTATCTCCTTCATCCATTAACATCCGGCAACTGCCAGTAATGTAACATTTCTTTGCATACGAAACGGCATTGATTTTAGGGGAGTGCCATCAGTTTTGGGAAGGATTGAGATAGGATCATCAAGGTCTTGTTACAGACTCGAGAAATTGTTTGCATAAACGCAAACGCTCTCTTGCCCATATGCTTTAAGTTCATATACTTTCAGCTATCTGACATGAGACAGGCTCCAGAAAAGCCGCTTCCCTTCTGAACGCTCAGTTTTTCTAGGGCAGTTTTTCCAGGGCAGTCAACCTCATATAACATTATCGTCTATCCCACTCAGGACTTCACCATGACCCTTCCCATTCGCAATGTTGCCATCATTGCTCACGTTGATCACGGCAAAACAACACTGGTTGATGCACTCCTCAAACAGTCCGGTACATTCCGAGAAGGGGAAGAGGTTCCAGACTGCATTATGGACTCCAACGACCTGGAGCGGGAGCGGGGGATCACAATCCTCTCGAAAAATACCGCCGTTCGCTATAAAGACATCCTTATCAACATTGTGGATACTCCTGGTCACGCCGACTTTGGCGGTGAAGTGGAGCGGGTGCTTGGCATGGTCGATGGCTGCATTTTGATTGTGGACGCCAACGAAGGCCCCATGCCCCAGACGCGCTTTGTCCTCAAGAAAGCGCTGGAAAAAGGATTACGTCCTATCGTTGTTGTCAACAAAATTGATCGGCCCCAGGCAGACCCCTACGGTGCCGTTGACAAAGTGCTGGATCTGTTCCTGGAGCTGGGTGCCGATGATGACCAGTGCGAATTTCCATACCTCTTTGCTTCAGGTCTTCAAGGCTACGCCAAGGATGACCTTGAGGTAGACGGCAAAGACATGCAGCCTCTATTTGAGGCGATCTTGCACCATGTTCCCCCACCGATCGGCGACCCTGAAAAGCCCCTCCAGCTTCAGGTCACTACGCTGGACTATTCAGACTATCTGGGTCGAATTGTGATTGGCCGGATCCACAACGGGACAATTCGTGCTGGACAGCAAGCCGTCCTGGTGAAAGAAGGGGGCGAAATGGTGAAGGCGAAAATCTCCAAACTCCTTGGTTTTGAGGGATTAAGTCGAGTTGAGCTTGAGGAATCGACGGCAGGAAATTTAGTAGCTGTTGCAGGATTTTCGGATGCCAACATTGGCGAAACTATCACGTGCCCTGATGCCCCTCAAGCGCTGCCGCTGATCAAGGTGGACGAGCCGACTCTCCAGATGACCTTCTGTGTAAACGATTCACCGTTTGCGGGCCAAGAAGGGGATTACGTCACCTCTCGACAGGTGCGCGATCGCCTCATGCGAGAACTGGAGACCAACGTGGCGCTCCGGGTCAACGAAACTGACTCCCCCGACAAGTTCGCCGTATCGGGACGGGGCGAACTTCACCTGGGCATCTTAATCGAAACCATGCGTCGGGAAGGCTATGAGTTCCAGGTGTCTCAGCCTCAGGTCATTTTCCGTGAGGTGAATGGGCAGCCCTGTGAACCCTTTGAGCAGCTTGTGCTGGACGTACCCGACGAAGCCACAGGTGGCTGCATCGAGCGCCTGGGCCAGCGCAAAGGCGAAATGCAAAACATGATGGCGGGAAGCAATGGACGAACCCAGCTAGAATTCGTTATTCCGGCACGGGGTCTAATTGGCTTCCGGGGTGAATTTATGCGCATTACCCGTGGAGATGGCATTATGAATCACAGTTTCTATGACTATCGCCCCCTGATGGGTGACGTGGAAACCCGTCGCAACGGTGTCTTGATTTCCTTTGAGGAAGGCGTAGCAACCTTTTATGCACTGAAAAACGCAGAAGACCGGGGCGTTTTCTTCATCGAACCGGGAACGAAGGTTTACAAGGGCATGATCATTGGGGAACACAACCGTCCCCAGGATTTGGAACTGAATGTCTGTAAGACCAAGCAGTTGACGAACCACCGGGCAGCATCCGGCGACGAACTAGTGCAGCTCCAATCCCCTGTTGACATGAGTCTGGAACGGGCGCTGGAATACATCGGCTCCGACGAACTGTTGGAAGTTACCCCCGAATCGATTCGTCTCCGCAAGATTTCCAAGAAACTTGCAAAACGATAGGCTTTCTCCTTCAAAGCCCACCCCCCCTCTCTGGGATTTTATTTAGCGTCAATTTGGGATAAGCTCAAAATCGCCTTCTGTTCTCCGCGATGCGGACGACAGAAGGCGGTTTCTGGGGGCAGACGCACTGCGTCCGCCCCCAGAAACCGCTTAACCTGAACTCGGGTTATTTAATCCTCGTTTCTAGAGATTCAGTTTAGAATCTTTAAAGTCTTGCTTTGTTGGTCAGCCTGCGTCTGGTGGTCGGGCAATGCCTCACAGCTTCAACGCTATGGTTTGTCGCCAGCAGAGCCAGCAGTGCATATTTTGAATATTCATGACTAGCGATCAAATTGACTTATTTGGTGCTGATGGGGTGGCAGCAGTTCCTAACATCGACCCTGAGCAGATTCCGACCAGCGCGTCCGTCCCGATTCCACCGGGCACCTACGACGATTTAGACGCCCTAGCGAATCACTGTAATCGGTGCCATCGGTGTGAGTTAGGTGCAACGCGCACCCATGCCGTTGTGAGCCGGGGCAATCCAAAAGCTGACATTATGATCATTGGGGAAGGGCCGGGGCAAAATGAGGATGAGACCGGGCTTCCCTTTGTGGGAAAAGCAGGGCAACTGTTAGAGAAAATTCTAAAATCGGTTAATTTCGACAGTGAGACGGACGTTTACATCTGCAATATTGTCAAATGTCGCCCCCCTGGAAACCGGACGCCTACAGCCCAGGAGATGGATGCGTGTCGGCCCTATCTGCTGGAGCAAATCCGCATGGTTGACCCGACGTTCATTCTGCTGACAGGGGCATCGTCGGTAAAGGGATTAATTGGCGACAAACGGGGCATCACGAAAATTCGAGGCACCTGGATGGAGTGGGAAGAGCGCATGTGTATGCCCATCTTCCACCCGGCTTATTTGCTGCGGAACCAATCCCGCGACAAGGGTAGCCCCAAATGGCTTATGTGGCAGGATATCCAGGAAGTGCGAGCAAAGTACGATGAGCTGTGCAGCAATTAGTCTGCCGTCCTGAAATGATTATTATTGCTGCCCTTGGAGCGTCGAACCGAGTGATTGGAGCCCATGGGACATTGCCGTGGCATCTGCCAGAGGATTTGCGGCGATTTCGACAACTCACCTCTGGCTACAGCATCATTATGGGACGCAAAACCTGGGAAGAAGGGTTAGGCGGGCGATCGCTCCCCAACCGACACAGCATTGTAGTCTCTCGAACGCTGCCGCCTCATCCGCCTAAATCAACAAACGGCGATCAGACAACCCTATGCGTTGTGTCGTCTCTCGATGAGGCATTTCATCAGGTGCGGCATGAATCTAAGGTCTTTGTCATCGGCGGCGAGAGCCTCTATACCCAAACCTTAGATAATGCCGATCGATTAGAACTAACGCTCGTGTATGGGGAGTTTGAGGGTGATGCCTTTTTCCCAAAATATGCACCCCTTGTGCGGGGAAAATTTTGCCTGGTTCACCAAGAACGCAGCGAAAAATTCCGCACTGAAACCTATGTGAAACGGGATGAGTGATATGGGATGCCACGCACATCATGGCTGGGATCAAACAGTGCCTGCATCGCTAATTCCTGAGCCAGAGGCATTTGCCCGAAACTGAAGATAACGGGAAGTGAATCGGCAATCTTGGCTCTGAAGTAGTCCAGCATGTAAGGGCTGCCGTAGACAATCACCCCCTGGAGGCGATCGCCCGCTAGCACGGCATCTAACCACTGCTGGGGCGTGCCCGATAGTCCTGCTGTTCCCCGAAACGGGTTCCCTCGCACCCATACCTGGAGCACGATGGGATCGGTTGAGGTTGGCAGGAGGTCGTAGGCATTAGACGGGGTATAGCGGTCGATCACAAGCAGCGTGTTGTACCCGTAACGAGGGGGAGTGGCGATCGCCGCTGTGTGGTGCCCCACAGCATGAGCATCAAATCGGTCGTCCAACAAGATGATGTTCAGCCCCTTCTTAACACTTGGTAGCGGCTTATCAACAGAGACCATCATCGAGTCTTGAAGGATGGCCTGGGCTGTCGCCCTTGCCGCTGGGGTACTGAGTTGGCTGAGGTCAATGGGCTGGGGAGGCAGGGTTTCCCAGGCGTGAGAACTGCCTGCATTCGCCAGATTCTGTCCCACCCGCTGCTTTGCCCACCAAATGCGCTCGACGGACTCCTGGATGCGCTCAGCCGAGAGTCGTCCTTCAGCAATGGCAGTTTCAACGGCATCCACAATTCCTTCAGCATCCAGAGGCATCAGCAAAATATCTGCCCCTGCCTCAATTGCCATTATCGCCGCTTCATTCTTACCGTAATGGTTGGCGATCGCCCCCATGATCAGAGCATCGGTTACAATCAGGCCATCAAAGCCCAACTCAGTTCGCAACAGTCCCGTCAGCACTGAGAACGACAGGGTTGCCGGATACTCTGTATCCAGGGCAGGAAACCGCAGGTGGGCACTCATCACGCTGTCTACCCCAGCGGCGATCGCCGCTCTAAAGGGGCGCAACTCCACCTTTCGCAGCCGCTCTAGGCTGTGGGGTAAAGTAGGCAAATCCAGGTGAGAGTCCATCGCTGTGTCGCCGTGGCCAGGGAAATGCTTGGCCGAGGTCAACACGGGATGGTGATGAGCGCCCTGAATAAACGCCGCCCCCAACTGTCCCACCATCTCAGCATCATCTCCAAAGGCGCGGACGTTGATGACAGGATTCGCTAGGTTGTTGTTTACGTCCACGACTGGAGCCAGAATCCAGTTGAGTCCAACGGCGATCGCTTCCTGAGCCGTAGTAGCCCCCATCTGAGTGGCATAGTGGATGGCTTTTGATAAATCTTGGCGGGCAATGGGAGCGATCGCCATCGGCGGCGGAAACCACGTTGCCCCCGCAAAGCGTTGCCCAACACCTTCTTCGATATCTGCTGCCAGCAAGAGCGGAATCCGTGCCCAGGACTGAAGCTGCTGAGTCCGCAGACTAATCTCAGCAGCACTCCCCCCCAGGAGAATAACGCCGCCCACGCCTAGCTCAGCGATCCACCGCTTCAGGATATCGGCATTGGGTTCCCATGCGGGATACTGAACTTGGTGGTCAAATAAATGCCCCGATGCCCGAACCACGATCATCTGAGCAATCTGCTCTCGTGGGGATAGCTCATTGACGTCTGGAAAGGGGGGCAAAGATAGGCTATGCATGGAAGAAACCGCAAAGGCACATACACAGCATGACCCGAAATTAGCCCTGTGTAAACGATATAGGAATCCTAAACAGTGCATTCAGGCCAACCCAATACGCCCGACTGCATCGACAAATGCATTGATTTAGACACGACTTGGCAAAGTTCTCAAGTTCACAACGCAAAAATAGGAGTGTGGGGCGCGCGGCGCGCCCCACACTCCTATTTTTGCGTGACATTTGCCAAGTCGTGTTTATAGCAACCAAAGAGTTCGCGAAACCAAAACCCTTTGGTTGCTATAGACATTGATAAGACATTAATGAGACAGCGTCATTCAACGTCATCATCGTTGTCCCAAGAATCATCCCAATCGTCATCCCTAGATTCAGTAACATCTGCCCCATTCTCTTCCATGGATTTGCGCTCACGGCTGAGCTGCTCAATGAGAGAAATCACCCGGCTACCCTCTTCAATCCCCCGGTCTTCAACAAACAAGACTTCTGGCGTACGACGCAGGCGCACCCGGTGACCCAGTTCTCGGCGCACATATCCGGTCGCTGACTTCAGCCCCTCCATTGTCTGAGCCTTTGCCTCTTCTGTGCCGTAAATGCTCACATAGATTTTGGCATGCTGCAAATCGCCAGATACATTGACATTCGTGATACTCACCATTCCGGCACCAACACGCTCGTCCTTGATGCCCGTTGAGAGCATTTGGCTGACTTCACGCTTTATCAGTTCCGATACTCGTGCCACACGGCGACTGGTAGCCATTGGTCGTTTCCTCTAACCTTCAATTTAGGAAAGACATGCGCAAGCATCTTTTCCCTGACACACAATAACTCACTTCTCCATGATTAGCCGTGCAGTAACCATGCTGCTTTACTATGCGACATTCAGGCCAAGCATGGCTCGGAGAGTAAAGGTGATAAATAGGAGCGCGCCGACACAAGCACCAATAAAGGCGATCGCCGTTGTGGGCTTTTTGAGCAAGGGCAAAAGAGGCTCGACGAAGGTGTAAAGCACACCCAGGGAAAAGCTAATCAGGTATCGCGGATATCGCTGAACGTTTTCAAAAAAATCTCGCATGATGTAAAGCGCTAGATGCGTGTCAACAATGGTTCGAGTGCTGTTTCTACAGTATGTCTGCTCATCGACAATACTCATTGATGTCAGTACATTTCTCAGACCTACAGTCTTGCTCACCGTTCCATTCTAAGAGACGAGCATCACTTCGTGCGATCGCCCCTCCGGAAAACGGAGACCTCCTTATCCCGTATGAGCTTATCTCGTATAAATCTATCCGAGCATGACGGTAGAGAACTTGCTGCGTGGACGCTTCGCTACCATGCTCAGACGAGTCTAATCACGACTTGGCAAGTTTCACGCAAAAATAGGGGTTTGGGGCGCGCTAAGCGCGCCCCAAACCCCTATTTTTGCGTTGTGAATTTGAGAACTTTGCCAAGTCG
>CAYXJG010000219.1:0-9011 GCA_964465285.1 uncultured bacterium
GGCGCAGCCCGCTGCTCTTTTCCGGGTACTTTATTTTCTTGCAAGTCCCTTAGTTAATTGTGACCACCTACTTACAAGTCTCTAATCGGTACGATTGTTCGCAAATGCTCGTACAATTTGTTCTGTATGCGTTTGATCCGGTAGAGCAAATGGTTCATTACACTCTGGCTCAATGTCCTGAAGTGACCCTCTCGGTCTCAGGGAAAGATTCTAAGAAGGCACGGGAAAAGGCGATGGATCAGCTCATCGAGCTGATGGACGAAGGGAAACTTCCAGTCGATCTCTCCGATGGATTTGGTCCCCAGCAGTTGATTGAAGTGAAAGCCCAGAACACTGATATGACAGCAGACGATGAAGAGGCGGTAGTGCAGGCTGTTCAAACCCTGAACAACCTGGCCACGTTGAAACTGAAAGCCCAAGACTTACGAGACGAAGCACTCAAAATCCGTGCTGATATTGATGTTCTGTTTACAGACGAACCCATTTCCGAAGAAGAGGTGGCGCAGTTGAAAGATGGATTCAAGGTATTAAAGAATTTTGCCCAAGCAAATATTCGATACCGGGTGGGGCGGGCAGAAGCAGAGCATGCTAGAGAAGTGCTGGATGAAGCGCTGAAACCCTCGGAGTGATGAAGAATGAGGGAATGAGAGAGGGAGTGAGTAAGGGGGTATGCTGCCATCAGGATTGTTGGTGAATCGAGTATCGGGAGAGAGTTTGGTGCCCAAGCAGGTGCCTCTGGATAAGCGGCATCGGGCGATCGCCCAGGACTTGATTCAGGTTTTTGAGAACCACCAGAACAAAACCCAAGGAGAACTCAACCGCCAGCTTCAGGAATTGGAGGGAGAAGAAACCGATTACCGTTTGAAGCGAGGGCTGGCGCATTTGCTGAAAGGTGACGCATTCAGCACCTTTGAGACTGTGAGTCCCCTGGAACCTCAGGAATTGCGCCAGCGGGTCTTCGCCTTGGCGTCCCAAGCTCCCACCCTTCCTCATACGGCTCCTGCCACACGCGAGAAACTGGCAATGGTCCTCAGCAAGGAACTAGAGCGGGAGGTGCTCCCTCAGCAAATCCAGCAGGGATTATACGCAGACCTGGCTGAAAACCGCATTCTCGCTAACTTCAACGCCCCTACCGCTGAAGCATTGCTCCACCGATATAACCTGTCTCAGGTGCAAGGGATTTTCTACAAGGCCACCTGTATCACCATCAATGCCCACCGTAACGACCCTGGGGAATATAAACTATTGTTTCGCTACCTCAAGCTGTTTGGGCTGATGGCGTACATCGAGGGAGATGCCGACCACGGTTTTACCATCACCATTGACGGCCCCACCAGTCTGTTCAAGCCCAGCACCCGTTATGGACTGGACATCGCAAAACTGATTCCTGCCTTGCTCCACGTGACGAAATGGAGCCTAAAAGCGGAACTGCGCCTTAAAGACACCTACAGCGATACAGTCAAAACGCGGTATTTTAACCTGGAATCTGGTTGCGACCTGGTGAGCCATTATCCCCCTGGCAAAACCTACGACAGTATGCTAGAAGAATCGTTTGTAGATCGATGGCGATCGCACAAAACCCAGTGGCGCTTAGAACGAGAAGTAGATCTGATCCCGATTCCTGGCAGCGTTATGATTCCTGACTTCCGACTTGTCCATCCTGATGGTCGCACCTTCCTGCTTGAAATCGTAGGGTATTGGCGGTCTGACTATCTCCGCAAAAAGTTTTCCCAAGTTCGCCAGTCCGAGCGCAACGACCTCATCCTCGCCGTTTCTGAGCGTCTCAATTTGGAGAAGGCAGGCGTCAAGATCGCAGACACCCCAGCGACGATTGTGTGGTTTAAGCACAAGCTGTCGCCAAAGGCGGTTTTGGAGGTTTTGGAGCAAGGCATTGGGGAGTCGGTGCATCATTCAAAATGAGCCCCCTTGTATGATTCCACCGTATCTATTCTCCCGACCATCCCAAAACGCCCTTATGAACAAGAATTGCTGAATTTTAGTAACTGCTCAGTCTGCCTCAAAACACGACTTGGCAAAGTTCTCAAATTCACAACGCAAAAATAGGAGTTTGGGGCGCGCGCCGCGCGGCCCAAACTCCTATTTTTGCAGCAGTTCTCATCTTAGGAAGCTTCGCGCCCTACAGGCGCTCACTTGCACAAATTTAGGGAGCAAAAAGGTCGCCTAAGGCGACCTTTTTGCTCCCTAAATATCCATAATGAGAATTGCTGCTATTTTTGCGTGAAACTTGCCAAGTCGTGTCAAAACCTGGACTGGCCCTCATCCTTGTGCTGTCCTCTGCGCGGGCAGCAACAGGGTTTATGGGTTTTATATTTAATTGTGGCTATCTACTTACACACGTGCAAAACTGGGATGCACTCACATCTATTGGGTCAACGTCTAATCTATTGGGTCAACACTAGATTGACACGAAATTCTAACCACACCTTTTTGAGAGCACTCCAAATACCCGGTAGGATTTTTAGGAGAGTGAGCGTAGAGACATCCGCTGCGGTGGTCTCAGTTGGGACGCAAACCGAGCACGATTCAGTAATGAACGCTACCTGCGCTCAAAAATATTCAATTGACTATCCTGAGACCATCGAATTCATGCCACTTAATCAACTCAGAGGCTTTATTCAGTCCTCAATTCTGGATATCAAATACGCCACTATTATTCGGCGGCGGTTGAAGCAGCTTCCAATCATTCAAGAAATCGACCGCCTCAGACAAAGCGAGCGATATCAAGACCCCAAAAACCTAATTCCGTTTGGGGACAAAGTATATTCTCAAAGTGACGAAGACGGTCTCATTCGGGAGATATTCAACCGCATCGGTACCACCAATAAAACCTTTGTTGAGTTTGGTATCGGTAACGGACTCGAAAATAATACCCTTGCATTGCTTTTTGAAGACTGGCGGGGTCTCTGGATTGATGCTTCTTCAAAATCAATTCAAAAAATTCGCAAAGAATTTTTCCAGATTATTCAGAGAAAACAGCTCCACGTTGTTCAGTCATTCATTACGAGAGAGAATATCGACGCATTGATTTCATCCCATATTCAAGAGACAGAAATCGACCTCTTATCGGTCGATATCGATGGCAATGACTACTACATTCTTGACGCCATTACCTGTGTGAGTCCACGGGTTATTGTGGTGGAATACAACGCGAAATTTACCCCTCCCATTCTTTACTGCATGAACTATAACGAAACCCATTCCTGGAAAAAAGACGACTGCTTTGGGGTTTCACTCAAGTTCTTGGACGTAAATTTGGGTCAAAAAGGGTATTGCTTAGTGGGCTGCAATTTGTCTGGCGCAAATGCCTTTTTTGTCAGAAGTGACCTGGTGGGCGAGCAGTTTTTGGCTCCTTACACTGCTGAACAGCACTACGAACCGCCACGATATTACCTTTCTGGCTATTTCGCAGGACATCCCGCCTCCTACAAGACGCTCGCGACCCGGGTTCTTCCAGAGAAGAAAGATCCGCATCTATTCCGAGTTGATTGAGTTCAAAGCACCCCTCATGGTTCAGCATTGGCGTTCTGGCATTGACAGCACGTTCATGATTTTGCAAAACCGCATCAAGGCAAAGTCTGATCGCCCCGCGATTCAGATTATTAAAAGCTATGGCACGCTTCCCCACGTGGAATGTCACGCTGGGCAGCTCAACCAAGTGTTTATGAATATTCTCGGCAATGCCATCGACTTAAAAATAACGGCTCATCTATTCCCCTGGAGGTGCAGCAAAAGCTTTTCAACCCATTTTTTACGACCAAGCTCATCGGCAAAGGCACTGGACTGGGTATGTCGATTAGTTATCAAATCATCGTCGAAAAACACTGTGGGCGATTGAGCTGCGCGTCAGAACCTGGAGAAGGGGTAGAGTTTATTATCGAGATTCCGGTTACAGGAAAACAGGGAGTCAAGCCAGGTAGCCCTATGCCTGAGAAGATTCACGCCTGATCTCTGTTCTGGCAAGGTATGTGCAGCCCCCGCAAAGGGGAGTCAACCCAGGGTTTAAGAATGAGCTTGGCGGGACGCAGCCAGGGCGATCGCCAGGGGATAAATTCGATGCTCCTGCTCGTGAATGCGCTGATGCAAAGTCTCAGCAGTGTCGTTTGGATAAATCGGTACGGCAGCTTGCATCACAATGGGGCCACTGTCCACCTCTAGCACCACACGGTGGACCGTACACCCGGCGATCGCCACCCCTGCCTCCAAGGCTTGCTCGACGGCTCGAATACCGGGAAAACTGGGCAGTAAACTGGGATGAATATTCAGGATGCGCCCCTCAAAGGCATCCACCAACACCGAGGTCACACGCCTCATCCATCCCGCCATGATGACCCAATCCACAGCATCAGCAGCCATAGTTTTGACAATTGCATGATCCAGGTCTTCCCGACTATGGAAATCCCTGTGGTTGAGAAGAGTCGCAGGAATATTGATCGCTGCTGCACGATGGGCAACCGCAGCATCGGGATTATTGTAGATTAGCGTTTGAATGGTGGCATTTAAGCGCTTCTGGGCAATGGCGTCGGCGATCGCCTGGAAATTACTTCCTGCACCCGACGCTAAAATCCCCAGCCGAAGAGGAGCTGACGCAAAGTGTTCCCTAAACACTGCTTCAGAAACGGGCGGTGATATAACAACGGGTTCTGCTCCTAAGTGACTGTGACTCATCCCTCGATAAAGAGTAACCGCAATGCAAAACGTGTTCAGCTCAAACGCTGCTGGCGTAAGCCTCTGGCATGATAGTGCCCACACAGACGTCCCGAATCATCTATAATGATTAGCTATATCAAGCAGCTTGGCACAACTAAAAGCCAGATGTAAAACCCTGCGCCGCCCATTGCGCGGGCAACGCAGGGTTTTGTAGTTGGTTTTTAGTTGTGCTGAGGTACTTGTTTCTGTTCTAGCATTTCTGCTCTAGGTTATATTCTTTTGAAATATATTTAGCTTGAAATATAGGAATCCTATTTGATTCCTGAAAATATCTCTAAAAGTTGGGGGCAGGCTGCGCCCTCCCCCAACTTTCAAAAACAAATATAATCAGAAAACAAATAGAATCGCTGTACATTTGAAGTACATTATTAAATTTATATATATTTTTAGGTGTGAATTATATGTCCTATAAAACCCGTCTCTCAATTTTTGTAGACGGTAATAATATGTTTTATGCTCAGCAGAAAAATGGTTGGTTTTTCGACCCGAAGCGTGTCCTGACTTTTTTTGCTGATCAGCCTGACGTTCGATTAATTAATGCATTTTGGTACACAGGTCTAAAAGACTCTCAAGATCAGCGGGGTTTTAGAGATGCGTTAATCAGTCTCGGCTACACCGTTCGTACAAAAATTCTAAAGGAGTATTACGACGACAATTCTGGACGCTATTCCCAGAAGGCAAATCTGGACATTGAAATTGTGATCGATATGTTCAATACCGTTGAGCAATACGATCAAGTCATCTTATTCAGCGGCGACGGCGACTTTGAGCGGGCTATTGAGTTGCTGCGCTCAAAGAATACTCACATTACGGTCGTATCCACTGAAGGGATGATCGCACGGGAACTGCGAAATGCCACTGATCGATATATTGATCTCAATGACATTCGCAGAAAAATAGAAAAAGATTATTAAGATTCTGACTAAAACCCCTATTTTTGCCTTGTGAATTTGAGAACTTTGCCAAGTCGTGTATAAGGAGACAAAAAGGGGACAAAAAGGTCACCTCAGGCGATCCTTTTTTACCCTTAAATTTTCATAACTGAGAATTGCTGCACACTCTCTACAAGATTTGATAGGTTGTGCCTTCGTTGTGTAAAGTGATTTATGAGAATTTTCATCATGGGTAAATAGTGTTTTTGCATTGTTCTGCTGCACTTTTTTGCTGATGCGCCATTCAGCCATCGCAAATGTTTTTGTCAGCGTTGTCTTTCAATTGTTGTTCTGTATTCTGCTGCCACTGCCATGACCATTCCCCCTGAATCTGACCGAATTATCATTTTCGATACCACTCTCCGGGACGGCGAACAGTCTCCCGGTGCAACGCTGAATGTGGATGAGAAATTGGCGATCGCCAAGCAACTGTCTCGCCTCGGGGTTGATGTGATTGAGGCGGGATTTCCCTTTGCCAGCCCTGGCGATTTTGAGGCAGTGAGCCGCATCGCACAAACGGTGGGTACTGAAGATGGGCCGACAATCTGTGGGTTGGCGCGGGCCACTCAGCAAGATATTAAAACAGCGGCAGATGCGCTGAAAGCAGCAGTTAAGCCTCGGATTCACACCTTTATTGCCACGTCTGATATTCACCTGGAATATAAGCTGAAGAAAAGCCGTAAAGACGTGCTCGCCATCATTCCCGATATGGTGTCCTATGCCAAGTCGTTTGTCGATGATGTGGAGTTTTCTCCTGAAGATGCAGGACGGTCTGACCCTGAATTTCTCTACGAAGCGCTAGAGTTGGCGATCGCCGCTGGAGCGACCACCATCAACATTCCCGACACGGTCGGCTATACTACTCCCAGTGAATTTGGCGGGCTGATTCGGGGCATCAAGGAAAATGTACCCAGCGTCGATCAGGCAATCATTTCGGTTCACGGACACAACGATTTAGGGCTCGCTGTAGCGAACTTTTTAGAAGCGGTAAAAAATGGCGCGCGACAGCTCGAATGCACTATCAACGGCATCGGTGAGCGAGCAGGCAACGCGGCCCTTGAGGAACTGGTGATGGCGCTCCACGTGCGGCGGCAGTACTTCAACCCCTTCTTTGGACGCCCCCCCGAGTCCGAGGAACCCTTGACGCAGATTGACACGCGCCAAATCTACAAATCCTCTCGCTTGGTGTCGAACCTGACAGGCATGTTTGTGCAGCCGAACAAGGCCATTGTCGGCGTGAACGCCTTTGCCCATGAGTCGGGTATCCACCAGGACGGTGTACTGAAGCACAAGTTGACCTACGAAATCATGGACGCTCAGTCCATCGGGCTGAATGACAACCAGATTGTCCTTGGCAAGCATTCGGGACGCAATGCATTCCGCACCCGGCTGAAAGAGCTTGGGTTTGACTTGTTAGAGCAGGACTTGAACCGAGCATTTCTGCGGTTCAAGGAACTGGCGGATAAGAAGAAAGAAATTACCGATTGGGATCTAGAGGCGATTGTCAACGATGAAGCCCAGCAAGTTCCCGAACTGTTTCGGCTGGAGCGGGTGCAAGTGTCCTGTGGCGATCACGCCTGCCCCACGGCAACGGTGACGGTGGTAACGCCGGACGGAGAGGAGCTCACAGATGCAGCAATTGGCACAGGTCCCGTAGATGCGGTTTACAAGGCAATCAATCGTGTAGTGAATATTCCAAACCAGCTCACTGAGTTTTCCGTCAAGTCCGTCACGGCGGGCATTGACGCGATGGGCGAAGTGACGATTCGCGTGCGCCATGAGGGACGGATTTTCTCCGGCCATTCTGCGAATACGGATATTGTGGTGGCGTCTGCCCACGCCTACACCAATGCCCTAAACCGCTTGTATGTGTCGCTGCAAGCAGGCCAAACGCTCCATCCCCAGCTAGATGTGGCAGACGTGCAGCCCGTTGGGTGAGATCGATTTTGGATTTTGAATTTTGGATTTTGGATTTTGGATTGACGGTTTAGGATGCGTTGCCTCGCTATTGTCCTAGGACATTCTAGATTGGTCAATGTATACCTGAGCATGAAGGACACACGACTTGGCAAAGTTCTCAAATTCACAATGCAAAAATAGAGGTTTGGGGCGCGCGGAGCGCGCCCCAAACCTCTATTTTGCCTGAAACTTGCCAAGTCATGAAGGACAGGGAATAGGTGTGAAGCGATCGCACGGTTGGACAGTCATCTTAAATTATGCAGTGTTAGGGGCGATCGCCCTGGTGATGCTGCTGCCGCTCCTTTGGCTGGTGAGTACATCGTTTAAGTCATTGGCGGAAGACATCTTTCAGTTTCCCCCTCAGTTCATTCCAGTTCAGCCGACCCTGAATAACTTCGTCCAGGTGTGGCGAACGAATCCAATGGGACGCTATCTCTTTAACAGTACCCTGGTGGCTGTACTCACGGTGGGGCTGAACCTCTTGCTCTGTTCCCTGGCAGCCTACCCCCTGGCGCGACTTGCCTTTCGTGGCAGAGAAGCCATTTTCACGGTGATTGTGTCCACGATCTTGATTCCTTTTCAGATCGTGATGATTCCCTTATACATCCTGGCAGTGAATCTGGGGTTGCGGAATTCCTACGTGGGCTTGATTTTTCCGGCGATCGCCTCTGCTTTCGGGATTTTCCTGCTGCGGCAAGCTTTCCAGGGAGTTCCCAAGGAACTGGAGGAAGCGGCGCGGATGGATGGCTGTTCGGAACTGGGCATCTGGTGGTTTGTCATGCTCCCCTCCATCCGGCCTGCCCTGGTAACCCTCGCTATTTTTGTGTTCATCGGTTCCTGGAGCGATTTTCTCTGGCCGCTCATCATCCTCGACCAGCCGGAGTACTACACTTTGCCCCTGGGCGTTGCGAAGCTGGCAGGAGCCTTTTCCTTAGACTGGCGGCTCATTGCGGCAGGCTCGGTGATTTCTATTGCTCCGGTGCTGCTCTTCTTCCTCATCATGCAGCAGTACGTTGTGCCGACAGAATCGGGGAGTGGCGTTAAAGGCTGATTGACCGAGAGGCTAGACGCTGCCATTGATTTGATAGGCAGGACTTGTTTCAGCCCTAAGGAAAGAGAATTACACGACTTGGCAAAGTTCTCAAATTCACAACGCAAAAATGGGGGTTTGGGGCGACGCGGCGAGGCTGTGCTGCTGCAACAAAGTTAGTATCCCGCCTTAAAACACAAGCCATCAAGTATGTGGAGCAATTCACACTATGGAAATGGAGGGGGCAAGTGAGCGCCTATAGGGCGCGAAGTTTCCCAAAATGAGAATTGCTGGTATGACAATACGCACCTAGGGACTTGCAAGAAAATAAAGTACCCGGAAAAGAGCAGCGGGCGCAGCCC
>CAYXJG010000220.1:0-9009 GCA_964465285.1 uncultured bacterium
TGGGGGATGGGCGTGGGGTCGGGGGGATGGTAGGTGGTGCCGAGGGCGATGTCGGCAATGAATTGGAGGGCGTAGCTTGCGTTGTCGGTGCCGCCTTCGGTGAAGTAGCGCCAGAGTCGGTTGACAGGGCTGAGGGGGAGGGTAGAGTGGCTTGCCAGGTCGGGGTCGGGGCGATCGTCGCCGGGGATGGCGATGAGGGTAATGGCATGGTCGTCCGCCAGTTGCTTCAGGACTTCGAAGCCGTAGGGCCAGTAGGCGCGTCCCCCCAGGAGCCGGATGACAATTGCCTTGGCGTGGCGGAGGACATCGTTGGCATAGGTGTCGATGCTGAGGTGCTGCTGGAGCTGGAGCAGGTTGACGACGCGCACAGGGGGAAAATCGGCGGGGAGTTGGGCGATCGCCCCCGCGAGCACCTGAATATCGGTGTCCGCTGCGGAGAGAACCACAATCGGGGCAGCGGTTTGTTGGACGAAAATAACGCCGTCAGAATCAGGTGTCCAACCTCCAGGAGTTGCAGCAATTCGATGCACAGTCGGGTTACCTCACACAATTTTCGTCATCAACGCTTGCAATAATCTTTAGTTTCACCAGGAACTGAGGATTAGCAAGATAACATAATCGGGCGAAGGGCGTCAGCAACCCACTGACCAGAGACAGTGTGCTGTTGTGAGATGCTCTCAAATCCTGATATCGCTCAGACCCATGCCAACGTCTCCTCTCTTACCATCGCACCGCACGGTGTCTGCAAATCTGTTCAAACAAATTAACCAACTGCTCCAAAACACCGTGAGCGTACAGAATGAAGAGTTCTGTGTGATTACCGAGCGGATGGCGATCGCCGTTGAGGGGCTTTCGGCATCGCGCTGTGCCGTGTTATCACAAGACCGATTTACCCTGGTGGCATCAAAGCCATTTAGCGCCCTGCTCTATGGACAGCGAAAATCAACCCTCAGCCCTACCCCTGTCGTCAAGCGAAAAAAGTCGGATGGAAGCGGTCACCCTGATGAGAGTGCGCCATCTAGCACCCCGTCCCTATCATCCGACAGTCCACACCCGGCATCCGATGACGATGAACCCCTACCCCGCTATTTCATTGATTTAACATTCGAGCCACGGGCGATCGCCGCATTTCTTCGAGGACTAGCCAACGATAGTCCAGTCGAGTCTCCCATTCAACACACCTTTCGCCGTGCCTTGACCCTACTGCAAGCCAACAGCCCCGGCATTCAAACAGAGTTTACGGTGGAATTGATTCATCTGCTCTGTCAACCGTCCATTTTAGGTGGCCTTGGAGAACTTCAGGCCCACGACCACCAGAAAGCAATCAACCATTCCATTGAAACGCAACTGGCCCAGCGGACGCAGAATTTGCATGATGCGATGCTGGCAGCTCAAGCCGCAGACCAGGCAAAAAGCGAATTCTTAGCCGCCATGAGCCACGAACTGCGAACGCCCCTCACCTACATTCTGGGCATGTCAGCGACCCTGCTCCGGTGGTCAGACGATGTTGCTCAAGAGCACGAGCATGAGGCACTGCGGGAGCGGCAGCATCAGTATCTGCAAAATATTCACCGCCAGGGAGAGCACTTGCTGGAGCTGATTAATGACATTCTCGACCTGTCGCAGTTGGAGTCGGGAAAAATGGGACTGGATCTCCAGGAATTTTCCTTTTCGCTGCTGGTGAAGCAAACGCTCAAAAGCTATAGCGACAAGGCCCGCGAAAAAAATATTCATCTGGAAATGGATATGCATATTCCGAGGGAAATGGACTCCTTCATCGCTGATCCGCGCCGCATTCGACAGATTATTCTCAATCTTCTGAGCAATGCTGTGAAGTTTACGAACGGCGGCGGCATTATTACGCTGCGGGCATCCGCTTCCGAAGATATGGTAATGCTGCAAGTCAAAGATACAGGGATTGGCATTCCCGACCATCTTCAATCCGATATTTTTCAAAAATTTAGGCAACTCGACAGTTCCTATCGACGGGAATATGAGGGCACTGGCTTAGGATTGGCGCTCACTAAGCAACTGATCGATTTACATGGGGGGCGCATTGAATGCCAATCGACCCTGGACGTTGGCACAGTGTTCACGGTCACTCTACCCCGGCACCCCTCGACTCACCCTGCTCATCCCTCAGAATCTCCTGATAGCCGTCAGCAAGGCCCCCAGCCCCTAGGCCGTGTTGTGCTGATCGAAAACCATGACGAAAGTGCCCACTTTGTTTCTGATATGCTCATGGCAGCAGGCTATCAACTGGTTTGGATGCTAGAAGGGCTGACGGCTGTCAGTCAGGTTGAAGTGTTACAGCCCTCTGTGGTGATCGTAGGCACAAACCTGCTTGACTCCGATAGCCGGGAAATCATCACTCAGCTCCGGCGCAATCCCTTGACGAAACACCTCAAAATTATCGCCCTTGGCTCGGAGCAATGGCTCCACAAAAAGTCTGTCTATGAAGAGGCGGGAGTGGATGATTTTCTCGTTTATCCGATTCATCCAGAGGAACTGCTCCATCGCATCGGACTGGCGATCGCCAGCATCGGCATCATTGAATAGGTCACACTGAAGAGGTTTAACATTGCTAGAATCACCCCTTGGGCTAGGGCTTCTTCTTCTCTTTGGAATCTTTACAGGAACCTTAGCAGGACTGCTAGGCATTGGAGGAGGGCTACTGCTTGTCCCCGCCCTCATCGTTGCCGGAGCTGGAACTACGGTCAAAGCCACCGCCACAAGCCTCATCGGGGTCTTTCTGAGTGCAACATCTGGCAGTATTCGTAACCTCCGAGCTGGGGATTTAAACTGGAAGGCATCTCTGACCCTCGCCATGTTTGGCATTATCACGGCTCAATTTGGGGCATTGCTCGGCTCTCGCCTACCTGACGCTGCGCTTTCTCTGGGGTTTGCTGCACTCCTCCTGCTTACCATCTACCTCCTGGGCTTAAAGAGGAAACTGGTAACCCGAAAACAGCGCCAGTACCGAGAAGCGATCGCCCAACAGCCTCTTAGTCAACCCCATCTGCAGCACTCTGGGGATGATGCGAATCCTGAAGCACCATCCGAAACCGCTTATAACTATCAATTTTTGCCAATGGCAGGCATCGGTTTGGCGGCAGGGGGCTTGTCGGGCCTATTTGGAGTCGGCGGTGGTGTCATTATGGTTCCCCTGCAAATGTTGATTCTGGGGGAAGACATTAAAGCAGCGGTGCGCACCAGCTTAGGAGCAATTGTGGCGATCGCTGCGTCAGGGTTGGTTCAACACACCCTAAACAGCAATGTGTTGTGGATACCCGGATTAGTATTGGGCATCGGCGGCATCATCGGCGCACAATTCGGTACGCGCCTCTTACCCAGACTCCCAGACCATGTCATTACAGTCATGTTCCGCATTCTGCTCATTGCTCTAGCGATCTACATGATTATCCGAGCCATCACCCCATAGGAGTCGAGGACTGGTTTTGTCCAAAATCCAGCGCAGAAAACCAAACTTTGCTTCTAATAATACCAATTCTCGATTTTGGATTTTCGATTTTGGATTGGCAAATCTATAGCTGATACGACTTGGCAAAGCTCTCAAATTCACAACGCAAAGATAGGGGTTTGGCGCGCGCGGAGCGTGCCCCAAACCCCTATCTTTGCGTGAAACTTGGGGATCTGCGGCTAAAAAAGATATCGAAAGAAAAGAGCAGCGGGCGCAGCCCGCTGCTCTTTTCCGGGTACTTTATTTTCTTGCAAGTCCCTAAGTGGGTGCATCCCACATTTGCAAATTCATGGCCCATCCTGCAGGCAGAGCAAAGCTCTACATCCCCAATACTGTTGCATCAAGCAGCAACAGCATCTTGCTCAGATTCCATCAGGGTTACGCACTGCTTGAAATATTCTTGATCGGTAATAACTTCTTTCATCGTTTCCACTCGATCCAGAAAGACATGACCTTCCAGGTGATCAAATTCATGCTGGAAAACTCGAGCAATAAACCCATCAAGCTCACAGTGCTGCAATCGGCCACCTGGATCGGTATACCCAACCTCCACTATGCTGTAGCGTGGAACGAGGGCACGAATACCAGGAACACTTAAGCAGCCTTCCCAATCTTTCACAATTTCGTCAGAGTGGCCAATTAAGTGGGGGTTAATCATCACAATCGGCTCCATATCCGGAGCATTAGGGTATCGAGGATTTGGATGGGATGCTACAACCATTAAGCGGCGCGAAACCCCAAGCTGAGGAGCCGCCAGACCCACTCCATTAGATTCTTGCAGTGTGTGAAGCAATGTGCAAATTAGTGAGCGAACCCAGTGATCTTGGACATTGTAGATTGGCTGAGCAACCTGACGAAGGACTGGATCACCGAGCTGATAAATCGGGTACGATTCAGCCATAATTTCCCTCTTTTCGTAAAACTGTCCTATGGTGAATGTTTTGTCATCTTAGAATCACCAGACTAAGCAAAACGTTCACCAAAGACAATTTTAAGGATCTCTTGTGAGGGTAGCAGTGACGGGGATCGCACGATGCCCCCCTTGACATGCCAAAACGCTCAGTTCGTGAATGCTGCATTCAACATTAAGATTTGTCCATTTCTGCTAACTTCAACCACGAATGATGTCCCAATTTCATAGCTCGATAGCACGTCCCGTAACTGGATAGGAGTCAATATGTTAATTCCATCCACAGAATAGATAATATCTCCTGGGACGAACCCGGCTTGCTCTGCCGATGACTGGGGAATCACTTCAGCGACCACAACCAATCTAGGTTCGGGAGAAGATGCCGATCGCCCAGAGGGAGCCTGGCCTGGATTAGCAAACGCTGCCCGGATGCCAAAAACAGGTCTCTCCCTGACCGAGTTTGCAGAAGCATGGGGCGACGTGCGATGCTCTCCCCTATGTCCAAGGTAAGGGGATTCTTGGGCGTTCTGGCTTGCGTCATAGTCAGTCATCCCAGAGGACGGACTTGGCGAAGCTTCGGGCATAGTTATCTGGGGATTAACGTCTGGGAAAGTCTGGGATGCAGCGACCTGCTGCATAAACTGTTTCGCCGTATTAATTGGAATTGCAAAGCCGATTCCCTGGGCACCGCCCAACATTGCTGTATTGATGCCAATGAGTTCACCCTTTTCGTTTAATAAAGGGCCGCCTGAGTTGCCGGGGTTGATGGCAGCGTCCGTCTGGATAAATTCTCCGGAGTAGCCTGATGCTGCTGCATCAATGTCTAATGTCGATCGGCCAATGGCGCTGATAATGCCTACGGTCACCGTATTGTCTAACCCGAGAGGACTGCCGATGGCGATCGCCCATTCTCCTGGGCGTACCTGATTGGAGTCCCCCATTTCCACCGCCCTCAAAGCTGTAGACTCGGCATACACCAGGGCAATGTCCAACGACGGGTCTTGCCCTAGCACTGTCCCTGAGAGTTGCTCCCCTGTGGCGAGGGTCAGCGTCACGGTCGAGGCTCCGTTCACGACATGGGCATTGGTGAGAATCAGCCCGCCGGATTCGTCCGAATCAATGATGACCCCCGATCCAGTTTCTGCTAGGGGTTGATTAGGCGTTCTTGTGGATGCGCCCAAACCAGGAGTTGCCGCAACAGGAGTAATCGTTACTACCGTTGGGCGCACGGTTTCCACAGTATCAGCGATCGCACGGTTGGACTCCAATGAGGTGAGAATTGACCTCCCGGACGAGCGATCCGCTGACCCATCGGTTTCGCCACTTATGCTCTCTTCTAGAGGAGAGGAATCCGCCACACCCCTTGAAGCCGAATCAGACGACGAAAAGGAGACCTCATGGGCTAACAAAAATTGTTCGGACTCCCGCGATTTTCCCGGTGATAAATGCTGACTCGTCTGTTCAGCGGT
Source organism: uncultured bacterium (assembly GCA_964465285.1). Taxonomy (GTDB): domain Bacteria; phylum Cyanobacteriota; class Cyanobacteriia; order CAKZMO01; family CAKZMO01; genus JBCCWF01. Next base: position 5,861 of record CAYXJG010000220.1, read on the forward strand.
TGACTGTGCGAGCGCAATGCGCTGAGACGAGCGAAAAGATTGCTGGAGGAACCTGCCTACGGGAAAGCTCTGCTCTGTCAGCAGTAGCAAGCCTCCCACAAGTAGCATCAATAGTAGATCTGAATGAATCCTCAGTCGTTGCATCATGGCATCTGCCCAAGACAATGGTTGAAATAATGTTCGGATACGGAGCAGTCTTGACGCATAGGAACTTTTTAGACCGCATCGACAAGTTTAGCGCATTGATAGTTCTTTTGAACTACTCAGATTCAAAATGATATGGCCTGCATGGGGAGATTGAGAGGCTTGCCAAAATTCGGAGGAAATATCAAGAATTTGACGAAAATTCTTGAGGAATGACGGTTAGCCTTCAAAATAACCGGGAACTCTAAGAATGTTCAGTTTGCTTTCAGGGTAAAAAAATGAATGCATCTCTACCCGTGTGGCTCCGCCTCAGTACTTTTCTCATTACCGGCCTCATCACAGGTCTGATACCTGATGTGGCGATCGCCCAATCAGTCACCCCCACTCCATCACCTGACGCCTCAGTAGAGGATATTGCCCCTGTCTCCACCGCCGCATCAGACCTGCTGATTCCTGCCCGCGCAGGCGTCGGGCACACCACCTCCGGTGGGGGATTCGATGGCACCACTCAGTTTCGGGGCTTTATCCCCCTCCGTCAAAATCCAGGTCAGGATATTACCTACTTTGCCCCCCAATTCTTACTGGATAACGATGGCAATATTGGTGGCAATCTATTGTTTGGGCACCGCGCCTATAGCCAGTCGATGAACCGCATCTGGGGCGGGTATCTTTCGTTGGATAATCGGGATACGGATGAGAGTGAATTTTACCAACTTGGTCTGGGGGTAGAAACCCTGGGCAATGTCTGGGATGCCCGCATTAACGGCTATCTCCCTCTGGGTGACACCAGTCAGGTCATCAAAGAAGAAGCCTTCGACACGGGGCTGACGGTGTCCAGCGGATTTGAAGGCAATCAGCTTGTTTTATCCAATCGGCGGGAGCAGCGGCTCTTTCGCCTGGAGGAATTTGCCCTCAGCGGTTTTGATGCAGAAGTGGGGGCACGTATTGTTCGCTGGAATAATAATGAGAGCGACCTGCGGGGACTGGCAGGACTTTACTTCTATAATGCCGAAGAGGTGGATAGCACTCTGGGCTGGCGGCTGGGTTTAGAAGTCCGTCCGGTACAAAATATCGTACTCGGAGTAACGGTGCAGGATGACGACCTGTTTGGCACTAACGTCATCGGTACCTTTGCCCTGACGTTTCCACGGGTGCGTCCCAAAGGGTCAATCCCAGACGAAATTGAGGTCGCTGCCCGATTAGGTGAGCCTGTACGCCGTACCTCTAGCATTGCCGTGGATCAGCGGGAAATCAGCGAAGTCATCATCGACGAAACGGTGATGCCGCTGATGAACCCCGAGGAAGAAGACCCCTATCGGTTTATTCACGTCACCCTCGGACGCCGAGGCCAGGGGGACGGTACCGTCGAAAATCCCTTTGGTACCGTGGAAGAGGCGATTGATGATGCCATTTCTGACGGCAATAACATTATCTATGTGGATGCGGGCCTTAGTCCCGACATTCCTGCCTTTACCATTCCCGACCGGGTCAGAGTGCTGTCCCAAGGACCAGAGCAGTTTTTGGCGGGAATGCCGTTTCCAGAATTCCCAGAGCTCCCCTCTCGTCTCCCCTTCTCTCCTATTGTGAATTTTAACGGTGGCATTCTGGTGGAGGTGCCTTTCTCCGGTGATGGTAACTTCCCCATCATTCGAGATGCGGACGCAACCAATCTGGTAACGATGGGCGATCGCACAGTTCTCTCCGGCTTCCAGCTCATCAATGCCCCTGAAAATGCGGTCTTTGCTGATTCCGTTGAAGATGTGGAAATCCGCGATAACATCATCATCCGTCCAGGAGAACGGGGAATTTACTTAAGTAATGTAACGGGCAGCGGTATCTTATTCGATAATACTATCACCCGTGCCCAGGGCGAGATTGGTTCAGGTCAGGGTATTTTCATTGAAAATACCGTCAGCGGTTCCCTGGAAGCTGCCATTCAGCGCCATCAAATCGAAAATAACCGGGTCGGTATCGAAATCCTCGCCTTCGGGGATTTGACGCAACTGGAAGACCCACTGCAAGAGGTAGAGATTGAGGACACAGTGATTCGCAACAGTGCCGATGAGGGACTAGTGGCGATCGCCGACAGCCTGGGCAACCAGCAAACCACCTTCCTCAACGGCGACATCATCAACAATGGCGCGGACGGAGTACGGGTTCAGGCATTCAACGCCGCCTCCCAGGAATTCACCATCCGGGGAAGCCGCATCACGGGTAATGCAGGCAGTGGCCTCCGGTTCGACGTAGGCGTTCTCAACGGCAGCACCACCGCCGCCCAGGAGAACTTCATCACTGACAACACCATCAGCAATAACGCCGGGGACGGCATTACCATCACCGCTAACGAAGTCTCTGCCCAGGAATTCGCCATCACCGACAACACCATCACCAACAACGGCGGAGCGGGTATCCGCGCCGTCACCAACAACCTCGGCTTCCAGGAATTCGTCACCGACCCCGACAATGACTCCTTCGGACTCAGCGGCAACACCATCGCCAACAACGGTGATGTGGGCATTGAACTTGTGGCCAACGACAGCGCCACCCTCGTCGCTGACATTGTCAATAACGACATCACCAATAACGAAACCGCTGGAGCCCCGGATCTTACTGTCACGGCTACCGCAAACACCGTTGATGCTTGTACGGTTTTGAATGGGAATGCGAGCACCACAGGCATCCAACTCGATAGCAACACCTCAGGGCTCGTCAACGCATTCTTTCAAGTCGGAGACCTGTCTACTCTCTCTCTTCGGAACGTCGGTGGCATTACCCTGCTGCCTGACACAGATGCTTTTACTGATTTAGGTAGTGTTCCATCATGTTTTGAGAATTAAGGGACTTGCAAGAAAATAAAGTACCCGGAGAGGGACGGTGAGCTGCGCCCGCCGCCCCTCTCCTCCGGTATCTTGCTTAGCCGCAGATCCCTAAGCTTAAGCACTGGAATTCTTGAGATTAGAAAAAGTACGTAAACTTACTCAAAAGTTATTCAAAAGTTATTCAAA
>CAYXJG010000221.1:0-9007 GCA_964465285.1 uncultured bacterium
GCGCGCCCAAAATCTTCATTCCTTCGTTATGGATTTGAGAACTTTGCCAAGTCGTAAGATTCAGTGAAACCTACGTTCATGGAGCGTCTACGCAGGAGAAAAACCAACGCCAATTTTTGTAGCCACTACAGGGGACGATACACCGTGTAGTTGAAGCTGGGGAAGATGTTGTCGATGGTCTCAACTTTCGAGAGCCACCCGGAATCTATTTTGCCCTGGCGAATGTCGTCACGCAGCTTGTTGAACCGCATGAGGTGCGATCGAGTCCGCCGTGCCGCGTAGGGTACCATCGTTCCTGTTCGCATGATGAACGCCCAGTCAGAAGATTGCGCCAACAGCAGTTCCCTGCCAGCTTGGTTCAGCGCCCGACGCTCCAGTTCATCTGTCGCTTCACGCTTTGCCAGGTCAATCATCCGTTCTGCCGCCTTGTGGAGATGGGGGTAAATCCACGAGTTGGTTTCATTGAGCCAGTATTCATGGAAGCCCTTGTAGCCCCAGCTAGACTGGGACGGACGGCACACCTGCTGGGTGGGATTGTGGCGCAAATAATCCGCTAGGTGGGTAGTTGTAAACGTACTTTGGTCAAACCAGGCTTTGCGGAAGAAATAGTCAATGAACCAGGGACCCTCGTACCACCAGTGGCCAAAAAGTTCCGCGTCGTAGGGGGACACCACAATGGGAGGCCGACCCATCACGCCATTCAGATGCGCTACCTGCTTTTCCCGATTAAACACAAAGTTCCCTGCATGTTCAGTGGCTTTTTCCCGTGCCCAGTATGGGTCATACAGAGCTTTGTCGCTCAAGCCCAGCCCTTTACCTGTAATTTTGTGGTATTTGATGCCTACATTCTTTCGCTGGCCGTTGGGCATGATGTAGGGCTTGATATACTCGTATTCTGCATCCCAACCTAAATCTCGGTAAAACTCCCGGTACTCTGGCGACCCCGGATAGCCGACTTCCGATGACCAGACCTGTTGGGAGGATTCATGATCTCGCCCAAAGGCAGCGGCCCCGCTCTCGGTGAAGATGGGGGCATAGGTTCCAAACCGGGGACGAGGGCGCGCATAGAGGATACCGTGGCCGTCGGTGAGGAAATAACGCAGGCCCGCATCTGCCACCATACGCTCCACCCCTTCGTAGTAGGCGCACTCTGGCAACCAAATGCCCTGGGGGGGACGTCCAAAACTTTCTTCATAGTGCTCGCAGGCTACCTTGATTTGTGCCCACACAGCCTGGGGATACATCTTCATCAGCGGCAGGTAGCCGTGAGTTGCCCCGCAGGTGATGATTTCCAGGTTATTGGAATCCTGGAATTGCTTAAAGGCTTTGACCAGATCGCGATCGTAGCGTTCCCAGACTTCGCGCACCGCGTTGAATTCTGTAGCGTAATATTCCGCAAGGTACTTCATGTGCCCGTTCTGGGCGTTGCGCTCAATTTCAAGTTCTGCCAGTTCTTCCAGCTTTTCCAGATGCTCATCGTAGCGTTCTTGCAGCAGCGGATCCTGGAGCATAGACACCAGAGGCGGAGTCATACTCATGGTGAGCTTGAAATCAACACCGACCTGCTTCAGCCCCTCAAATACAATCAAGAGGGGAATGTAAGTTTCTGTAATGGCTTCGTAGAGCCATTCTTCCTCAAGCACATAGTCGCTTTCAGGATGGCGGACAAAGGGTAGGTGGGCATGCAGGACGAGCGCGACGTATCCAGTAGTCATCGGTGTGAGTCCAATTGAGTCCATAGAATTTGGATTGATGGAATGATTGTAAAGCAAAAGTTAAGCTTTAAACCGATTAGGCTATGCTCAAGGCATCTTTCCTGCCTTATTGTGGGTAACATGGGCGTAGCAAATCGTCTGCATTTTGGCAGCAGAAATATTGCGGTTTTGTGAGTCGTTCCATTTGGCGAAGATCTAATGACTGATAGCAACGTTCTCCAACGTGCCAGAGAGGGCAATCCCGATGCCATTGCTGTCTTGATGAACCATTCACTGAAGTCTAAGGGGATGCACGCAGCAGTTCAGCGGGCGGGCGATCGCCTCTTGGTCAACCTCGAAACAGCAACACCACCGGACCAGGCCGTGCTTACCAAGTTTGTCAATCAGGGAGTGCGGAGCCTTAACCTAGAAAACATTGACACAGTGATTGTGTCAGGACGGCAACAGGGCGGCGATCGCCCTGCCTGGACATCGACGCTGCATTTGAAATCCGACACGCCGCACGCTCCCCTCCCCCCTCTTGCTCCGCGAGCCAGCGCACCGCAGGCCAATGCTCCAACCCCCTCCCCTCCTCCGGTTCCGCCCCGTCATTCTGCTGCCCCTCCGCCCCCGCCCCCGCTCACCCGCACTGGGGCAGCCTCGCCTATATCAGCCCCTGGTGTCCCTCCTGCACCAGACGACCAGACGATCCGCAATATTGATGACGAATCATTCTCAATTGCGCAGAAATCAACGGTCGATGAGCCAAACACAGAAGTCGCCAATGCAGATGCTGGATACGCAGACGCGCCGCAGACAACTCTGCAAGAAGCTGAATCCACAATCACTCTTCAAGAGCCTCGGGAGCCCAGTGGCTTCCGCGATGGAACTGCCGTGGCTGGCTTAAGTGAATCCCTAGGTCTGTCAGTCGATAACTCGGAGGCAAGACAAAGCCCTCTTGAGGGAATTGCAGAAGACCAGTCATCCCTGCTGTATGAGTATGATGTGTATGCCGACGATGAGTCTGTCAGTCGTGAGACCGATGGCGGAGGCGATCGCTCGGAGCAATTTGATTCACAGGCCCCGACATTAACGTCCTCAAATGTTGAGTCATCGACGTCAGACCAATCTGGTTTTGAGTCTCCGTCTGACTCGGAGGAAGGGACTAGACTTAAAGCTAGTGTAGACGCCCTTCCGCCATCCATGCCAGATATTCCAGTCATTGAGGAATCGGGTGATGCAGATGGTGTGCTCCCCGACACCCCGGCTGCACCTCCAGCGCCTCCTCAACGCCGATCTGCAAATCCCCTGGTGCTGGTGTCTGTCGTGGTGGTTATCCTCGGTGCCGTCGGTGGACTCATTGGCTACTCGCTCTGGTCCTACTTCTCCAATGGCGGTTCCATCCTTGACCCTGGTATTACTCCGACTCCCACCATGCCGGAAAATACGGGGGCAGCGGATGATGCTAGTACGGGTCTGTCCGGTGAGGGCACAGGGGAGGGAGATGCGATCTCAGTCGATGCTGACGCCCTGCTGCTTGAAGCAGAGGAAAAAGCTGAAAGCGCCAGGACTCTCGCTCAAACAGCTCAGTCAGGGGACGATTGGGACTTGGTGGTGCGTCAGTGGGAACGGGCGATCGCCCTGACAGAGGAAATTCCTGAAACCGATAGCCAGTACAGCTTGGCTCAGCAACAGTTAGCCGACTACCGCACGAATCTCGCTGCGGCCCAGCAACAAGCCGAAGCCCGCGCCAACGTTGACTCTACTCCCCTGCCCTCTACGGTAGTCACCGTCAATGAAGAACAAGTGCAGTGTCTCGATATCGCTGCAACTGCAGAATCCCAGCCTGTGGAACTCACGAATGTTCAGTTCTACACAACATCAAATGAAGGGACAACGAATCAAATTGTAGGGTGTATTACCAACCATAGTGACCAGGCGATCGCCAGCGCTACGATTGGCTACAGTGGGGCACCTGCTGATGCCCCCGATTCTACGGTCGAAGGGCGGGGTGAGCTAGATTTTGCTGACTTGCAGCCTGGAGCAACTGTGGCATTCCGAGGCAACTTTGAGCTGCCATCAAGCCTAAACACGGTAGAAATCGCTGAAATTAGCTGGCTGCCTATCGGCTCCACAGAGCCTCAGTCTATCGAAACATCCCTAGCGTTATCAAACAATTAATCTTCCAGTAAACAGTTCACTTAGTAAAGTCGCCTAGTGCTCTTTTGGATATGCTTAAGTATAAATACGGAGACTAATAAGCTCTTTAAAGTTACAAAGAAGCTTTGGCAAAACACGGGTAGACGTTGATTAGATCGGTTTAAATACGACTTGGAGGCGAGTACTTTAAATAACCTCTACCCTAGAATAACCTTTGAACAGAGCGGGACATCGAGGAGCAATATTAGGCACCTATCTCACGCCCCCTCGGAAACGAGAATTAAATAATTTGATCCAAACTTTGGTGGAGCGGCGCGGCATTACCGCGCCGCTCCACCAAAACTGGATTTTATTTAATCGTTAATCCTAAGAGATTTAGATTCTGAAAGTCTTGTGCGCTCTGAGCTAGGTATACAGACACTCAATTGCAACACATAAATACTAGGTGAGACATGAAGAGCTATTCTAAATCAGTATTATTTGGATTGATGGCAGGCGGCATCTGGCTAATCAGTGGCACGTCGGTCCAAGCTATTTCCTTTACAACTCATTTCACAGGGGCGCTCTCTGGGAGCGACTTCTCAAAGGGCGATATCATGCTTGATGCCATTGAGTACGATGGCATGATGAGAAGTGACTTTGCGCTAGTCGAAAGCGCGACGATTGTCAGCAACGACCTGTGGACAGGAGGCAATACAGGGGCTGCTAGTGCTGACATGGGCGACCTCGCGACGATTGGATTGAAAGAGGAAAGAGTCGGTAACGACGGTGTCGTTGCTGCTCTGGGCAATCTCAATCTCAACAGTATTATTGATACCGAAGACAAAGGCAACTTTGCTATTGACCTTTTCTTCGACAGCATGGTGGACACAGTTGCCCTCTGGGAACGTGGCATGAACAGCCGCATGGACGTGCAGGCTCTGGATGCAAACGGCAACCTGGTGGGCAATTTGCTCGCCCTGGAAAACTCTTCCAACTGGGATTATGCCGGGTACAACATCAACACGCTGGAAATTGGTGGCAGCCAGCAGGTAGGTTCCCTCGGGCTAGGGTTGGACGACTTTGGTGTGACGGGGGCGATCGCCGGTATTCGCGTCATCAGCGAAGGACGCCCTTACAATGGCCCAGACTGGAAAGTTATGGGTCTAGCTAGTGGGGATGTAGAGTCGGAGTCAATACCTGAACCTGCTGCTCTTGGGGGTTTGGCACTCTTAGTTGGATTCGTTGCTAGTCGCCGCCGCCAGCCAATAAACGCATAAGTCGTCATTACATACTTGCCTTTCACGAATGTATCGGCACAATGAGACCTTAGAGTAAGGAACGAGAATTAAATAACTTGAACCCGATTTTGTTGGGGTGGCGCGGCAGCGTCGCGCCACCCCAACAAAATTGTTTTCATGTCTTGGCAAATTTCACGCAAAAGTAGGGATTTGGGGCGCGCTCCGCGCACCCCAAATCCCTACTTTTGCGTTGTGAATTTGAGAACTTTGCCAAATTGTGTTGTTTTTTTAAATCGTCGTTCTTAAACCTCAATCTTTCCGGGATTGACCTCAATTTCTAAAATAACAGAGCACACATACATTTTTGTAGATTGCAGCTGCAGCTCGCCAACACTCACAAAAATGCAGCAATTCTCATTTTGGAAATGTAGGGGACAAAAAAGTCGCCTCAGGCGACCTTTTTGTCCCCTACATTTGTACAAGTGAGCGCCTATAGGGCGCGAAGTTTTCCAAAATGAGAATTGCTGACAAAAATGCGTAGCTCCCATCATTGTCGATAGCTCTCGATATAATCAGGTCATTTGTATAACTTTTTTATTGTTCCATGGCATGAATTATCTGGCGTATTCAGAGCAAACTGGTCATCAGCGAGACTGGACGTGGCCGTTTTGGCCGATCCTGCCCTTATATCCCTATGGCAAACGTCGTACCCTATGTGAAGAAGTTGTAAAGGACACGATTTGGACCTTTGACCAGATTCAAGGAATTTTCTATGTTGCAGTCCCTATTCGCATGACTGTGGTAAGGCTGGACGCGGGTGGGTTGCTGGTTTACGCCCCTGTTGCGCCGACGCCTGAGTGCATACGGCTTATGCGAGAACTAGAGGCTCGACATGGTTCGGTGAAATACATCATTCTACCGACGACATCGGGGCTGGAGCACAAAGTATTTGTTGGTCCCTTTGCCCGCAAGTTTCCTAAAGCGCAGGTGTACGTTGCTCCTGACCAGTGGAGTTTTCCGCTCAATTTGCCTCTGAGCTGGTTGGGGCTTCCTCTTAGACGCACCTATCCTCTGCCTGAAGACTGCACTCAGTCTCCCTTCTGTAGCGAATTTGATTACGCAATACTTGGCCCTGTGACACTTGGTATTGGCCCCTTTGAGGAGGTTGCGCTGTTCCATCGACAATCGCGTACTCTACTAGTTACGGATTCTGTTCTCACCATTCCCGAAACTCCCCCCGACATCGTTCAACTGACGCCGTATGCCCTCCTCTTCCATGCTCGTGACCATGTGTATGACCAGGTAAATGACACCTGGGAAACTCGCTGCAGAGGATGGCAGCGCATTGCGTTGTTTGCCTTTTTCTTTCGGCCCAGTGCTGCTGAAACAATTCCCTTAGGGCGAGCGATTCGAGAGACTATCAATGCGCCCGATCGGTCAAGAAAAAATTATTTTGGCCTCTTTCCCTTCCGCTGGACGTCTAATTGGAAGCGTTCTTTTAATGCCTTGCGGGGCGATGGGCGGCTGCTGGTGGCTCCTATTCTGCAAACCTTGATACTCAATCGCGATCCACAAACAACCTTAGACTGGGTATATCGTATGTCATGCTGGGACTTTAAGCGCATCATTCCCTGCCACTTTGCTGCCCCCATTGAAGCCGATGCCCACCAGTTTCGACAGGCATTTCACTTCTTAGAGCCATCGAAAACAGAACAGGCTACATTCCAGGGGCGATCGCCCTGTGGTTTGGTAGAAGATGACCTAGAACTCCTGCGAGAGCTGGATCAGAACCTGACCCGCTGGGGCATAACGCCTCCTCCAAAGTTTTAAGTCAGGAGTTGCTGCTTTTGGGCCTGAATTTGTATAGCAATACGCACCTAGGTTAGAATATTGGAGAAGGGTGTATCCCCTGCGCAGCGGGGGATACACTCTTGAACCTAAGCCCGTAGGGCCATATGTGGGATGCATCCCGTGATGCACGCCTCCGACACACAAATTCATACACGACTTGGCAAAGTTCTCAAATTCACAATGAAAAATAGGGGTTTGGGGCGCGCTCCGCGCGCCAAACCCCTATCTTTTCGTGCAGCTTGCCAAGTCGTGTTCATACTCAGATTAAGCAGTGCCGTTGCATATGTCGTGGATGAATTATCCCTGAGGAACTGGAGCATCCTGATCCACTTCAAACTTATGGGCATAGGTTTGCAGAAGAGAGCTAACCTGAGTTAAAACCTCGTCCTTGCTACCCTTACGAATTGCCTGACGTTCGGGGAAGAAGTCAGGACGATCCATGTTGCGTGAAATTGCTTCGTCAATTTTTTCTGCAATCAGTCCTTGTAACTCGTCCTTCGCCCGGCTCCGCTGATACTCCGCTCCCTCTTCGGTAGTAGCATACAGGGGCGGAAGGCGATTGAGGGCGTAGGCAGCGATGTCGCCCAGATCGAGAGTTATATCAGTCGTGGCTTCAATTTCAGCAACGCGGGCGATCGCTTCAGTCAATGCCAACTCTTCCATTACGTTAATAAATTGCTTCCGGGGCACAGCAACAACTTCACCCGTCAAGAGTGCGCCCATCAGCCGATCCAAGGCCATATATTCTTCAATGGATAGCTCAGATGCAGTATCACAAATTCGGCCTACTTCAGCTTCCATTGCTGGCGTGAGGTAGCCGTCACGAAGTGCCTGCTCAACAATTTTTTCAATAGTCATAGCGGTCTCTACTCCACGGCGCTAGTCAGGTCGTTATGCAGCAGCATTCTGCAGTCTGCACCTAGTGTGCCCAGGATTCGAAGAATGGCACCGTACGAGCGTAGAAAAGTTTGGAGTCACATATACCTTGCCTGTAACTACTCAGCCCACCCTCACCCTTGTATCTTAAAAATCAGAACGGTAGACCGCTTACACCCCGGTTTTAGAAACCGAGATTTAGTCTAGGTCGCCTTTCTACCATTGACTGTGAACTCGAAAAATCTCCAGGATCTAGAACTCGCATCGGATACGACTTGGCAAGTTTCACGCAAGAATAAGGGTTTGGCGCGCTCCGCGCGCCAAACCCTTATTCTTGCGTTGTGAATTTGAGAACTTTGCCAAGTCGTGCATCGGACAAGGTTGAGTCACCCATGACTGAGCGTGAGTAGCAGGAGCATCATTACTATGAAGATTATCACTGAGCCGCAATGAGTAGGGGTGGATGTCAGTCAAGGCCAATTAGATATTGCCAGCAATTATCATTTTGGGAAACTTCGCGCTCTATAGGCGCTCACTCTGGAAATTCAGGGGACAAAAAGGTCGCCTGAATTTCCAGAGTGAGAATTGCTGCGTATCATCACTTTCTATTCCGAATGTAACAGTCTAGAGGGTAAAATACAGAATGGTACGTTTTGCTATGTGCTGGTGTAGCTCAGTTGGTAGAGCAGCTGATTTGTAATCAGCCGGTCGCAAGTTCGAGTCTTGTCACCAGCTTTTGATTTTCAGGTGTACGTTCGCACATTAAATATCACCATTCGCATAGTAGTGTCGTTTTTGGCAAAATTAAGAGTTCATTGAGAAAATTCGCAAATTAATATCGTTAATTCTGATTTAGCAACATTTTGCAAATTAGTGTCGCTTTGGCATAGAGTTCTTTCCCAAAAATACAGTCAGATTATGTCATTCGTGTAAAGCAAAAAAAGAACCTTAAAACACGATGTTTAGGTACATCATGCTTTAAGGGACTTGCAAGAAAATAACGTACTAGGAGAGAGACAGCGGACGCAGTCCGCCGCCCCTCTCCTCCAGTATCTTTATTTAGCCGCAGATCCCTAAGTTCTCCTTCCTAAGGAAACTCTCATCTACACCGTTAAACAGTTGTAGTTAATAGTGTCTACCATCCCAAAGAATATCACCGAATTACCTTGCACTAGAAGATAACGCAGCGCTCCTTAAGTCAATTAT
>CAYXJG010000222.1:0-8894 GCA_964465285.1 uncultured bacterium
GCATCGCCGCGCCGCCCTAATAAAAAGGGATTTTATTTAATCTTCGTTCCTTAGTAGTTGACCAAGGAACTGGCCAGAAAGATGTTGCCTGGTCAGCGGGGTGCGCGAAGCATGCCCCACTCACCGGGCAACTCGTTAACGTTCGATTGGCGAACTGCTAGGCGATATAAGTTTGTTGCTGGCAAACGGGACGGGACGCTTTTTATTTCATGAAATGGCTTCGACTTCTACGGCAACGCATCGCTCCATTTTCGAGCATCGATCCCTGTGCTCGAACAAACTCAAGGGAAGCATCAGATAGGAATACGCCTTTGACCCATTCATCCCCTAAGGGCGCTTACCGTGGACAGTCGTTAGCAGTCAAGCTGGTTCTGAGCATGGTGGGCCTTACTCTTCTAGCGATTGGAAGTATTACCTGGCTGTCGGTGCGGCGCGGGCAAGCTGCATTTAGGGTGGAGCTAGAACAAAAAGCAACATTACTTTTAGATGCGTTAGATGTGGCCGTTGTCCGTTGGCTTGACGAGCCAATGACCGAGCCGTCCAGCATCAATGATCTCCATCAGATCATTCAAACATTGGAAAACGCAAATACCTTGGTTTTGTCGGGGCATGTTTACGACTCATCAGGCCGGGCGATCGCCCAAATTTATGGGAATTCCCCAGAGCACTTCGAAGCCCATACCTATGGCGACCAGGTGATTGAAAGCGAGGGAACAAGTTTCTATTGGCACAGCGATCGCCTCTTTGCAGGACGCACCATCTATGAAGGTACACAAAATTTGGGAGCCATTGGTATCGAACTGTCTACCGCTCCCCTACAGGCAAGTATTACCCGCGCTCGACAGTGGGGCCTGTTGATTGCCCTCATCACCACAGCCCTCAGCACGGGCATCGTCGTCCTCATCAGCCGTTCCATAGTAAACCCGCTACGCGCCATCATCATCGCAGCCCAGCGGATCGCGTCGGGGCATTTCGATGAGCAGGTGTCTGTCCAGTCTGGGAAAGAATTTTCTGCCCTTGCTGATGCGTTTAATGCCATGACCCAGCAGCTCCGCCATAGCATGGCAGAGCGGAGCCAGGCTGAGATAGCGCTCCGAGAAAGTGAAGAGAGATATGCCCTAGCCGTGCAGGGAGCAAACGATGGCCTGTGGGACTGGAACTTGAGAACGGGCGAGGTTTATTTTTCTCCTCGATGGAAAGAAATGCTGGGCTATGCCGATGATGAAATAGATAATTGGCTTCATAACTGGTTCGACCGTGTACACCCCGAGGATACGGATACCCTTAAGTCGGCGATCGCCCACCACCTGCAAACGCAAAATCAGCATCTCCAGGTAGAATATCGGATGCGCCATCGTAGCGGTGATTATATCTGGATTTTGAGCCGGGGAGTCGCCGTCCATGACAACCAGGATATTCCCTATCGCATATCAGGGTCTCAGACGGACATCACCTCCAGAAAAGAAGCTGAGTTCAAGCTATTTCATGCGGCCTTCCACGACGCATTGACGGAGTTGCCCAACCGCTTGCTCTTGATCGAGTGCCTTGAAGATATGCTGAAACGCTCTCACGAGAATTCAGATTTTTTATTTGTGGTGCTGTTTTTAGACATTGATCGGTTTAAGGTAATCAACGACAGTCTGGGGCACACCGTCGGCGATGAACTCTTACTCTGCATTGCCCAGCGCTTGAAAAGCGGCCTCTGTGAGGCTGATCTGGTCGCAAGGCTAGGAGGTGATGAATTTGTCATTCTTGTCGAAGGTATCCATCGAGTGACGGATGCGGTTGACATTGCCGAGCGCATTCAGCAAAAATTGCGAGAATCCTTTTCGCTGAGGGGGTACGACATCATCGCAACTGCAAGTATCGGCATTGTTCTCTGTGACTCCAGCTATACGACCTCCAACGAAATTTTGCGGGATGCTGATATCAGTATGTATCAGGCAAAGGAGCGGGGAAAAGCCCAGTACGCTATTTTCCACCCCGACATGCACAGGAGCACCATTAATCGCTTGAAGGCGGAAAATGACTTGAGAACAGCTCTAGACCGCTGTGAGTTTGATCTCCATTATCAGCCTATTGTTGACCTCAGCACCGAAGAATTTGTAGGGTTTGAAGCCTTGATTCGGTGGCAGCACCGAGAGCGGGGATGGGTCAGCCCAGTTGAGTTTATTCCCATCGCAGAAGAGACAGGGCTGATTATCCCCATTGGCACATGGGTCTTAAGTGAAGCCTGTCATCAAGTGTTTGATTGGAATACAAGTTTTTCTCTTCGGCAGCCGTTTACGGTCAGCGTTAATCTATCCAGCGACCAGATTGCCCAATCTAACTTGGTCGATCAGGTCACGAGAATTTTGAGCCATTCGCAACTTTCTGCATCGCAGCTCAAAATAGAGATCACTGAAAGTGTCATTATGGAAAACCTGGATGTGGCGTGCTACAAACTTCAGGCGCTCCAGCACCTGGGCGTTCAAATTTATATTGACGATTTTGGTACAGGATATTCTTCTCTGGGCTACCTACAAAAGCTGCCCGTCGATGCGCTAAAAATTGATTGCTCCTTCATACAAAAGATTGGCATCGACGCAAGCAGTGAAGAGATTGTGCGAACCATTCTTATGCTTGCGAACGGTCTAGGTAAGAAGGTGATCGCAGAAGGCATCGAAACGGTTGAGCAGAAAGAATGGCTCCAGCGGCTGGGGTGCCACTATGCTCAGGGCTATTTGTTTTCAAAACCTCTAAGCAAAAGTCATGCCACAGATATGGTGCTGTCATCATTCCGGAAAAATATTCAACCAACCTCCTATATGGAAATTTTGGGCTGCTTGCTGCCAGAGTCAAACCGGAACTCAAATCGGAACTAAGGAGGCGAGCACAATTAACTAGTGCTCGACGGCGTAAATAGCCCCACTGTTTTTGATACACGACTGGGCAAAGTTCTCAAATTCACAACGCAAAAATCGGGGTTTGGGGCGCGCGGAGCGCGCCCCAAACCCCGATTTTTGCGTGAAACTTGCCAAGTCGTGTGTCATCATGGGCTGCCTCCCTTCATCCTAGCTTCACAATCGACGCTGTTTTACAAAGATTAGACGAACCCACGGAGAGCAGGCTATTCAGGTCTGCGATCGCCCACGTACATTTACGGACAAGGAAAGGCAATCTACCCGTGTGCAGTTGATGATGACTCGTTTGGAAGGCGCATTTGAGGAGCCACAGGGTCCACAACACTCCTCTGTGGTTGCACAGTCCCTCTCAGCTATTAATGACTCGGCTGCGGTCACTGATTTAGGCTTGGTGGATGGTTCGGGTTCGGTTCCCGCGCCAAGCGCACTGAGTAATTCCCATGATTCCCCTCATGGGCAGGGTGAAGAAGCAGAGGAATGTCATCGATCGGCTGCATGTGTCTTCAAGCGATTTGTTGATATTGCGGGCGCATGCATTGGCTTGCTGCTGACGTTTCCAATTGCTCTGGTCGTGGCGATCGCCAACCAGCTAGATAGTCCCGGCCCTCTGTTCTATACCCAGACCCGGTGCGGATTGAGGGGGACACCGTTTAGAATCTGGAAATTTCGTTCTATGGTGGTTGGTGCTGACCAACTTCAGCATCTTGTCCCCAACGAGGCCACTGGGCAGATTTTCAAAAACAGGAATGATCCCCGGATTACTCGAATGGGAAGGCTTCTTAGGCGCACGAGCTTGGATGAACTGCCTCAGTTCTGGAATGTCTTGAAGGGGGACATGAGCTTGGTGGGCACCCGCCCGCCCACGATCGATGAAGTACGTCAGTACGAGCCTCACCACTGGCAGCGTTTGCGCGTCAAGCCAGGCATCACCGGAGAGTGGCAGGTCAATGGGCGCTCAACCGTCAGTAACTTCGAAGACATCGTGCTGATGGATTTAGCCTATCAGGAGAAATGGTCGTTGTTCTACGACTTGCATCTCATTGCAAAAACGGTTTGGGTTGTGCTGACAAGGCAGGGCGCATGCTAGGGCAGTACCACACTGACAGAGCAGCGTCGATCTAGAGGCTATATCAATTCTCGATTTTGGGTTTTCGATTTTGGATTGGCAAACCTATAGTTAGCATAGGTTAGTTAGGATAGGTTAGTGGGCATAGGTTAGCTATCTGTAGTCACGACCCGGCAAAGTTCTCAAATTCACAACGCAAAGATAGGGGTTTGGGGCGCGCTCCGCGCGCCCCAAACCCCTATCTTTGCGTGAAACTTGCCAAGTCGTGTATTAAATAAAGCAGCAATTCTCATGATGGAAATTTTAAGGGGGCAAAAGGGTTGCCTGAGGCGACCCTTTTGCCCCCTAAATTTGTACAAGTGAGCGCCTGTAGGGCGCGAAGCTTCCTAAAATGAGAATTGCTGCTGTAGGCGCAAAGTTTCCCAAAGTGAGAACTGCTGTCAAACGAAGGTAAACGCGTCACTGCTAAGATCCAGCAACGACCGCTCTACTCCCTGAATAACGGCAATCAACTCACGCTTATCGTTCCCCAATCCCCTGAAGAACAGAGCGCTATTCGTATTAGACGAACTTCCCCGATTGAAGGGTGATTTCCTGATGATGTAATCGGACTCTACCCCGCTTAACTGAATCATGTCACGGCGTCGGTTGAGATCTTTGATCAGGGCATAGTCCTTTTTGCCTGAGGAACTACCATTTCCATCGTCATAGAACACTCGGCCTGCTTCACCCAATACAAACCGATCAGTGCCGCCGCCCCCGGTTAAGGTGTCGATTTCGCGAACGCCTGCTTCAAATGCCAGGTCTTCAACCCCAATCAGGACATCTGCTCCTTTACCCCCAGTCAGAGTATCGTTGCCGGTGCCACCAATGAGGAGGTCTTGCTTACCACCACCATCAAGAATGTCGTTGCCGCCTTCGCCCCGCAGTTCATCGCTGCCGCTGTCCCCTTGTAGAATGTCTCTCTTTGTCCCACCGAGAATAAGGTCGCTGCCCCCGCCACCGTTGAGGAGGTCCTCTCCATTGCCTCCGCTCAACTCGTCGTTGCCGCTGCCACCATCTATTTGATCATCTCCAGAATCGCCGGATAAGGTGTCTCGACCGCCATTCCCTTCAAGTTGGTCGTCACCATCGCCACCCAGCAATTCATCATTGCCGCCGCCGCCCTTTAGACGGTCTGCATCTTCACCCCCGTCGAGCCTATCTTTGCCCCCATTACCAAACAGATCATCCTCTCCATCGCCACCGTCCAGGGTGTCGTCGCCTTTGCCGCCGGAGAGAATATCGTCTCCGTCATCACCCTCTAATTCGTCATCACCATTGTTGCCTTCAAGTTCATCGTCGTCATCGCCACCGCCGAGTTCGTCGCGCCCATCTCCACCAAAGAGGGAGTCACTATCGTCTTCTCCACGCAAAACGTCGTTTCCGTCTCCGCCTCGCAGGATGTCGTCGCCGCTGCCGCCTTCTATTTCGTCATCGCCGGCACTGCCTTCCAATTTGTCGTCCCCAGACCCGCCATCAATATCGTCATCGCCGTCGTTCCCCTCGATTTCATCGTCCCCGGACCCGCCAGAAATGAAGTCGCTGCCGTCATCACCATTGATTTCATCATTCCCAGACCCGCCCGAGATAGAGTCATTGCCGTCTCTACCTGTGATGCGATCGCTACCACCGAAGCCATTGATGATATCCCGGAGGGAGGTGCCTTCCAGTCTGTCGTTAAAAATTGTGCCGTTGATCCGTGCCATGCTTGCGTTGCTCCATCCTGTTGAGTGCCCGTCCGAAAACTCGCCAGAGGTGGTGAAAGCCCCCTCAACGGAGTTTTTATACCAATTCTCGATTTTGGATTTTCGATTTTGGATTGACAAACCTATAGCTGGCATAGGTTACAGGTTAGCTATCTGTAGTTTTACCTGCAAGAATTGGTATTAAATCACTTGAACCCAATTTTGGTAAGGCGGCGCGACATTGCTGCACTGCCTTACCAGAATTTGGATTTTGTTTAATCCTCGTTCCTTAGAATCAAGAATTCAACTCAGTCCCGCTGTGCCAGGGCAACGAGACATTCTTTTCACAACTTGGCAGGTTTCACGCAAAAACGGGGTTTGGCGTTGTGAATTTGAGAACTTTGCCAAGTCATGTCTTTTGCCGCTCCAATACAATTTGGTTGGGATGACTTAATCCTTCTTTACGAGGACTGAGTAGGTGGTCACAATTAACTGTAGACCACCTTAAAACCCCCGCGCTGACCGCTGCACAGTCAGCACAAGATTAGCGCAGGATTTTAAGCTGGTTTTTAATTGTGCCAAGGTATCTAGTATTCCCCATTCGAGGAGTGACGGAACTGGTACTCGGCAGCGTCAGCAACTACGTCCTCCACCATGCAGAATGCTCCGTCCTTGTGGTAAAACCTGCTGCTAGACATGCCGATGCCAATGCCACTGTTGAGTGTGAAGTTGCGGCGTCGTAGCGCGCCTTGCCCCGTGGACACGGCAGCCTGTGACAGAGCAAATTTCTCGCATCTACAACCGTAACACCCGCGTTTGAGGGCATATCACACAGCCACATGACGCAGAGGAAACGGGTGCATTCAGCCCTCTGAATGAGTTTCCCGCTCCGCCCGCAATCAATCGCGAAGCTATTACGAAAACCCATTTCAATGGGTTCGCAGCTCTTGCAAGAAGTGCGCTCCTTAGCCTTCTTTTGCTCTATGCCAGTCGGCAGCCTTCTGACGAATGACTGCCAGCTCTTTAGCATCCATCTTGTCAAGGTTCGCCAGAATCAGGTTCATGCGCCCCTGAGATTTTAGCTTGTCTCGGTGCCGTGCCAAAAAATCCCAGTAAAAATAATTGAATGGACACGCATTATCGCCGCTGCGCTCCCGATGGTTGTAGGTACAGCCTTTACAGTAGTCGCTCATTTTGTTGATGTAATTGGCAGATGCCGCATAGGGTTTTGACGCCAGCACACCACCGTCGGCAAATAGCCCCATGCCCAGCACGTTGGTCTGCATCACCCAGTCGTAGGCGTCAATAAACGCGGCATGGAACCAGTTTTCCACCTCCTGGGGAGACAATCCCGCAATTAGCGCAAAATTGCTGAGCACCATCAACCGCTGAATGTGGTGGGCATATCCACTGCGTTCTACTTGGTTTAGAGTTTGACGGAGGCAATTCATGTCAGTCTGATCCGCCTTCCAGAAAAAGTCTGGAAGGGAATGCTGATGGTCAAACCAGTTGCGATTCGCGTAGTCGTCATCGACGTAGGTATAGAGTCCGCGCATGTATTCTCGCCAGCCCAGCACCTGCCGAATGAACCCTTCAACGCTATTCAAGGGAAGGTCGCGGTCATAATATGCCTGTTCAACGGCATGAATGACTTCCATCGGCTGCAATAGCCCCAGGTTGAGATAGGGAGAGAGAAGAGCGTGCCACATGGTGTCTTCTCCCGTGACCATTGCGTCCTGATAGGGGCCAAAGGTCGGCAGTCGTACATCTACAAAGTAATCCAGCACTTTTAGCGCTTGGGCACGGCTAACCGCCCACCTGAAAGTCTCTACTGTTCCGTAGGTCGAAAATTTCTGCCCCTCGACCCAATCCATCACCTCCTGGGTGATAGCATCAGGTTCAAACTGTAGGGGTTCCGGGGTATCCAGGTTGCCTTTGGGCGGTTTGCGATTGTCTTTGTCAAAGTTCCACTGGTCACCCACAGGGTTGTCCCCATCCATGAGCACCTGGAACCGTTTGCGGCCTTCCCGATAGAAGCTTTCCATCAGCAGGCTTTTTCGCTTTTTCGCCCACTGGTGAAATTTTTCATCTGTCCACAGAAAGTGGTTGTTTGGTATGAGGGTCACCTTGCAGGGTAAGTCGAGGGCTTGAATCAGGCGGGCAAAGGGGCGATCGCCCGGTGCCATGACCCGGAGTTCGTCGATTGATTCTGACTGTACCCAGCGGCGCAGGGGCGTCGCAAAATCCTCTGCAATCTCATAAGTGACGTGCCATCCGCCCTGTCGCAACTCTTCGGCAAAATGACGCATGGCAGACCAAACCAAAACAAGCTTTTGCCGATGGTAAGGACGCTGGCGCACATGCTGTACCGATTCAATCAGAATGACGGGGGTCTCATTCTTTGCGTCTTTACACTGCTCCAGAGCCGCCTGCCCTGCCCAGAGCTGGTCACCCAGTACCCAAATTCCCGTCGTCATGAATATTCCACCAAACTGTCATACGAATCCTCAGGATCTACGCAAGTCCGCCACCGTTAGCGATTTCTTTGGACAGTGGAGGGCGTAACCTGCTACCGTCCAAAATCTTGCGTCAGTCCTACCTATGGCAATGTAACGCACCTTTGGGGCGATCGCCCCAAACTTCAGCCTTCCGATGAACGGGAGGAGCTTCCATCCCCTTTGAAAAGCAGTTGGATACCTAGCAGCACGAGTCCTAGGGTGGTGATCGCAAAGATGCCCGTCCCCAAGGCCCCCGATCCAACCACCAGGGTTCTCACCAGCACTGAAATGTTTGTGGCTAGCGGGCTGGTGTTGTGAATGGGCTTTTCGGCAAAGGTGTGGGCGATCGCCGCTGTCAGCAAATACAGGCCATAGGCAAAGGGAGCCGCAATAAACGCCCCCGTAAAGCATCGCACAGGCGTTGGCTTTGTTCCTGTTGGTTGCGCCCCTATTGGTTGCGTCCCTATTGGTTGCGCCCCTATTGGTTGGGTTCCTGCTGGTTCTGCACCAGAGGATGGAGTCGATGTATCGTCTGATTGGGTGGCAGAATGATCGGTCATAGCGACATCAAAAGTACAAAAGCACAGCAGCCATTTTACGGTACGGTTATGGATGCTCACCTGTTTAGTCTAGGTGAATTTTGAGGCATCAGTCGTCATCAAATGGATTTCAAATGGATTTCAAATGGATTTCAAATGGA
>CAYXJG010000223.1:0-7064 GCA_964465285.1 uncultured bacterium
CCGCCCTAATAAAAAGGGATTTTATTTAATCTTCGTTCCTAAAATCACGCTATCGAGTTTACGATGTTCGGTATCACAATGCCTTAGTACGACACGGCACCTACCGTGTCGTAGTACACCACGGCGGGCGAGTTCAAAATATCGGGCCAATTCTCATTCGCTACTGCGATACTACCAGGAATGTCCTGAATCCACTGCTGCTGAACCTCGGTACTGTAGTTCAAATAAAGTTTGCCATCAACAACGCGCCACGCAGTTGGATCGACTGATGCCAAATTCCCTTCACTCATGGCTTTGGCACAGTAGCCGCCATACTGGGGTGCAAAGGCTTCTGGATTGCGAGCAAAGGCCTCTCGGTTTTCTGCGCTTGCAAATTGCCAAACTGCTCCATTCCATTCGTATGAATAGCTGCTAGTCCCTTCAACGGGCTGGTTTTCCGTAAAGTAAGCAACGGGGTCATATCCACGGATCGCTAGGCTCGCGTCAGCCTGCTGGTCAAGTTGAGGATCAGAATAGCAGCAATTCTCATTATGGAAATTTAGGGGGCAAAAAGGTCGCCTGAGGCGACCTTTTTGCCCCCTAAACCGATACAAGTGAGCGCCTATAGGGCGCGAAGTTTTCCAAAATGAGAATTGCTGTCAGAGTAGACTTTGGGTGCTGAAACAGCCGCCGCACAGGGATCTGCAGCACAGGGGTCGGCAGCACAGGGGTCGGCGGCGCAGGGGTCGGCAGCGCAGGGGTCGGCAGCGGCACAGGGGTCGGCGGCAGCACAGGGGTCGTCGGCGGCGCAGGGGTCGGCAGCGGCACAGGGGTCGGCAGCACAGGGGTCGGCGGCGCAGGGGTCGGCGGCGGCGCAGGGGTCGGCGGCGGCGCAGGGGTCTGCAGCAGCACACGGATTAGCAGCGCAGGGGTCGGCGGCGGCGCAGGGGTCTACAGCGGCGCAGGGGTCGGCAGCAGCACAGGGGTTGGCAGCACAGGGATTGGCTTGGGCGGGATTTGTCACAACGGGTAAAGTGACTGACCCAATCCCAACTAGAGATGAAATCGCTATTGCAGCTAGATACTGAATCTTCATGAGGGTTCTCCTAACGGCTTTGCTGTTATCTCGTCATTTCAAAGTGGGCTACGTGCTTAGTAAATGGGAAGATTATGAAGCAGTGCTGAATAATCTCTGAGCACAAGATTAAGCTTCATAATTCTAACGCTTCGAGGATACTAGCGGGTTCAGGCTTCCCTGTCTACACAGATTTGTCGCATGACTTGGCAAAGGTGGGGGAGAATCAGGATCTGGCGCACGGCGCGCGCCCCAAATCCTGATTCTATCGTTGCAAATTTTAGATTTTGCCTAATTAGACTCTGTCTAAGTCGTGTTTATTCCATGGAAATGGGGCAAGTTCCGACTATCAATAGGCATTTCCAGCCATAAAAGCCTCAAATATCTTGACTTATGTCCGGCAAGCAGTCAATATAAAACAAAGTCATTTGTACTGACTACACATCTGCTTTACGTGCTTGCTATACTTTGCTGGAGATTATGCCGATGCCTTCTGAATCATTACTCCCTTCATTGCCGCCAACCGATGACCCTCGTACCTTACAGGTCATTGCAGTGGGTTCGCTCGATGTTGTCAACAGCTATGTGATGACCCAATATCGTCTTGGCGTGGCTGAAGTCTCGGAGTGGTCGCGCCCATTGCCTGTCCCTGTCTCAATGCCGACTCCGATACCGGCCTCTAAGCCAGTGATGCGAATTTTGACGAAGCGGTTTGGCAGTCAACAAAGACCATCAGCCAAATAAAAATGTGACGGGTGACTTAAATGGGAGATGGCGATCGCCATCTCCCATCCCAATCGATCGGGTTGATTAGAAAAAATCGCTCATCCAGGGGGATGCCCCCATGAAAAGGTGTTGGGCGATCGCCACGCTATCGTCACTCCCCGACAGCCATCCCATCCAGCGCAGACGAGAGGGGCTATGGAATCCCGCATAGAGGGCAGCAAGTCCTCGAATCGACATAGCCAGATTGCCCTGTCCTCCTGGCTGCATCGTGCCTCTGCCATTGGCTACAGATAGCGTGAATGCCCCGGTATTGGCATCAATATCATCATCATGAATCTTGAGGTGAAGCTCGGCGTTTGCGGCTGGAGGAAAGCCTCGGGCTTCCAGGGCTCGGGGAACATTGACAATACGGAGCATCCATATTTCCTGGTCAGTCATCTGGGCGGATTGCTCTGGTAACACTGGCAGCATCGGGTCAACCGCTCCACCCACCCACTGGATGCGGTTGATCTGAGAACGATGGCTGAAGAGAAACCCCCATAGAGTGGTCGCTGCCTCGACCGTCAGCGCAGCCCAGTCTCGAATGGTGATCGTGCCCTGTCCGCTATGCCGGCTCTGAGTAAACACAATATATCCGTGGGGATGATCGACAGTTCCCACCCGGTAAGCATAAACGGTCTCATCAGACTTAGGCTGAGTTCGCTGGAGCCAGATGGAACGATGGCGATCGCACAGTCCGTTGTACCCTGCTGCATACCGGGCATACGTAGGGCCGAGAATATCCGGTTCCGGGGCCATTGGCGTCAGGGGGAGCGATCGCTCCTGTAGGTGAATGGAGCCTGTCCGTATCTCCCAGGCACAGCGAGTGCCGCCTTGCTCATACCCTGCCTTGCGATAGAGCCGCTGGGTAGCTGGATACAGCACCGAAAGAGGAATATCGCGGTCATATAATTCCTGCACCGCCGACCGCATCAGGGCGATCGCCCCCCCTTTTCCGCGATGTTCAGGCGCAATACCCACGGAAGCAATTCCCCCCATCGGTACCCGCTGCCCGCCCCACCATTGCCCCATCGGCAAAATGCTAAGGCCGCCAATCATGTCATCGCCCTGCCAGATGCTCCGGAAGGCTTCGACACCAACCTGGGCAAAATAGGTGTCTGCATCATTCCCGGTTCCCAGGAAGCACTGAGCATCAAGGGCCTTTAATTGTTGAATATCTGAGTCGTCGGCGAGAGGGCGATAGTCGAACGATGATGACATGACGGTAGGCCGTGTACGGATTTTTCAGTATGATACTAAATCTGTTCTGTCTAACCTCTAAAAAGCCAAAAGGCGGCGCGCGAAGTGCGCCGCCTTTTAGTTCGGTTTGGGTGTCAGGGTATGCAGATGGGATTTTGTCTGAGTCCAGGTCCCGTCGATCTCACAGAAAGGCGATCGCCCGTTCTGCTATCTACGGAAATTACCCCGGTGGGTACTGCGATCGCCCACTGCATTTTCCTATAGTTGAATCAAATCTTGCTCAGGAACAAGGATACATAAAGCCCAGTATGAATAGGGCAGCATGGTGATGCCGCACCGCCTTACCCCGCTGGGGTCAAATGATTAAATTCTCGTTCCTAGGTATCCGGTATTCAGCGCAACCATCTGGTATCTAAGTAGATGAGCACAATTAGTTATAAAACCCGTAAACCCTGCGTCGTCCGCGCAGCTAGAGGCGCAGAGTTTTATATCTGGTTTTTAATTGTGCCAAGTTACTTATAACCAGCAATTTAAGTATCTATGCTTAGCGTAGAACCTTTCCGAGAGAAACATACCGGGTTCAAACATGGGTAGAACGTATCGAGTGAGTCAGCGGTTCTTTTCCCCAAGGAGACATAACAATGACCGATCGCCGTCAAGAGTCCTATGCTGTCCGGCTTGAGGCAGCAGAACTCGCCAGAAGCCGTGAGTTTCCCATCCATCAGGCCAACCCCGATGAGCAGCGGTACGCTGGCGACCAGTATTTCATGTGCTTTACCAAAGGGCTTCCCCACAATCCCGACACCGGATTGTTGCAGGATACCCAGGATTTTGTTGAATTTCGTCGCGCTATTGATGACGGATTCATCGATCCCTTCTCTGAGCGGGTTCGTCACGGTGCAAAATTCAAAGTTGAAAACAACACAATTTGTGACGAGACAGATCCCAATTTACTGAATAACTTCCGCCAGTGGGAAGCGCCCACCGCAGGAGTCGTCTATGAACTCCAGGGGCCAGACGCCCAGGCGGTTACCATGGCACCTGCTCCATCCCTCGTTGACAACAGTGGCAATACCAGCCCAGAGCTGATTTTCGAGATGGCAGAAGTATACGAGCTAGCTATTTTGCGCGACGAGCCGCTGAATGACTTTCAGACAAACACAACCAATGCAGCCGTTGAACGTTCCATCAAGCGCCTGAATCAGCTTCCTTACATTAGCAATCAAATAGGCAGACGCCGAAAGGTAGATGCCAAAGGTAAGCTAAACCTACAAACGATATTTCGCGGGTCATCTCCAGGGGTAGAGGTGGGGCCATACCTTTCTCAATTCATGCTCATTGGCAACACCGATGTAAATAGAGGTGGGAGCGTTGCAGACGGCAAAATTACCTATGGTGCAATTAAAATTGACCAGCGGGTTCCAATTGCGACTCCTCACCTGGACTACATGACTACCATGAAGGACTACGTTCTTATCCAACGAGGAACGCGCCCCGATCGGGAGTCCTACATTTCTGAAAATAGCGGCAGCGGTGCTCGCGCCAAACAGCGGTTCATCTCTACGCCCCGTGACCTGGCAACTTATGTCCACTACGATGCGCTATACGAAGCATATCTCAATGCGTGCATCATTCTTCTGGGCATGGAAACGCCCTTCGATCCAGCCTTTGACCATCTCTCTGGTGTTGGCGTCGCCGCTGGCAATCCGGCTATTCGGCGTAATGCAGGCGGGTTTGCCCTCTACGGTGGCCCTCACATTCTAAACTTGGTGACAGAGGTTGCCACACGGGGACTGAAAGCCGTGCGCTTCCAAAAGTTCAATAACCACATTCGGTTACGTCCTGAAGCTCTAGCAGCACGGGTAGAACTTGCTCGCCTGGCCTCCGACCCTGCATGGCTCAAAAAACTGGATGGCTGCGTTCCTCACTCTCTGATCAAGTACGTTAGCGCGTTCTGCTATGAGCTCACCAATAATGGCACGCTTCCTGCTCTGCTGGATTTGGCTAAGAAAAACGGCGCTGAGGAAAACTACTTGCTGCCGATGGCGTTTCCTGAAGGGTCACCCATGCACCCTGCCTATGGTGCGGGCCATGCGACCGTTGCCGGAGCATGCGTCACGATCCTGAAGGCGTTCTTCGACACCAGTGCCGTACTTGCGAAGACTGACGAAGGCGAGATTCGATTTAAGCGGGTTGAGGAAGGCGACAAACCGGTTGCCTTTCGTGCCCCCTACAATAGCGAACCCCAGGAGACTCTGGTTGAGTACGAGCCAGATTACTTCCTGACCCTAGAAGGTGAACTGAATAAGCTTGCTGCCAACATTTCCATTGGTCGAAATATGGCAGGCGTCCACTATTTCACAGACTATTACGATAGTGTTCGTATGGGTGAGGAAATTTCCCTCGGGATTTTGGAAGAGCAAGCCTTAACCTACTTAACCGATCCCTTTGTTTTATCGGTTCCCACCTTCGATGGTGACGTTGTGAGGATTGGCCGCCGATGAACCGAGCCCCTCGTCGTCCCGTTCGCATCCAGCCACCGACCCGAGGACGTGCCGCTGCCACACCGCCCCTTGGCGAAACGCAGCACCATCCTGTCCCTGTTGTTCCTCAACGGTCTCCCGCATCCGGTGGCCTCTCCCGCCCGGGACTAGCTCAGCCCCCTCAGGAGGAGGTAGATTCTGGCCTTCCAGATCTATACACTCGCTGGAGCTATCTCTTTAAGCGGCTCGACGAACCCTGGAAATGGGCACTGCTTCTTGCAAGCCTAATCGCCCTATCCACGATCGCCGGACGCCTTATCTAAGCTGCTATCCGAAAGCCCATGATGGGTTTTCGGATAGCACACAGCTTGGCAAGTTTCACGAAAAAATAGAGGTTTGGGGCGCGTTCCGCGCGCCCCAAACCTCTATTTTTTCGTTGTGAATTTAAGAATTTTGCCAAGTCGTGATAGCAGCCAAGCCATGATATATCCTGCATCAGACCGCCTGTGCATCGACCCTGTCCACGCCTATCATTCTTTGTGAGCACGGTGCGATCGCTACCAGCAACGGGCAACATTAACCTGTGGACATCAATTTTTGATGCCAGTGATGATGCTTACTTTTTTCAATCAGTTGAGACATATTGAGCATTGAGGTAAGTGGCTTGGCACCATTAAAACCCAAATGTAAAACCCTGCGCCGACCGCTACGAAGTCGGCGCAGGGTTTGTACGGGTTTTACAATTAATTGGGCTCACTGACTTACTAAGTCCGTTTTGTCTACCCTCTTAAAAAGCCAGAAGGCGGAGCTTCGAGCGCCGCCTTTCGTGGCGGGAATGCAGGAGGGGAGACTTCCTATCTGTCAGTTTATCCCAAAATGCCGTATACTAAATTTTCTCTGGCGGTAGTCACAAAGCATCCCCCTATATGTCGAATGAAGCGCTTAACAAGGAACAGCTCTCGGGCATTGTTAAATCTGGATACAAGCACCAAGATTGTGTGGACAAAATTTGCTTTGTTCCGCTATATCTAGTATGTCCTCCACATTTAGCGTATCCACTACATCTGGATAGGTTGAGAATCTCGCCAAATACTCCTTGGGGATTTTTTGCGAGGCATTAAATGCTTGAGGGTGCCCTATCACTGAACTCAATATATGGATGGGTTGAAGTGAATGAAATTAGCGGTATAGTACCTAGAATGTCCAACATATAACTTTGGATTTTCTTAAGAATTAAGAGCATTCAAAATCGGAAAACATTGATATGATCGTTTGCCCATAATTAAGGTGCTGCAAAAGGTGCTGTAGCTTCTAACGTTAACCTCTGACTTTGTCGTTTTGTTAAGTGAGCTCATATCGTTGAATTTTTTGATGTTGCAGGATACTATTTCAGGCAAATCTTGCTTGAAGGTTCGCAAAATTAGGGCCTTTGCACCGAAGCAGTTCTCTTGAAGTCATTCTTCGTTGATGCTGAGATGCATATTGATCCCCGTATTATTTCGTAGTTTCTTCAAGCATGTAGAGATGGGTGTTTCCGTTGAATTGCTGATGTTGAATTGCTG
>CAYXJG010000223.1:7164-8861 GCA_964465285.1 uncultured bacterium
GTTGAATTGCTGATGTTGAATTGCTGGCTTAGCCTCGCGAGTGTATGCTGAATTTTTCGAATTGGGGTTACGTTCATATGTCTGAGGTTAGAGCAGCTACACTCAAATTTCGATTGTCGTGATGGAGCATGAACAGTGAGTAATATTTTTGGAAAACTAAAGGACTTCGTTGGATTAAACGATCCTGCTGAATATGAATACGAGTATGACGAAATGGATGGTGCAGACTATCAGGACATTTATGACGAGAATCATGTCCAGCCTGTTCCTGAGGAGGAAGCACCCCGCCGTCGTCGGTTCCGCGATCGCACGTCCTTAGGCGAACCTGCCGTTGGATCTCCCAACAATGTCATTGGTATGCCTGGCGCACTCAATGGCATGTCAGAGGTTGTCGTCATGGAACCTCAGTCCTTCGAAGAAATGCCCCAGGTCATTCGAGCATTGCGAGAACGTAAGTCTGTCGTCTTAAATCTAACGTTGATGGATCCCGATCAGGCTCAACGTTCCGTTGACTTTGTTGCTGGTGGAACCTACGCAATTGATGGCCATCAGGAACGTATTGGTGACAGCATCTTCCTGTTTACCCCAAGCTGTGTTCAGGTGAGCACCCAAATGGGCATCGTCAGTGATGTGCCGATGCATCCCCCTGCTGCTCGTCCTGCTGGTCGCCCCATGTCCCCTGAGCCAGTGTGGGCCACAGAGCAAGTCCGCATGGCGTAATTGCTGGCAAAACCTCGTTGACCTGAAGCGTTGCCCTGGCAACGCTTCAGGTTTTTTATGATCGTTTAAATAAAATCCAACTTTGTTGAGGCGGCGCAGCGACGCCGCGCCGCCTCAACAAAATTGGGTTCAAGTTATTTAATTCTCGTTCCTATTTGGTTTCAAGTTTGTGGCTAAAACGATGTCTATATTGGGTTTCATTGGGGGCGGCGTGATGGGTGAGGCAATTTTGTCTCGCCTGATAGCTCAGTCGGTTTACTCCCCTAGCGATGTCATCATCAGCGATCCCCAGGAGCAGCGGCGACAGGAGCTAGCCCAGAAATATGGCATCCGCACGACAGCAGATAATCAAGCCGTATATCAGCAATCAGATATTTTGCTGCTGGCTATCAAGCCTCAAATCTTTGATCCCGTTGTGCAGGGATTAGCGGAGGCTGAACGGCGTCACCATCAGCTTGTCGTGTCTATTCTGGCAGGGATGCCTCTGCACCGCATAGAATCTGCTTTTCCCCAACAGCCTGTGATCCGTGCAATGCCTAATACCCCCGCCACAGTAGGTGCCGGAATGACAGCGATCGCCCCTGGGCAGCACGCCAACGCAAGCCATCTAGACCAAGGGCGGCAGATCTTTGAAGCGGTAGGCGAGGTTGTAGACATTCCGGAGTACCAGATGGATGCCGTGACCGGGTTATCGGGTTCAGGGCCAGGGTACATTGCGGTGGTCGTTGAAGCACTCACCGATGGAGGTGTCGCGGCAGGGCTGCCTCGGGCGATCGCCGCTAAGCTAGCCTTGCAAACTGTCCGGGGCACTGCTGAGTTGCTTCACCAAACGGGACTACACCCAGCCATTCTGAAAGACCGCGTCACCAGTCCTGGAGGTACCACTATTGCAGGTATCGCAGAGATGGAATCGCTAGGGCTGCGGTCTGCCCTCATTGATGGGGTGAAAGCCGCTTACGAGCGATCGCAAGAACTTG
>CAYXJG010000224.1:0-8749 GCA_964465285.1 uncultured bacterium
ACAAACAGGTGGTCATGGCGATCGCGGAGAGCGCGCCAAACCCCTATCTTTGTGTGAAACTTGCCAAGTCCTGTAGGTGATGGATGTTTGCCGATGGATTGTGCAAGTGGTGCTCCGGCCACAGCAGGCGAACGAAGGGGTTTGTCCTGCTGCCCAAGCGATACATCCCATTTTTGTTGGGCGGGCGGGCTGTGCCCGCCCACCCAACACAACAAAATTAATTAATTTGCAAAAGTGGGATGCTTCCTGCCCAAGCGATGGGGGGTGGAGAGGACATTTGGGTGGTGAATGGGATGTCGTCGCTTAGTGCGGGACTATGAGAAATCGCCCGAAACTTCGGAGACATTCATTTACCTCGCCATGATCCGGATCATGGTGAAGCGGTTGGCATAAAATTTGACCCGCCACCACCTTTTTAAACATGCTCTTATCATGTATTTATTTTTACTAAGAATATAAGTTTTTTTGTTGTCCTATTAAATTGAGATAACGCTTCAGGCTAGAATAAAACGTAGAAAACTAATACTTTAAGTGCTATGACCACAGGGTTTAAAATTATACATGAGATATTTTCTGTGCGTAATTGTTCTCAGTGCCGCTGTATCACACTACAGATATAGAAAGATATAAAAATGGAGCTGGACTCTAGATATGTACCTCGGCACAATTAAAACCCAACTACAAAACCTTGCGCTGCCTGCGCAGCGGGCAGCGCAAGGTTTATGGGTTTTATACTTAATTGTGACCCCCTACTTATTGTCTTCGCTTTCGGAGATGCTTAACGCATGGAGACGGACGCAAGCGCCTCAGCGGACATTCGGTTTAAATGTGGTCACTTTAAATGCGGTCACTTTAAATGCGGTCACTCAAACGCTGTTGAGAAGAATAACCCTGCCTCTACCCACGGATAGGGTTTACTCAGTCGTGAAAGAAAGTTCAAAGTCCTATTGCTTTCTTAAATTTTCCTTATAAGTTCCTGACGCAACGGAATTTCGCGATGGCACTCAGACATGCTTATTTACGGATACTAAACGCTACTCCATGGAAGAATTCTAGTGACCAGACCAGGCAGGATGCATTGCGATATTTCTATGATTTCATTCTGCATGGAGGGAGATGGCATGGTATCTATTGTGTCTTCCCAGGCGTATGATAACTCAGTAGCTCCTACTCATCTGCAGGATTCTAAGCAAGATCAAGACGTAGCCGAATGCCGCCAAACCTCTTCTGCCCGTCTTTATTCCTCTTGCTCTACGTCCCTTGTTCAATCACCGTTACCCAAGCCTCGCGCATGTCTCATGGATGCTTCTATCCTTATTGTTGGTAGTCATGGATTTTGTACTGAAATTCGCGCATTAATTGGGCCTGTCGATCGTCTGACTATCGAAGATGCGCCGACTCCAGCAGAGGCTCTGTTGATTGTTCAGGCACAGCAGCCTGACATTGTCATTGCCCACGGCGATACGGATGGAACGGCTGATTTATGTGGCACCATTAAACAGCAAAGCCGCCTTGCATGGATTCATATCATTGTGATTGGGCAACTCCCCGAATCACATGACGTTTATGCAATCGTTGCGAAACAAAATCAAATGACTTCTCAATCCCTGGAGTCTGGTGCCGATGCCTGCATCTGGCTCACGATGAAAAATGAGGACGAGATAGAAACTCAATTCTTACATGCCCATTTGCAGGTGGGATTGCGCCGTGTTCATGGCTATCGCGAAATTGTCCGTACCAATGACCTGCTGTCGGCGATCGCCCTCT
This sequence comes from uncultured bacterium, assembly GCA_964465285.1. Classification (GTDB taxonomy): domain Bacteria; phylum Cyanobacteriota; class Cyanobacteriia; order CAKZMO01; family CAKZMO01; genus JBCCWF01. The sequence goes on from CAYXJG010000224.1 coordinate 1,768, forward strand.
CCGACCCCCTGACGGAACTCAACAACCGCCGTGCCTTTGAATGGGAATTACCCCGGCAGATTCACAATGCCCGTGAACGGGGCGGGGCCATCAGCCTGTTGATGCTTGACGTAGACTTCTTCAAGATCATTAACGATACGCACGGCCATCTCGCGGGCGATCGCGCGCTCAAACTCATCTCTGCCCGGTTGCGCCACAATTTGCGCTTCTATGACACACCGTTCCGGTACGGGGGCGAAGAGTTTGTCATCATCTTGAACAACACTGGGCCAGGGGAAGCCAAACGCATTGGTCAGCGCCTATGCAACCTCATTTCTGGGCAACCTTTTGCTGTGGGGGATGACCTTGACCTTTCCATCACCGTTAGTGTGGGAACGGCGACGCTAAGACCCGAAGACGATGAAAAGGGTATTAGCCTCTTACGACGAGCCGACCAATATCTCCTCAAAGCAAAATCCCAGGGACGCAACCAAGTGCTTAGCGCTGAAGAACATTGAGGGTTGATTCATGATGACTGATTCATCAATACCATCTGCGGATTAATGGCATAAAAGCTGATAGCCTTTAACCTGAACAGATTGTCGCGCGGGCAAGAGGATTGAACACTCGATCAAGTTATTGGCAACTGATTCCATATTTGCGATCGCACTGGGCTATTATCGCCAGGGCACTGGTCTGCACGGTCATTTTTACGGTCTTCTGGCCGTTTCTAGCGTGGATGGCAGGCAAGCTACTGGGTGCCCTTGCCGAAGGGGAAGTCGCGACCCTTGCCCAGCTTGCAGGGCTTACGTCCCTTCTCTTCCTCGTGCAGAAAATAGCGCAGTATGGGCAAGACGCCCTCATGGCAAAGGCGGCGCTCAATGTAGCGTTTGACCTACGGAGCCGCACCTATGCCCACATCCAGACTCTCAGCCTCAACTACTTTGAGTCCTCGAAAACTGGAGATTTGGCCTATCGCCTCACGGAAGATGTGGATCGGGTTGGGGAAGTGGTCAACAAACTTTTCCATGACTTCACGCCCTGTGTGCTTCAGCTCATTGTGGTGTTTGGCTATATGGTGTACCTCAACTGGCAGCTTACGCTGGCGACCCTGGTCATTGCTCCGCTGTTGGGGGTATTAATTAGCTGGTTTGGCGATCGCCTCCTTTTCTTTTCCCGCCGTAGCCAGAGCCGCATTGCTGAACTGTCTTCTCTGATCACTGAAGTGCTAAGTGGTATTCGCCTGGTGCAAGCCTTTGCTGCCGAAGGGTATGAAATTGCGCGATTTCGCAAGGAAGCTGAGCGCGATCGCCATGCCAAGTATTCCGCCGCCTGGCTGAAGGCTATTCAGTTTCCCGTGGTGGGGTTCCTCTATGCCCTCAGCATTCTGCTGCTGCTGCTGCTGGGGGGATGGCAAATCTCTGTAGGCAACATCACTGGGGAACAATTTGGCAGCTATGTGGCAGCGGTGCTGCTGCTCATTGACCCCATCGCCCATCTGACAGAGAATTACAACGAATTTAAGCAGGGTGAAGCATCAGTGGATCGCGTCATTGCCCTCCTAGCGCTTCGCCCTGCCGTTGGGGAATCCATTGATGCTCAACCTCTACCTGTGGTAACTGGCAAAGTGGAATATCAAGATGTGTGGTTTGGCTATGGGCCCGACCAACCCGTGCTTCGAGGGCTAACGCTTTTGGCATACCCAGGAGAGGCGATCGCCCTAGTGGGTTCCTCCGGTGCCGGAAAATCTACTCTGGTAAACCTGTTGCCCCGGTTCTATGATCCCCAACAGGGCCATATCTTTATAGATGGCATTGATGTGAAGACGGTCACCCTGCGGAGCCTGCGGCGGCAGATCGGTATCGTCCCCCAGGAAACGACCCTGTTCTCCGGCACTATCGCCCAAAACATCGCCTTTGGGCGCACCTACTTTGACGAGGCGGATGTGATTGAAGCGGCAAAAATCGCCAATGCCCATGCGTTTATTATGGATTTTCCTGATGGTTATCAGACCTGGGTGGGAGAACGGGGAGTGAATCTGTCAGGAGGACAAAAGCAACGGCTGGCGATCGCCCGGGCGGTCTTCCTTGACCCCCGCATTCTCATCCTAGATGAGGCCACCTCTGCCCTCGACTCTGAATCAGAAATTCTAGTGCAAGAAGCGTTGGAACGAGTGATGGAAGGTCGAACGGTGTTCATCATTGCCCATCGCCTTTCTACGGTGCGACGGGCAAACCGCATCCTTGTCATTGAGCAGGGGCGAGTGGTGGAAGCAGGCACCCACGCAGAGCTATTGGAGAAGGGCGATCGCTACGCCGACTTTTATGATGCCAGTTTCAGACGGCTGGTATAATTCCTCAAAGGATTTGTTGGGGGGATTTGTTGGGGCGGCGCAGCACCGCCGTGCTGCCCCAACAAAGTTCGGTTGAAGTTTTTAATTGACGACTTGGCAAAGTTCACGAAAGAATTTTGAGAACTCTGCCAAGTCGTTTAATTCTCATTTCTTCATATCACTTAAAACCCGCAAAATCCTACGCGAGCGGCGCAGGGTTTTATATCAAATCCTCATCTGTATACACGACTTGGCAAACTCCTGCTTTTACGTGAAACTTGCCAAGTCGTGTGTATACCCAGAAATCAAAACCAAACCAAAAGGCGTCGCGCGACGCCTTTTGGTTTCTTAGGGGTTAGACAAAACGGGCCCTGTGTTATATCTGATTTATAATTACGCCAAGGCACTTACCATAACCATGCTTCATCATAAGTACCTATGCAGAATTAATTACAAACAAGTTTCCTAGGGGCACACCCCGTCGGGGTGTGCCCCTAGGAAACTGTGTAAATAATTTTGCTCAACTACTTATATGGCGTTCCTAAGTGATTTGTGAAATAAAATGTGAGAGTTGGGGCGGGCGCAGCCCGCCCCAACTCTCACATTTTATTTAGGATTGCTACATAGCAACCAAAGGGTTGGTTAGGGACTTGCAAGAAAATAAAGTACCCGGAAAAGAGCAGCGAGCGCAGCCCGCTGCTCTTTTCTTCCGGTATTTTTTTAGCCGCAGATCCCTTAGGAGAGAACCATTTTAGGGAACCCGCGCTCAGCGCGGGTTCCCTAAAATGGTTCTGGTTTCACGAACTCTTTCGTTGCTATAGCAATACTATTTGATTTATAAAGGTGGGGGCGGACTGTGCCCGCCCCCACCTTTATAAATATTTTCAGGAACCAAATAGGATTCCTATAAGAGAGATGTGTATTCTGTAGCAGAGCAAGCTTCATTCCTGCCTGGATTACAGGTAATCTACTTTTTACTCGTTCATCGAGAGCAACCTGCTAGAGTAGGGAAGGCGAACGGAATCATGCACGGTCGCTGCCCTACATTTGCTGTCGTTTGACCATTTGCCGCGATAGGACACTGGTTAAGACTAGAGGCAAGCGTGGGTCTCTTGCCTGCGGTGGCACATAAGTCTGGGCAGGTCGTTGGGACAGAGGGTCAATCTTGGCTATCTTAGATGACTCGTTGCCCCATCCAACCACACCAGAGTGAAGACTTGAGCTCTTTCGCAGGAAACTCCAGTCCTCAACCTAGACAACGGTCAGACCTGCTGCTGAGTACTGGGCTAGCGCCAGGGCACTGCTCCATGAACGTCCAGCGAGCCATTTTCTCTTCTGGAGAGCGCCCATAGAAAATGCCGATACAATGGTCAGAATTACTATCCTGACTAATGGCTAGTGCTTACGAAAGGTGCTCCTACGTTCTAGGGCGGTGCGCCTACCAAGCTTGGCTTGGATATGAACAGTGTTGCATTGCCTGGATTCGCTGATCCGTGTTCACGTAAGTTATGCGCTTGATGACGTACTATCCTTTTTCTGAAGAATGGATTCAACAATTCTCAGACCCCTATGCTGTTCTTGGGGTATCCATCTCAGCAGATGATCGTCGTGTCTTGAAACGGTTTCGCTCAATCGTGAGGCTACTTCATCCAGACAGCCTGCGCGATGCCCCTGAGGCAGACCAAAAGTTCGCAAGTCAACTCTTTGCCAAAGTTGTCAACCAAAATTATCAGCGGCTGAAGCAAGAAAAGGGTAGGGCAGAAGTTGCGGCCCTCCTGCGCTCTCGTGTGCGGCGACTATCGCAGTCGGAACCGCTTAACCCTAAAGGGGCAAAGGCCCAGCGCCTGAAGAAAATGGCGGTGGCTGATGTTGAGATTTTCTACGAGCAGGCGATCGCCCAGCTTTCTGAACAGCAATACCATCCTCTGAGCAACTTCGAAGCCATTACCCAAGAAATGGCAGAGCTGAATCTCGTCTATCTGCGCCTCAAAATGGGCGAGCCAATGATTTTGGAAAAGCGGACGGGGCTCGTGGCGACACCGCCACCTGATGCGCCCACGTTTACCTATTCGTCTTCTCTATCGTCAGCCATCACAGAGCGGCAATCGGTGAGTTATGCTGAACGCCACTACCAGCGGGCAAAGGAATATATTCGCAAGGGTAGCTACCAGACCGCCATTCAAGAGTTGAAAGATGCCATTCGCATCGACTGTGACCAGAGCCGATATCATGCGCTGATGGCTCACGCCTACCTGGGACAAAATCTACCCGGTGCCGCAAAAGCTTATTGTCGAAAAGCCCTGAAACTGGACGCGGGCGATCGCCTCGCTAAAGCCTGCGCCAAGCGGTTGAAAATCAATGTTGAGAACCCAGACCAGGGTAAACAGATATCATCCAACGCAGACCATGCTACGCCCTCTCGTAACAAAAGTAGCGGATTTTTTGGCTTGTTTTCTCGAAAGCGCTAAAGAACGAGAATTAGAGAATTTGAACTAAACCTGGGGTAGGGTGATGCAGCATTCTCAACCCCGCTGCCCCTCTCTTGTGGGTACTTTATTTTCTTGCAAGTCCCTAATGAGAGTTGCTGCCACGGGAATGTCAGGCTTGAGCGACATTCGATAAGATGGGAATATGAGCGGCTCTCAGGTTTTTCGTCTGATGAGCAGTATTGCCTACGGTTTTTTTCAGGCAAAAGAGCCGCTATACTCCTTTACATCAAGCGCTTTTAAAAGCTTTGCGCGATCGCCTACCTGTGCGATCGCCCGTTGACTTCTTCTACGGCTGGACTAAGATTCATGACCTCATTTGCAACTTCAACTGCACGGGCTGACTTGAGCGAACTGAGACGGCTTAAAAACTTGCTTCCTCCTGAGCTGAAAAGCTGGGTTACCGTTGAAGGGACGACGGCAGTCAATCCACCCCTTATCACCTGTGAAGAGCTGAGCCGCGATCAGGTGGAAATCCAAATCGACCTAGTGAAGTGGGAAGAGCTAGCTCTCGATCAGCGGAACCTGTTGTTCTGGCATGAAGTTGCCCGCGTCCAAAATGACACCATTCCACGGGATGGCTGGGAAATGGCGGCCCTCGCCATTGGCCTGGGCGGTGCGGTGGGTGAGCTCTGGGTGCAAGACGGCGTGCTGCTGCTGCTGGCCCTTGCCCTGTGCAGTATTTCCGGCTGGCGGCTCTACCGTCGCAACAACCCCGAAAAGACCCTGGTAGAGGCCGTTGATGCCGATGAAAAGGCGATCGCCCTGGCAACACGATTTGGCTACAGTCTACCAAATGCCTACAAGAGCCTGGGCAGTGCCCTAAAGTTCCTGATTGAACAATCTCCTAAGAAAAAGCAGCGCAAGCGCTACGAATCTCGCCTACAAGCACTAAAGAAAAGTGCCGCCAAAGCCAAGGCAAAAGCCAAAGCCCCCCAAGACGACGACATGATGTAGAGGGTCCGTCGTAGGGGTGGTCGGTCATCGAAGCGACGCGCAACCCTCAATCCCCAAACCCCTATTTTTGCGTGAAACTTGCCAAGTCGTGAAGGGATCTGCGGCTAAAAAAGATACCGGAAAAGGGCAGCGGGCGCAGCCCGCTGCCCTTTTCCGGGTACTTTATTTTCTTGCAAGTCCTAAGCAGGTATCCATTGATCTACTGCATTCATGAGGGCATCTCGGATGCCCAGTTCCGTAACCGAGTGCCCGGCGTCAGGCACTATGATAAACTCAGCCTCAGGCCATACCCGATGTAGTTCCCATGCAGTAATCATTGGACACACCACATCATAGCGCCCCTGGACGATGACTGAGGGAATATGGCGAATGCGGTCAACATTCCGGAGCAACTGGTCTTCGGACTCTAGAAACCCGTTGTTTACAAAATAGTGGCACTCAATGCGGGCAAACGCCTCTGCAAACTCGTCTTCTCCAAATTTAGCTTTTAGCCTGGTATCGGGGAGGAGCTTGCTGGTGCTCGCTTCCCACATAGCCCAGGCCCGTGCTGCATCCCGCCGCACAGCGGCATGGGGACTGGTCAATCGTTTATGGTAAGCCCCCATCAGATCATGGTGCTCCTCTGGTGGAATGGCACGAAGATAAGCCTCCCAGGCGTCGGGGTAAATGTTGTTGGCTCCCTCCTGGTAGAACCACCGCAATTCTCGCTGGCGCAGCATGAAGATGCCTCGCAGGAATAGGGCGGTGGTTCGGTCTGGATGGGTTTGGCTGTAGGCAAGGGCGAGGGTACTGCCCCAACTGCCGCCAAATACCGCCCATCGGTCGATACTCAGGTGCGATCGCAGGGCCTCAATATCGGCAACTAAGTGCCAGGTCGTATTGGCTCGTAGTTCTGCGTGGGGTGTGCTTTTGCCGCAGCCCCGCTGATCAAACAGCACGATGCGCCACCTTTCAGGGTCAAAAAAGCGCCGATAGACGGGGTCGCTGCCTGCCCCCGGACCGCCGTGGAGGAAAACCACGGGGATGCCGTCTGGGTTGCCGCTCTGCTCGTAGTAGAGAACGTGCAGATCTGACACCTGGAGGTATCCCGTTTGATACGGGGAAATGGCTGGATACAAATCTCGGTGTTCAGCCATGGGTCAAATCGTATGCCCTGAACGCAATGGCTCATCTAAACTCCCCAGGTAGGATTCGAACCTACGACCAATCGGTTAACAGCCGACCGCTC
>CAYXJG010000225.1:0-8734 GCA_964465285.1 uncultured bacterium
TTGCCAAGTCGTAGAAAGGGAAATAGTTTTTTCAGCAACGCTTGATATAGGTAGGTGGTCACAATGAACTATAAAACCCGTAAGACCTTGCGCTGCGCGTTGCGCAGGCGGAGCAGGGTTTTACATCTAATTTTTAACTGTGCCAGGCTACTTATGAGAAGCAGCAATTCTCATTATGGAAATTTAGGGAGCAAAAAGGTCGCCTGAGGCGACCTTTTTGCTCCCTAAATTTGTACAAGTGAGCGCATGTAGGGCGCAAAGCTTCCTAAAGTGAGAATTGCTGTATGAGAAGGGAGAGCGAATGTTAATCTGTATAAATATGCGTGTCAGCATGTGGCAATTTATTTCTTATAAGGAGATGGATCTGTGGTAGAACCCTTACTTTCAGGTATCGTGCTTGGTCTTATTCCAGTGACGCTAGCAGGCTTATTTGTTGCTGCTTATTTCCAGTATCGACGTGGGAATCAATTTGACCTGTGACACTCTTTGTCAGGTTAGGGACTTGCAAGAAAATAAAGTGCCAGGACAGGGGCGGCGCTGAGCGCCGCCCCTGTCCTGTGCTGTACTTAATGCGCTTGCAAAGCGCTATATTTAGCCACAGCTCCCTTACGCACAAAACCTTTATTCCTTCGTCATGGATTTGAGAACTCTGCCAAGTCGTAAGCTATAGCGGCGTGCAAATTGGTTAAGCGCACCCAAATTTGTTAAATGGCGGCGCAGAGCGCCGCCATTTAACAAATTGTATTTAGTGCGCTTGCATAGCGCTGTAATTCAAAAGAATAGGCTGATGGAGAAGAGGCTGAAATCCTGGCGATCGCCGCGTTCATAGGGGAGTCTTGGCAGGGATGCCCACGGGGCGAGGAAAGTCTTCTGGAGTGGGTGCTACTTTTCTAAGGATGATGCTGTGGCGATCGCCCCCAGTCAGCGGTGTTTGCATGGAATCCACCAGATCTAGCTCCCCTCCCAGCACCTCCAGCACGGGCAGCAGCGCCTCTGTATCGGCCTCCGTCCAGTGCCCCCGATAGAGCACTGCCCATCCTCCTGGTTTGAGCAGGGGCAGTGCATATTCTGCACAAACAGACGCCGGAGCGACTGCTCTCAGCAGAGCTAGATCGTACTGACTTCGATAGTTGGATAGCCTGCCAACGGCTTCAACCCGCTTTATAACCGTTACGGTGTTTTTGAGAGGTAATGCTCGAATCACGGTGTCCAGAAATACCATTTTCTTTTGGGTGGAGTCGAGCAGCGTCACATGCCAGGCAGGACAGGCGATCGCCACAGGCAGTCCGGGAAACCCCGCCCCGGTGCCAATGTCGATAACGTTAAGCGGTTGATCGCTCAGTGGGATAGGGAGTGAAATAGGGGCATGGGTGCTGGCGTAGCCTATTCCTGGGGAAAGGGCTGCTTCCCTGGATGGGTTGGCTGCCTGATTACGTTTGTCCGATGAAGCAGAATCGTCACTAATTTCATCATCATTCAAGGCATCGTCTGCATTGAGAAACACCCGAATGCCACTCATTGAGTCCCACAGATGCTTCTCCCAGAAGTCCTCTGGCTCAGTAATGCGGGTCAAATTCAGGGCTCGGCTGCCCTGTAGTACGGCATGATACACCTGCTGGAGTTGGTATCGCTGATGGTCATCCGGGTGCCAGCCAATGGTGGTGTCCCAGATAGATTGGGTGTCTGCCGAGTGGGGCAGCGTCGGTAACCCGTCTGTTTGGGTGAGGTCAATCAGCGCGTTAATGGGCGATCGCATGGAAGCACGGGGGGCGAATAGATACTAAGCAGCCGATGGGGATTCTTCTTTGCTTGAAAACTGTGCCGGATCCGCAGCGGTTAATATGCCGTGGCTAAGCGTCCAGCAGCGGTCGGCGATCGCCACCAGGTCACTTGCATCATGGGTGACGATAAGCAGGCTCCACTCTTTTTTGAGATCGGCAAGCAGGCTCACCAACTGTTGCCTCATCGACCAGTCTAGTCCAGCCGTGGGTTCGTCTAGCAAGAGCAGGTAAGGTTGACGGATAAGCTGCACAGCAAGGGCAAGACGGCGCTGCTGTCCGCCACTGAGGTCCTGGGGGGACGCCTCCAGGGACAGGTGAGACAACCCCACCGCACCCAAAACTCCATCGATACGGTCTTTTGTGACCTCGGGATGCCCCAGACGCAGCTCTTCTAATACCGTGTTGCCGCAAAAGTGTCGTTCGGGAAACTGAAAGACCAAGCCACCTAACTGCTGAAGCTGGTCAGCATCTAGATTTTGCTGTCGCCACCGGATTGAGCCAGAGGACTTGCGGGCAAGCCCCGCCAGTATCTCCAGCAGGGTACTTTTGCCAGAGCCGCTAGGACCGATAATGAGCCCCAGTTCTTGGGGAGCTAATTCAAGGTTGACAGCCTTCAGGATGGCGTCAGGCGTTGCTGCCGGATGATAGGTCAGTTGATTAATGTAGAGCATTTAGAATGATTTGATGTTCAGGACAGTTGGGGCAGTCACTCCAGCAGTAAAAATTCATCAAATTTGACAACGGGAGAATCGGGAGCTTTGGTATCGAATCGATAGCTTGATATGGTGCCCGCCTGGGTATCGAAAATGCTGAAGACCGTAAGATCATTACTCGCAATAAACGGCTGAGCATTCCCGTCTTCATCAATGACGGGATCAATCGTAGGCATTATTGGTTCTAACCCATTGGGGTCGCCTAGCGCCACGTATTCTTCTTGAAATCCAATGGGAATCGGGCGGCGTTTTTTCTTCCAGTATGCCCCGTAGGTGTTGCCGACGTTCGAAGTTTCTAAATAATGGGTGCGGTTTCCATTGGCGGAGGTGCGAGCAAACCGATTCCATAGATGGGAGTGCCCATACAGGACAAGGTTTGTACCCGCCGCCTCTACTAAGGGCATGACATCTCGAATGAGGTAGTCTGCATTCTTGGGATATTCGTAGCGAACCGCTTTGATGGTGCCATCGGGGAAGTAATCGATGAACTGGACGGGGTCAATATAGGCTGGAACGATGTTGTCTCCTAGGGTATGAGGCGGATGGTGCATCATCACAATTTTGTATTTCGCCTGGGTAAACTCTGGACTGTTCAGTTCTGCCTGAAGCCAGGTGTACTGGGGACTGTCAGGGGCGATCGCCTCAAAAATATGCTGTCCAAACCCCCAATTTTCAGGATTGTCTAAATCTTCATCCCGTTCCCGGTAGCGTCCCTTTGCCTCAGGGCCAAGGCTAGGACGCCGCCAGATGTTGGTGGCAAAGAGAGATACTAGGCGCACATCCCCGAAGGTCACGGCGTAGTAGCGGGAATTGCCCTGGTTATTTTGGGGCAGGGTAAAAATTTCTTCGTAAGTGTCTAAGTTAAATGAGTGGTTTTCAATCCAGGTATCTTTGGTGTCCTGATCGCTGTCGGGGTTTATCTCTGCCGCTTTCGTATCATACCGCTGTTGGGCGATCGCCCGGGGCACTGGGTCGTTGAACTGTTCTCCTAACCCCCGCTCCATCGAAAACCGTCCCATCACCTCATGGTTGCCCAAGGCGGGAAACAGAGGTGCTGACTGAATCAGTTGCCCGCCCTGATAGAGCCTTGTGGTGCCCTCTGAATCTTCCAGAGAAGCACTAGCACGGCCCTGGAGGGCTGGAAAAAACGCTCGCCCTCGATTGTCATCAAACCATTCTGATGCTCGATCGGGAATGTTGACCAAGTCGCCAGCCAGAAAAACAGCATCGACTCGACCCACAGTTTCCTGCACCTTTTGCAAGTTAGCGGGCGTCATCGGCATCAACTGATGGTCAGAGGTGAGCAGAATCTTCAGAGGGGTTCCCGGTTCTGGCAGGGGAGACAGGTCAAACGTGTCGCTATTAACTATCTGACCATCGTCAGCGGTGCTTGTGACCCGGTAAGGCACTCGGACGCCGGGAGACAAGCCAAAAATTTCTGCCTCATGACGCCAAATGTCTCTGTCAACAGGCTTTTCATAAACCTGACCCTCCTCTATCTGACTGCCCACCCGTGATTTCGCATCTTCCCGCGTACGAGACATTTTGCGGGTTTTGGCAGGAGCCAACTGATCGAGGCGATCGCCATACTGCACTCCGTGACCACTCCCTTCAAACTCTGTGAACCAGACAACCCGCACCGAATCTGCGGTCGGCAATTGTAGGAAAGGATCGGTCAGCAGCGATACCGAAGGAAAGGAAACTGTCATCGTGCCCCTAAAAAAGTTCAACACCATCAAAAAGTATGCCAGCGCCACCAGCAATGCTGTCGTTGCAAAAATAATGCGCCCGTTTGAATACCTGCCCATGAACCAGCGTTTAAAAACAGAGGAATTCAGCATCATCCTATCGCTTTGTAAAGACATTCGAGCGATCTGTTTTCTGGCCCATGCATTGTGCAGCACACCCTAGAAATTCCCGGTTCCTTGTCTTCTATCGATAGCCCTCCTTAACGAACACGACTTGGCAAGTTTCACGAAAAAATAGGGGTTTGCGACGCGCTTAGCGCGCCGCAAACCCCTATTTTTTCATTGTGAATTTGAGAGCTTTGCCAAATCGTATAACGAACAGATGGACAGAGCAATAAACCGTCCTCAGGAGAGGATTCACAGGCCAGGCAGTAGGAAATAATGGAGGCATATATTGCCGTTATTAAACCAAATCCAGTTCCCAGCCCACGCCAGGTAGGTATAGAGGCGAGACTTAAGTCATTCGACTCACACTGTTCGGTAGCTGTTCGGTATATGACCATGTTTCAAACGTTACGTGATGTAATCAATCAACTTCGACGCCGCTGGTTCTACGTACTAGTGTCTAGCCTCGTCGCAGCAGGCATTATAATCGGCTCTGCTCGCCCGGCCCCGGCCTTGCCCTCCTGGCTTGAATTATTGATTCGCGGGGTGCAGGTGATTCAACTCTCCACTATGTCCGATCGCCAGGAGGTAAGTCTTGGGGAGCAAATCAACGACCAGCTCGTCAATCAGGAATTCAACCTCTACACAGACCCCCAGGTGACGAGCTATGTCAATCAAATTGGTCAGCGGCTGGTTCCTTACAGTACCCGCCCAGATATTCCTTACACCTTCCAAGTTGTTCGGGATGGTCAGATTAATGCCTTCGCGACGATGGGAGGGTTTGTATACGTCACAACTGGGCTCCTGCAAGCTGCCGATAATGAAGCCCAGCTTGCTAGCGTCATTGGTCACGAAATCGGGCATATTGCCTCCCGCCACGCCGTTGAGCAAATGCGGGAAATGGCGATCGCCCAGGGCTTAATGTCTGCAGCAGGGCTGGACGAGAGTGTTGCCGTCAATATCGGTGTAGAGCTAGCACTACGTCGCCCGAACAGCCGAGAGGATGAGCGCGAAGCGGATCAACTGGGCTTAGCCAATCTTCAGGGGGCAGGCTATGCTCCTGCTGCCATGGTCGCGTTTATGGAGAAACTGCTGTCTAGTAGCTCACCCCCGCAGTTCCTTAGCACTCACCCTTCAGTGTCTAGCCGTATTCGCGATCTTGAAGCCCAGCTTGATCCGGCAACGGCCAATGCTGGTGATGGGTTGAACGAAGCCGCCTACCAAGACAGGATTGCAGGCATTCCGTCCTAAGTAGGTAAGGGACTTGCAAGAAAATAAAGTACCCGGAAAAGAGCAGCGGGCTGTGCCCGCTGCTCTTTTCTTCCGGTATCTTTTTTAGCCGCAGATCCCTAAGCACAATTAATGATAAAACCAGTAATGATAAAACCGGTAAAACCCTGTGCCGCCCGCTGTGTAGGCGGCACAGGGTTTTACGTCTGATTTTTAGTTGTGCCAAGCTACTGAGTCGTCCATCAAAGCAACATTACCGAGTTGATGTGGTGTGCGACGTGCGCCACATTGAATTGTAACCGGGCAAGAATTGTAACCAGGCAACGTTCGCTTTGCGAGCGACTAGGGATGAAGGCTTGGATAACCCACCGCTCTGTTGAGGCAGCGCCATTATCAGCTGCCTTGACAGAACGGGAAATAATAATTGCGCCTACAATTTGATTCAGAAATAAGCATGGAGTGAGCAATGGAACGTGGACTTTTGTGGCTGCCTCTGCTGGCTCTATTCATCGGGTTAGCCTGGGCAGGATGGAATGAATATCGGAAGCTGGAAGCCTATCGAATTTGGGCCGCAGAGTTTGACTATGCTAAATTCGATATCTATTCAGTGCTGGGGCTTCGCGGCAATCAACTCACCTGGGGCAAGCCCACCCGTAAAGAACCTGTAGAGGTTCAAACCCTCTCCCTAAAAGATATTTGCTGGATCGGCATAGAAGCCGATGAGCAATCGGTTGACCTAGACAATCCGCCTGAAGCAGCTAAAAATATCTCATTGCGCTTGGTGTTACAGAATGACTCAATCTGTAATATTCCATTTACGCAGATCGATTTAGCTCTGCAGTGGGCAACCTTTTTGCAGCGCACCGCCCCCCATGTGAACCTGGGAGAACCGCAGCGCCCATCAGTATCGGTAGAAGACTCGTCATCTTCAAGTGCATCCACAGAGTGAAATCCACTGTTTCCAGAACCTAAAGGTAACGAATTACTGGCTAACCATGCCCGAAATGACTGTGTTCTCTCGCGAAGAATTTGAAGAACGTCGCCGTCGCTTGCGTTGGCAAAGCCGTTGGCGAACGGCCAAGCTGCTATGGCGATCGCTTCTGGTAGGTGGATTAACAGGGGGAATAATTTGGTTTATCTTTCACTCCAACTGGATTTTGCGAGGAGCAGATCAAATTCAGATTGAAGGCATGCAACTCCTCTCGGAAGATACCGTTCAGTCGCTCCTTCCCATTGCCTACCCGATCTTAATTTTCGAGATTGACCCAGACAATATCACACAGAAATTGCAAGAGCATGGCCCCATTGACACAGTAGACATACAGCGACGGCTGTTTCCTCCCCGCATTTCAATTCACATCACCGAGCGACAGCCTGTGGCCCTGCTGCTCGGAAAAACCTATACGAATCCCTTCACTGCTGAACCGTCTGAATCAGCCGATCGACCGAGGCCACGGGCGGGTATTCCCTCGATTCTGGTGCCCACGGGACTACTGGATGCGAATGGAAGCTGGTTACCGCTCACAAGCTACACCGATATGAATCAAGATATTGATTTACCCGAACTCAGAGTTATTGGGATGCAGGCATCCTATCGCCAGTCGTGGCAAACCCTGTATGACACGTTGAGCCAGAGCCCAATTGAGGTCTACGAGGTAGACTGGCAAAATCCTACGAACCTCATCCTCAATACGGATCTTGGAGTCGTTCATTTTGGCCCCTATGAACAATCCTACTTTCAGCGACAGCTAATACTTTTGGATCGAATGCGTAATTTACCAGAGGTGACTGACCTGAGCAATATCGACTACATTTATTTGGGGAATCTTGACGCCCCCATTCTGCAATTTAATCCTTCTGCACCTCAATATGGCCAAACAACGCTTCAGATGCCTGTCTTTGAGCTCCTAGAGGAGGAAGCGGATTCCGAAGCCGAAGCCGAAACTGACAGTGCTCCTTAGAGTCAAGAATTACAGAGTGAAGCGGCGCTTCACCAAAATTGAATTTTATGTAATCCTTGATGCGTACTTCTAGCATTGGCGTTCTCGTATTGCAGTAGACGTCGCGCAACCGTCCACGCCCCATCAACCTAAAATACCTCTGAGTTTGCTTATGTACCCACCCGTTGACCCAGTGATTTTTGAGATTGGTCCCCTTGCCTTGCGGTGGTACGGGCTCTTAATGGTGTCTGCCATTCTCATTGGCTGCACGATCGCAAGCCGATATGTGAGCCGCAAGGGGCAGAACCCTGATGACTTCTGGGACATGCTGATTTGGGTACTGATCCCCGCTTTTCTGGGGGCGCGGCTCTATTACGTATTTATCCAGTCGCCCCGAGGTGATGGGGGAATTGGCTATTATCTATCGAATCCAGGGGAGATTCTGAAGGTCTGGAGTGGGGGCATCCATATCTTTGGCGCTTTTATTTTCGGCAGCATTGCCCTGTGGCTGTTTACTCGCCTTCGCAACTTGCCGACTCTCGTTTTTTTAGATGCGATCGCCCTTGGCCTTCCCCTGGCTCAAGCCATCGGACGCTGGGGAAATTTCATCAACCAGGAACTCTATGGGCCTCTGACGACTCTACCCTGGGGGCTACGCATTGACGCAGCCCACCGCATCAAGGAATACCGGGACCTAACCGTCTATCCTGAAAGCACTCGGTTTCATCCGCTATTTCTCTACGAGTCGCTGTGGAATTTTCTAGGGTTTGCAGTGATTTTCTGGATCGCTCGCCGCTTTGACAAGGATCTCAAATCTGGAGACATCGCCCTTCTCTATCTCATCTGGTATCCCTTAGGACGCTTTTTCATTGAGTTTTTGCGCACCGATTCCTGGTTCTTCCCTGGCACTCCGTTCAATGTGGTTCACATTCTGAGTGCGATCGCCGTGATTGGGGCATCTGTGACCCTATACCTCCGCCACCGTGGGGGACGTGGGGCCAAGCCGTTAAGGAATGAAAGTTAAATAAAAAGTTCTCAAATTCATAACGTCTCAAAGCCTTCATTCTTTGCAGCAATTCTCATTTGGGGAAACTTCGCGCCCTATAGGCGCTCACTTGTCTATGTTTAAGGGGCAAAGTTTAAGGGGCAAAAAGGTCGCCTTAGGCGACCTTTTTGCCCCATTGAATTCCATACTGAGAATTGCTGCTATTTTTGTG
>CAYXJG010000226.1:0-1727 GCA_964465285.1 uncultured bacterium
CTGCACTACTCAGCCTCTTAGGACCGAGAATTAAATAACGTAAACCAAATTTTTAAGTACCTATGCAGAATTAATTACAAACAAGTTTCCTAGGGGCACACCCCGACGGGGTGTGCCCCTAGGAAAATGTGTAAATAATTTTGCTCAACTACTTATTAGGGCGGCGCAGCATCGCCGCGCCGCCCTAATAAAAAGGGATTTTATTTAATCTTCATTCCTTAGCCAGGGTAAACGCAAGAAAATTTAGCCGCTGGATGGGTTATTCTGCAAGGAAAGTGACGCTTTCAAGACGGTCAGCACATATCTTCATCCATGCTGGCTCGTCTCGCTTTTTGACGGATAAGGTTTGGGGCGTGCGCAGCGCACCCAAACCCCTATCTTTGCGTGAAACTTGCCAAGTCGTGTTTATCAGGTTCTTATCAGGAAGGGACGGTAGGCTAGAGAGTATGAACGGTTCTCCAACTCCCCTAACCCAAACTCTCGTCTTTATCGGCGGTGGCCACAGCCATGCGATCGCCCTCAAGCAGTGGGCGATGAATCCCATTGCGGGGGTGCGCGTGATTCTCATCACCGATGTGGTGCATACTCCCTATTCTGGAATGCTGCCGGGATACGTAGCGGGACTCTACACCTACGACCAGTGCCACATTGACCTGCGGCCCCTGTGCCAGTTTGCCCATGTAGAATTTGTACGCGATCGCGCTATTGGGCTGGATCTGGAAAACAATCGAGTCATCTGTCAAAGCCATCCTCCTGTTGCCTTTGACTGGCTCTCCATCGACATTGGCAGCACCCCAGCGGCGAACCGCATTCCTGGCGTTGACGAGTATGCAATTCCGGCAAAGCCTATCTCAAAATTCTTGACAAGATGGGATGCGGTCGTGAATCAGGTCCATCAGCAAGATATTCACCACCTGCGGATTGGGGTAGTCGGCGGCGGCGCAGGGGGCGTAGAGCTGGCGATGTCTATTCACGGGCGGTTTCAGACCCTGTGTGATGATCCCCATCAGTCCCTCAATACCCTGGAGATTCATTTGTTTCAGCGAGGGAGGGAGTTGCTGCCGGGACGCCATCCCCGAATGCGGCGGGTCGTGCAGCGCAGGATGTTACGCCAGGGCATGCACCTGCATCTGGGGGAATCGGTCAGCGCCCTTGAGGTCGAAGATGATGCATCATCTTCGGAGATGGGGGAAGCCTATCGGGTGCGCTGTGAATCAGGGTTGACCGTGTCGTGCGATCGCATCTTTTGGGTGACTCAAGCCTCGGCGGCATCCTGGCTACAAGAGTCGGGCTTAGCTACAGACGAACGGGGATTCATGCAGGTGAATGACTGCCTCCAGTCCACCTCCCATGCCCAGGTGTTTGCCGCCGGGGATATTGCTACCATGATCAACCATCCTCGCCCCAAAGCGGGTGTATTTGCCGTGCGTCAGGGCAACCCCCTATTTGAGAACCTGCAACGGGCAGTGATGAAACAACCTCTCCAGCCTTTCCAGCCCCAGAAGCAATTTCTGATCCTGGTGGGGACGGGGGACGAACGGGCGATCGCCTCCCGTGGATTCGTCACCCTGGGGCCGTATCGCTGGCTATGGCAGTGGAAAGACCACATTGACCGGGTGTTCATGAATCGGTTCACTAACCTGGATGTGGAAATGGAGCGCATGGCGTCTGGCAAGGGTTCCCGCTCGTCATCATCACCCCGGATTGCTCCAGCGCCCTCCATTCCA
>CAYXJG010000226.1:1827-8732 GCA_964465285.1 uncultured bacterium
CCTCCATTCCACCGTCCTCCATTCCATCGACCGAGACTCCCAAACCATTCCAACCCGCGTCCACCATGTACTGTGCGGGATGTGCCTCAAAGGTGGGCAGTTCCGTTCTCGACCGGGTCTTGCAACGGCTCCAGTCAGAGTTTCCCCAGAGCTTTCATCATTCCGATGTGGTGCTGGGACTCACCGACCCCGATGATGCGGCAGCGATCGCCCTTCCTGATGCCACTACTCTTATCCAGACCCTCGACTACTTCCGCGCCCTGGTCGATGATCCATTCATCTTTGGGCAAATTGCCGCCAACCACTGCCTCAGCGATCTGTTTGCAATGGGCGCAACACCCCACAGCGTCCTGGCGATCGCCAGCCTTCCCCACGCCACCAACCGCATCCACGAAGATACCCTCTACCATCTCCTGTCCGGTTCTCTTAAGGTTTTGCACTCCGCAGGGGCAGTTCTCATCGGCGGACACACCGTTGAAGGCTCAGAACTTGCTCTAGGCTTCTCCTGCAACGGCTTTCTGGATGATGGGATGATGTTGAGAAAAGGGGGGATGCAGGTAGGCGATCGCCTCATCCTTACCAAACCGTTGGGCACGGGCACTCTCTTCGCTGCCGCCATGCAGTTCAAAGCAAAGGGACGCTGGATTGACGGGGCGATCGCCTCCATGCTCCAGTCCAATCAGCAAGCTGCTCACATCCTGCGTCAGCATCGGGCAACGGCGTGTACTGATGTTACAGGCTTCGGACTCCTCGGACACCTGCTCGAAATGCTGCACTCATCCAATCCACCCTCTCATGGGCAGCCCCTTTCAATTGACCTGGGGATGGGTGACTTACCCGTACTGACCGGAGCAGATGATACGATGCGACAACGGCTTCTCAGTTCCCTCCACTCCGAGAACATCAAGGCTTTTGATCAGGTAAGAAATGCTGGGAAGTTAGACAATGACCCAATGACTCCTTTACTGGTTGACCCTCAAACCGCTGGCGGCTTACTCGCGACAGTTCCCGCTGACCAGGCTGACGCCTGTCTTGCGGAACTTCAGCAGCATGGCTACCCCCATAGCCGCATAATCGGTACGGTGAGCGTATCTAAAACAAACAAACCTATCCAGATTACGGCCTGATGAATCTACAGTTGCCAGAGGCGATCGCCCACATATAGGTACGGCACTATCACCGCTTCATTCAAGAGAATCGGAGGCATGCCAGCATTGCCCATCAGCTTGACCCGTCTACGATTAGAGCGCTCCAGCAGCAGTTTTGTCGAGAACGCCCCCGCCAATGAAGGAGGTAATGTTCAGGGATTGAATCAGGGGGCGGCTGTCTGCGCCTTTGGGGTAGTCGATCACGCTGACCGCACCGTTCCCCTGCTTGAACATCCAGAAGCTTTCTGGCCCCAGCCCCAGCAGTTGGGCGAGCAGTGCTTTGTTGACCGCATCGTGGGCCACCACCAGGATAGTTTGAGGATGCCCCAAGTCTTCACCGTCGAGGGGGGCGATCGCCGAATCCAGCATCGCTTTCCATGCCGTCTGTGCCCGTTCCCACACCTGGTTCAGGTTTTCCCCTTCAGGCATCTGCACCGCCTCTGGTGTGACCTTCCACCGCTGGAGTTCTCCTGGAAACGCCGCTTCGATTTCAGACTCGAATTTGCCTTCCCAGAGGCCGTGGCTAATTTCCACCAGGTTCTCATCCAGTTCTAGCGTCACCGTGAAGTGATGCTTAAGAATAATCTCGGCGGTCTCCTTGGGCCGCAGCATGGGGCTGGAGATGGCACGGTCAATGTGAATGGTTTTCAGAAACTCTGCACACTGCTCCGCCTGCTTGCGTCCGTTGTCGTTCAGGGGAACGTCGATTTGCCCCTGAAACTTCTTGTCCCGGTTCCAGTTCGTTTCGCCGTGGCGCACCAGCAAAATGCGGGGGCCGATGTGTCCACCGCGCACATCCGGCACAGGTTCTCCCAGGTGATCCACCAGGTTGAAGGCTTCAAGCTGAACAGGGTCGCCCAAGTGGCCGGAAAAATTCACCACGCTGATGCCGCAGTTGGACAGCCGGAAGTTCACCAAGCACTCTGGCCCTAATCCCATCGCCGTCTGCACCAGGGCGCGATTGATACCGCTATGGCCCACCACCAGCAGAGTTTGTCCCGAATGGTTTGAGAGAGCATCATGCCAAAACCGCCGCGCCTGGTCATAGAGCGACCGAATGGGGTAAAACTCGATGTCTCCTTCCGGTGTAAACAGCATCATACGGAGGTTGTGGGGTTCATCCTGCCAGATGTTGTAATCCTGGGGAAACTTCTCTTTAATCTCCTGAAATGCCATGCCTTCCCACTGGCACAGATTGACTTCTAGTAAATCATGGGTAAACGCAATCTCTGGCAGGGTTGAACCATCGTGAGCCAGGGTTTCAACAATGAGTGCCGCTGTGGACTTTGCCCGCTTGAGGGGACTGCTATAAATGGCATCAAATGGGATGCCGGAGAGGGCAGCACCCACCTGTCGGGCTGCAATGCGGCCTGATTCGGTCAGGTTAGATTCGTCGCAGTGGCCCTGCACACGACGCTGAACATTGAATGTACTCTCGCCATGACGTACTAGGATGACACGGGTCATGGGGGGTCTGTCCTCCACAAAAAATAGACGTATAGCGCTGTGCAAGCGCATTAAGTATAGGGCGCTGAGTGGCGGCGCTTTGCGCTGCCACTCAACACATCTGGGTGTGCTGAACCAATTTGCACACCGCTATAAAAATAAGAAGCCAGAAGAATTCTACCCTGTTGTGGCGGTTCTGCCTGGGAGTTCAATGCGATAATGCCGGAAAATGCCTATGTGAATATGTGCGAAGGAGCGAAACTGTTGCGGCGAATTATCCTAGGAGTTCTCACCCTCATCGTAGTTTTAGTATCCGTGGGGCCTGCTCTCATCAGCAGCGTCGCGGAACCTCAGATTGCCAATCGGCTTGAGCTATATCAGACCAACCTGCTGCTCCAGGCGAGCGAGTTAGATCCGCCGGAGGGATTTGACGTAGAGGATTTATCTGGCATTTTAGGAGGCACAGCCTCCCTGGAGCAGGTAGCGGAGCAGTACGCGAAAACCCGAGCGTCAGTGCAGGATAATCTGGCAAAACTAGTAGACCAGGTGGGCGATCGCCGCCAGGGAGAGTCCTCGTCTGAACCATCAGACATCCTCCCGCCCACACCGCTACCGACCCCCACGGGCAATCTATCGTCCGAGGGGCAAGCGCCCCAGCCTCCGCTGCCCGATCCCCAGCGGTTGCTTCCACCCCTGCAAAAAAATATCCAGCAGCAGCAGGTATTGAGCTATGATCTGGGGCTTCGGCTGGGTATTCTTTACGCAGTGCAGGAACAAGACGAGGAGGCGATCGCTACTTGGGAACCCATTGCTGAGCGTAACCTGGCAATTCCTTCAGCCGCGTTCTTAGCATCATCCCCGGAGATCCTGAATCAGGTCGCCACCGCACAGGTTTTAATCGGATTGTGGAACGAACCATCCCAGATTTTGCCTGACGCCGAACCCCAACTCAGCGAGACGCTGACGGGATGGTTCCGCACCCGTTCCCTGGAGCAGCTATACGAACTCCAGCAGCGCCCCGATGCCTTGGAGCAGCTCTATGCTCAGGAGCAACAGCAAGCCCAACAAACGTTAGTGAAACTCAGATTACTGGGTGTTGGCCCCGCTGTGGGATGCCTGTTTGGAGCGGTGCTGCTCATCGTGCTGGTGTCCCAGCGCATCATCAAGGGCAAAGAAGCACTCCTCGCCGATGATGGCACCCTTACCTGGTCAACGCCCTGGCCCTGGGACATTATCTGGCAAGTGTTAGTGGTGGGTTTTTTCTTCCTGGGCCAAATTGTGCTGCCCATTGGCGTGAGCCTGATTCGCAATACCCTGGTGCGAAACTGGATTAGTCAGGGGGTGAACATTAGCCTGTCCAGCGGACGCATCACCGCCATTACCACAGCAATTGTGTATCTACTGATGGCGATCGCCTCCATCCTGGTGCTTTACTTTTCCATTCGCCCCTTTCTGCCCTTGCCCGACAACTGGTTTCGCGCCACCCTCAAAGGCCGCTGGTTCCTATGGGGCTTGGGGGGCTACCTGTGTGCCGTCCCCCTGGTGATTGGCGTATCCCTTCTGAACCAGCAGATTTGGCAGGGACGGGGCGGCAGCAATCCCCTGCTGGAAATTGTGCTGAACGAAGGCGATCGAGTTGCCCTGGGGATTTTCTTCTTCACAGCGGCGATCGCCGCCCCCATCTTCGAGGAAATCCTATTTCGGGGATTCTTACTTCCTTCCCTGACTCGCTATGTGCCCGTGTGGGGGGCGATCGCCCTTAGCAGCCTGATCTTCGCCACCGCCCACCTGAGCGTGTCTGAAATTCTGCCCCTCACCATCCTCGGCATTGTGTTGGGCTTCGTATATACGCGATCGCGCAACCTGCTGGCCTCCATGATGGTGCATAGCCTGTGGAACAGCGCCACGATGATCGGACTCTTGATTCTAGGCAGCAGCGTCAATTAGACATATAATCGCGAGCTACTGCCATAGAGGAGTTTGGCAATCAACTGATACATATCCGAGAGGTGCTGAAGCACCGCTGTGACCTCTGTCTGAGTGAGCACCGTAGGCAGGTGGCGCGATTGTTTTGCCCGTACTGCATTGACATCCATCCCTAAATCTTGTTTCAGCACTTGTCGATAGAGGAACACCACTGCATTCAGCACCTGGTTTTGCGTCGATGCAGCAACATTGTCTACAACAGCGAGATGGGTCAGAAACGCCTCTAGCTCGGCTCCGCTCATTTCAGCCGGATGGCGCTTTTGATGGAACAGAATATAGCGACGAATCCAGTAAACGTATGTTTGCTCCGTGCGATAGGAGTAGTGCTTTAGCCGGATCTGGTCACGGACTTGATCTAGAAGTTTTCGAGGTCGAGTTTCCATAGGTAGCAGACGCAGTACATATGTTTTATTTTTGACATACATCAATTGAATCCTACGGAAAGAGTTGAGTGGCTATACGGAAACTTTCAATATATCTGCATAATGTGAGCGTGATATATGGACAGTTTGCCGACTATCTACCCGATATGGCAGAATATACTGACAGTATTCAGTCCATCTACCCAATTTCGGGTAAATAGACTGACACTGTCGATCTAATAAGAGTTATACCGAATATCCTTGCCAGAATCTGCACTTTTATGTGTATGGTTGTCCTATCGTGTGTGCTAGAACAGTAGGGATTAAGTAAATGATTGTCAGCTCTAGTCAAAAAAATATCGATGCTTACTTCCCAGCTACTTGAAAGCTCTCGCAAGAGGGTTCCTTGGGCAACTATGAGGGCGATCCTGAAGATATGCGATTTGCCTGTAGGCCGCGGTTGGGATGACACCGTCAAAAAGCTTACAGATAGCACTAAGGCTGACGAATTCTTAGATGGTTTCGACCAGCTGAAGGGATGGTATTGCAATCGGGAGCACGTCATCCGCTGAGGATAGAAAAATATAATAGGAATAGTGTATTTTGTAGGCTCGACAAATGACTCCAGAACAACGCGACCAAATGCAACATCATGTAAGTGCCTTAGCTCAAATTCTCTACGACGATGCACAGGCCAACGGAATGAGTATGGGCAGCTTGGGCGAGATTGAACAAACGGTACGCACTCAGATTCAAAACTATGTGTCACCAGAGCTAGGCGTTTTTTTATCGACACAAGTGTCGGCCAAGATGAGGGAGAAACGCGAAAGCTAAAGAGCATTCTGGGAACGTTGCAAGTGGGGCGCAGGCAGGCCCAACACCTTGGCGTCAAGCCTAGGGTTCAGTACAGCCCACTACTAGAACTGTGCTGCTTGCAGATGGGAGCAACGACCTCGTTTGTTCCTGCGAGTCAAAACGTAGAGTTGCTCACAGGTATCCCTGTTAGCGCGAAGACCATTGAGCGCATCGTGGGACGCAATCCTATCGAGGCTGCCGATGTTGAAGAGGAAGTACAAGAAATGGCTCTCGATGGGGGGATGGTCCGGCTTGTGACTCCGAAAGGAGAACCCAGCGAGTGGAAGCAATACAAGGCCGTGCGGCTCGATGGTGACGGTGTTGGCATGGCGTACTTTGATGATAATGACGCCTTACTGCAGTGGCTCAGTTGTCTCTGCTGGGCCAGCATCGTATTCTGCTTAGGAGACGGGCACAGTGGCATCTGGTCGATATATGAGCAAATCGAAATGACTGCCGAACGAGACGAGGTATTGGATTGGTATCACCTCGTCGAGAATCTATACAAAGTAGGGGGCTCACAGAAGCGTCTCAAGCAAGCTAAAAAACTTTTATGGCAAGGTAAGATAGACCAAACCATCGCTCTGTTTGAAGGACTTACCTCAGACCAAGCACGTCGGTTTAGAGGGTATCTAGAGCGACATCGTCGCCGAATTGTCAACTACAGCTACTACCAACAAGAGGGCTTACCTATTGGTTCGGGACCCGTCGAGTCATTCATTAAGCAGATTGACGCAAGGCTTCAGGTCACAGGCGCTCAGTGGAAGTCAGAGAATGTGCCTCAGATGTTAGCGTTACGGTGTGCTTATCTCAATAATCAACTCAACCTTAATTCTCTCAGCAGCGGATGACGTGCTCCCATTGCAATCACCTACTGATTGGAGAAAAAGCAGTGAAGCTTTTTCCCGTGCAAAGGAGCCGAATTGACAACTTGATAAGGCAGTTTTTGTCACATGAAATCGAAAGCAATATTTTTCATGAAACATACCCTTCCTTACTAACCGAAGAAAAGTTGATGCAAGCTGATTCTTCACCTAAACTGGTTGAAGTTAGGTAACTTCTCAATAACCGCTGGTAAGGTAGTGGTTGATTAGGGCAGGGGGTTGTC
>CAYXJG010000227.1:0-8714 GCA_964465285.1 uncultured bacterium
AAGTCGCCTCAGGCGACTTTTTGCCTCCGACATTTCCATAATGAGAATTGCTGCCACTTACGACACCGCTTCCTGATTTTGACTGTGGATGGGACAAGCAACTTCATCGTATATAAAGCGAACGGTGAACAGGAACGCCTGCTCTTCACTCGATTCATTGGGTATCTCAGCTTGTTGGATAGCTTTCAGGGCTTCGCGGTTAAAAAATTCGTAACCAGAGCTTTGAATTAACTGGGGGTCGTCTGCGGGAACGCCATCAGAGCCAACCGTTGTGCCATACACTGCTGCAATGGCATCTCCCTTCCAGACAGGGCAGGCGATCGCCGGAAAAGGAACCGTTAACTCTACCTGCCGAAGCTCATCCAGACTCTTGCCCAACCCTTCATAAAACCATGTGCCAAAGGCAAGATTAGCGTCTTCTTCTGTGGTTCCTTCAGTGTTAAATGTAAATAGCTCCTGGAGTTGAGCCTGCTCAGCCATTAGTCGCTCAGTGATGCGCTCCTCCGAGGGCGTATCTGATTGTCCCTGAATAGGCGGCTGGGGAGAATTGCCAAGAGAGTCTGAATCCTGTGGCTGGTTGGGGGTCACCTCTGGATTCAATGGAGGTGCTGGGGTCGGGGAGGCATCTTCAGGTGGCAGTGGGGCCGGAGCTGGATCCGGGGTAGCAGGAGCCTGGGGCGGCGTCACCACCGGAGGGCTAGGATTGAAGGTCACCGGGGGCGGCGGCAGAGGCCAGGAGAAATCGAGTGCCGGAGGAGGTGCCAATGGCGGAACATAGTCGTCTAAATCCTCCATAGGGTTGTCCTGGGCAGAAAAATCATCGAAGGAATAAAAATCGTCCCTATCAAAAGCTTCGCTGTCAGGAATTGCTGGGATTTCAATCTGAGATTCAGAAAAATCGGGAACCCGGCTCAGTTCTCCCGGCTCCAGCTCAATGACAGACACCTCCCGCTGAATTTCAGATTCTGCCCTGAGGGGAGTCGGCAGCGAAATGAACGGCATCACTGCAAAGATGATCCCATGAACACCCAATGATCCCAGAAATGCCCACCAAACGGGTTCTTTAGCGAGTCTCTGGAGAGGGGTGGGAAGTGCGTCGAGGGTTTCAGAAAAGGAATGCGCCATAGCTGCCTAGCTGCCTGTCTCGATATCCTCACCTATTCTAGTCATCGATTGCGGCATCGGGGTTCCCTGCTGCACCACAAGCACTGAAAAATATGACAGGTCAAGGAACGGGCGATCGCCCAAATCAGCATAAATTTTTTGTTGAGGCCAGGTTGCCCACTCCACCACATAGCTTTGAGACAGTAGATGTCGATGCTTCAGAATTGCCCATGCTTGTTCATAGACAGACTTGAGCTTCATCAACACCACAACTTCAGCCGTATTAAGCGCCGTTTCCAAATCCGAGATGTGATATAAGGCGGGCAGAACTGCTAGGCGCTGGCCTTGAGTAATGAGGGGATCGCCCATGACTGCCGCCGCTGCTGTTGGTGAACTGATTCCCGGAATCGCCTCAACAGGCACCCTCGGATGAGTCTTTTTCAGGGCGGTCGCTAGGTGAGAAAACGTACTGTAAACGCTAACGTCCCCCTCGCATAAAAACGCCACATCCTTGCCTTGGGAAAGGGGCTGCCAAATAAGTTCAGCCGCATCTGTCCACGCCTGAATTAAAACGTCTGGATCATGAACGTAGGGAAATTGAAGGGAGATGCGCGTCTGGTGAGCGCCTATCCACTGGGCCGCAATCTGTTCAGCAATGCCTGGTTGTCCGTGAAGCCCTTCTGGAAAGGCAATCACTGAGACTTGCCGAATACGGTTGAGTCCCCTGACGGTAATGAGTTCTGGATCACCAGGGCCGACGCTTACTCCATAGAGTGTTCCCAGTGGTGCTGTGGACAGACGATAGTACATATACCTTACCAGGTCATAAACTTCATTTTTGAATTGGGGGGATCCTGCGCTGCGTGCAGGATCCCCCCAATTCAAAAATTAAAATTGTAGCCTGTAGTAGTATAGTCAAAGTTGCGTGGGTGTGCGGGTGAAATTCCTCAGCGATGAGAGTCTACGCCAGGGCGCTCAGCAGAACGGATTGAATAGTTAATAAATCTCTACCCATTTCTTAGAAACTAGAGCTATAGAACTCTTGGCATCAACAGCTAAAATCCTTGACTCATGGTTGATGGCTCCTAGCTACAATTCGTGTCCCTTGGACACGCTGTATGAATACTCATGTAAAGCTTATTGACCTTCAGGCACATTGGGGCAGAGATCAGTTAGATTCAGCTATAGCTTACGTAATTGCCGAAGGCTTGTAGATGCGAATTGAGTAGCCAGGGCGTTCGGAAATTACAGTAAAGTAGAGGCACATGCTAAGTCGCTTGGCAGAATTAAGAACCAGATATAAAACCCTGCGCCGCCCGCAGCGCAGGCAGTGCAGGGTTTACGAGTTTTTCGTTGATTGTGCTCACCTACTTGCTTAAAGCTTGCAGCTTTGTTATGTATACAGTTGTTTTATAAACGTAAGGGTAGGTTGTCACGGCTATGACTCCCTCAATGCTCCGCCAAATCTGGGCCATTGTTGAACATGCTCACTCATCAACATTACTCAGTCTGGATGATCAGAGCTTGGTGAACTGGCTGCTTCAGCAAATTGAAGAAGAAAAATCCCTGAACTCGTTTGAGGCTGAAATGTTTAGCGGGTACATTCGTTCAAAGCTGAGCTTGATTCGAGATGTCGCACATTCCAGGCGAATCCCCGCTTAGGGACTTGCAAGAAAATAAAGTACCCGGAAAAGAGCAGCGGACTGCGCCCGCTGCTCTTTTCTGGTATCTTTTTTAGCCGCAGATCCCTTAGAGTCAAGGATTAAGTAACCCAGCATAAATAACCTCAGAACCTTAAAACCGGGGGAGCGCTCCCCCGATTTTAGGGTGAGTTTGTCAATATCGACCTACTTATAGCGCTTTGCAAGCGCATTAAGTACAGCACGTGTGAGGGGCTGAAGCTTTGCCTTCTCCTGCGCCATAAACAACCGATACCTAGCAAGAGTTAGAAAAAGTAGTATTTGATACAACTATATCGCCTCAGCCGTGGAACTTTAAGAAAAGTCAAAGTATCTTCTCAGAAATTACAGATGTAATTTGCAGCGGGCGAGAACGTATTTCGATCAGTCAGGCTTCAGCACTGGGTGTATGCCGCCTTCGTGCTTGGTGAAAGTCTTAGGCTGCCTCAATCGTATGCATCCAGTCTATGCATCTGTTCAATGATGCATTTGTTCAATGATGCATCTAGTCAATGATGCATCTGGCTAATGATGCATCTGGCTAATGATGTATCTAACCCATCTAGCCAACCCATCTAGCCAACCCATCTAGCCAACCCATCTAGCCAATGATGCATTCAGGCAATGATGCATCATTGCCTGAATGCATCTAGCTAATGATGTAAAGGTAGCCTGATATGTATTCGATATGTGCCTACTCTGCCAACAGCAGTCTTAGCTATGGCCTGGGCTGTCCTACGTTCTCGTGTAATGTTCAAATTCTAGTGTTCTGTCAAGAAGTGTTTGAGGGGTTGTTGGCTCCTTGAAAGTTCATTGATTTGAAAGTTCATTGATATGAATTTTTAATTGCGAGAGCTCCGCAGTTAGAAATTGACAAGCCGCTGGCGATGGATTTGTCTCTAACGACGATCCCTGCTATGTTTTATCTTCTTGACATTGTTTTCAATACCAAACCTTTAGTAAGTTAAGAGAGTGAATGAGGTGAAAATGCGTAGTTGGCGTTCATTGCTAGTTGCATCCACACTGATTATTTTTCCGTTAGCTGCTTGCAGCTCTCCCCCGGCTGAGCCAGATACATCCGCTGGGGGTGATGACAGTGAAGCTCCTGCTGTAAGTTCTGGAGGAAGCCGTTTACAGACAGTTCTCGACCGAGGAGAGCTCGTTTGTGGTGTAGAAGGAAATATTCCTGGCTTTAGCTTCGTAGATGAAAGCGGAACCTATTCTGGTCTGGACGTGGATTTTTGTAAGGCTGTCGCAGCGGCGCTGTTTGATGATCCTGAGGCCATACAATACCGCAACTTGGACTCCACAGAGCGATTCACCGCTCTGTCTGGTGGTGAAGTAGACATGCTCTCTCGGAACACCACCTGGACCATCAGCCGAGACACTTCGGTGGGTCTAGAGTTTGCGCCCACAACTTTCTACGACGGTCAGGGCATGATGGTCGGCAAGGACAGCGGTATCTCGACCCTGGAAGATTTTGCGGGCAAGTCTATCTGTGTTGAAACAGGAACCACGACTGAGTTGAACCTCACTGACCAGATGCGCGATCGCGGGGTTGAATTCGAGCCGGTCGTCTTCCAAGATGCGAACGCTGCGTATGCTGCATATGCTGAGGGTCGTTGCGAGGGCATGACATCTGACAAGTCACAGCTCATTGCCCGCCGCAGCACCTTGCCAACACCCGATGACCATACTCTGCTTGAAGTCACCATGTCTAAGGAGCCTCTTGGCCCTGTGACCATCAACAATGACTCAAGCTGGTTTGACGTTGTAAAATGGGTTACCTACGCGACGATTGAAGCCGAGGAACTGGGTATCAATTCTGAGAATGTGGACAGCTTGCTTGAGAGCGAAAACCCCACTATCCGTCGTTTCCTTGGAGTTGAAGGTGAACTGGGTGATGGCATCGGCCTGAGCAATGATTTTGCCTATCGTGTGATTAAGCACGTGGGCAACTACGGTGAAATTTACGAGCGCAACTTGGGCTCTGAATCGCAGTTCAACCTTGACCGAGGATTGAATGCGCCCTGGGAGGACGGTGGATTGCTCTATTCCCCACCGTTCCGCTAAGTCATTTGGGTGAGAAGGGCTAGCTACCTGCCAGGTGGCTAGCCTTTTTTGTACCGATTTCTCTGCCCGATTTTGCATTTTTGAAGCCGTTGTATTTCTGATTTTAAGGACGTCCATGACAGTCAGTGGCCCTGGTTCTGGCGATAAACCTGCAATTTGGCGCGATGAAAGATTTTGGAAAATCGCGTTCCAAGTCATCACTCTTATTGCAGTCGTTTCCGTTCTGTCGATTCTTATTACAAACTTCAACCGTAATCTTGCGCAGCAAGGAACGACCTTTGGGTTCTCATTTTTGTTCAACTCGGCTGGGTTTGGCATTGGTGAAAGCCTGGTTGATTATCAGCCGCAAGATGCCTATCTCCGCATAATTCGAGCGGGTTTAATTAATTCCCTGCGGATGATCGTTGTTGGCATTGTGCTTGCTACTGTTGTGGGCATTTTGGCTGGGGTCGCTAGCTTCTCTGAAAATTGGCTGGTTTATAAAATTAGCCGAGCCTATGTCGGGCTAGTGCGAAATGTGCCCCTCCTGCTGCAGCTTTTCTTCTGGTACTTTGCTGTCTTTTTTCAGCTACCGCCTCCACAAGAGCAAATGAGTCTCTTCGGATTAGTGGTGTTGAGCAAGCGAGGGGTATATTTGCCAGGGCCATCTTTCTCTGATCAGAACTGGCTGGGGCTGGTTCTGTTGGTTGCTGCCCTTTTCCTGGGCGGCCTCCTGTGGAAGTTGATCGATGGAGCTTGGGCACGGGGGCGGGTATGGGCATCGCCCCTTGCCCGTGGGGTGAATGGCGTGCTATCGATTCCTGTGTTGGGGGCGATCGCCTTCCTGGTCTACCAGGGTGTCAAGCTGCTCATTTCGGGAGATGTTTCTGGCGGCTTTACGCTTGGGCCGGGTGCATGGGTTCCTATCATCATCGTGGGCATCCTAGCGGCGGCATTCATTTGGCAGCAGCGGACAACGGTGATGGTGGAGCAGGGAGCCTCAGGTCGGCCTCAACTCTATGCTATCGGTGGCATCTTGGCAGTCACCTTGTTCATCTTCCTGGAGCGCTTGGGTTGGAATGCCCCAGAGGTTCTTGATACAGGAGGGGTCATGGGTGGCCTCAGACTATCGCTGGAATATGCTGCTGGGGTGTCGGGTTTGGTGTTCTACACGGGAGCATTTATCGCGGAGATTGTACGAGGAGGAATTCAGTCAGTATCGAAGGGGCAATGGGAAGCAGCGCGATCGCTCGGCCTTCCCTCCGATATTGCCATGCGCCTCGTGGTCTTTCCCCAAGCCCTGCGAGTCATCATCCCGCCCCTAAACAGCGAATATATGAACCTGGCAAAAAACTCGACCCTTGCGTTCGCCATTGGCTATCCAGAACTCTATTCGGTTTCCAGCACCACCTTCAACCAGACAGGCCGTCCCGTCGAGGTGTTCCTCATCATCATGGCATCCTATCTGGTCTTCAACCTGCTGATTTCCGTCAGCATGAACCAAATTAATGCCCTCGTTCAGTTGAAGGAGCGTTAACCGATGACCACTGCACCCCAGGCTCCAACCCAGGGGCCACCCAAGGTTGCCCAACTAGCACCCGCTGCATGGCTCCGTAAGAACCTGTTTAGCAACTGGTTGAATACCCTGTTGACGTTTATTGTTGCTGGAATTCTCGTCCTGGCCATTCAGGGGCTGCTGTCGTGGGCATTGACCACTGCCCAATGGCAGGTTGTTCCCAATAACTTGGGATTGTTTATGACAGGGTTATACCCGTCTGAACTCTATTGGCGTGTTTGGGGGATTCTCGGCATGATTGCCACCCTCGCGGGTCTGACATGGGGCGTGCTAGGACGCAACCTGTCCAACCTGTTTGGCACGGGTGTCTTGATCAGCCTTGCCGTTCTCTGTGCTGCATTTATCCTGATTCCCCTCACCCGCAGTAACAGTCCGATTCTCATCGGGATAGTACTTCTGATAGTGGTAGCGGCGTGGGTCGGGCAGCAGGTCTCGCGGCGATATCCCACCATAGGGCAGTGGATTTCGATTGCCTGGTTCCTATCCTACTTCGTGGTGCTACTGCTCATTGGCGGCGGCTTTGGATTAGAGTCCGTGCGGACGGATAAGTGGGGCGGTTTGGTGTTAACGCTGCTCATGGCGGTGACGGGTATTGCCCTTTGTTTTCCTATCGGCGTTGTCCTGGCTCTGGGTCGCCGCAGCGAATTACCCGTCGTTAAATGGCTTTCTGTCGCTTACATTGAGCTGATTCGGGGGGTGCCGCTGATCGCGATTTTGTTCATGGGACAGGTCATGATTCCCATGTTTTTGCCAGAGGGTGCCCGACCTGACCGGGTGGTGCGGGCAGTGATTGCCTTAACGCTGTTTAGTTCTGCCTACCTTGCAGAAAACGTGCGGGCGGGCTTGCAGTCGGTTCCTCGCGGCCAGAACGAAGCAGCTGTATCCCTGGGCTTGAACAAGCCGCTGACCCTGACCTTTATCATTCTGCCCCAGGCACTGAAGACGGCTATTCCAGCGATCGTAGGACAGTTTATCAGCCTGTTTCAAGACACGACCCTATTGGCGACCCTGGGCCTAATTGAGCTATTGGGCATCGCTAACTCAGTGCTAGCGAATCCAAGCTACCTGGGCCGATACGCAGAGGTGTACTTATTTATTGGTGTGATTTACTGGTTCTTCTGCTACGCCATGTCCTTGGGAAGCCGCCAGGTTGAAAAGCAGCTCAATACTGGGCGATAACGTCGGGCAATGGCTTGGGTCAGTGAAGCTAATCAAGATGTGCTTACCAGGCAATGATCCGTGCGATCGCCCGACCGTGTCCCACTTAACAGTCTGTAAGCGTAGGCTGTTCTATGGTGGTGCAATAATAATTACATTATCGGAATCCCTATTCTACTGAGTAATCAACCTTGATTTTTGGCCAACGGCCAATGCGCATTTTTTAAGTGGAGTAAGAGTATGACCCAGTATCAAACCGAACCTCTGGCATCAGTCAACAGCGGCACGCAGCCTATGATTGTGGCGACAGATGTTGAGAAGTGGTATGACAACCACTTTCATGTCCTCAAGGGTGTGAGCCTCACCGTAAACAAAGGGGAAGTGGTCGTCGTCATGGGGCCATCTGGGTCTGGAAAATCTACCTTCATCCGCACGTTTAATGCACTAGAAACCTATCAGAAAGGCAGCATCGTGATCGATGGCATTCGCATTTCCCATGACCTGAAAGATATTGAGCAGGTGCGAAAAGAGGTGGGAATGGTCTTTCAGCAGTTCAACCTATTTCCCCACCTGACGGTGCTGAAGAATGTCACCCTGGCACCTATTTGGGTACGCCGATGGCCGAAGGCAAAAGCTGAAGAGAAGGCCATGCAGTTGCTTGAACGGGTTGGCATTCTAGAACAAGCAAATAAGTACCCAGGCCAATTATCTGGAGGGCAGCAACAGCGGGTGGCGATCGCCCGTGCCTTAGCTATGGAGCCTAAAGTCATGCTGTTTGACGAACCGACTTCTGCCCTCGACCCTGAGATGGTGCGAGAAGTTTTAGATGTTATGCGGACTCTGGCGGATTCTGGAATGACGATGGTCTGTGTAACCCATGAGGTCGGCTTTGCCCACGAAGTCGCCGACCGAGTGGTGCTGATGGACAGTGGTGTATTGGTAGAAGAAGCCGTACCCGACGAATTTTTCAACAATCCCAAGGAAGAACGCTCCAAAAAATTCCTCTCTCAAATCCTTTAAGGGCTTGCCAATTAAGGACTTGCCAAAAAGTAAAGTTCCAAGAGAAATTAGAGCTTAGGCTAAATGGAAGCAAGCGCCATGTGCAGCAGAAACAGACTATCGTCTTGCCTCTACTCATAGAGTAA
>CAYXJG010000228.1:0-6750 GCA_964465285.1 uncultured bacterium
GGACATAACACCCGACTTGGCAAGTTTCACGCAAGAATAAGGGTTTGGGGCGCGCTCCGCGCGCCCCAAACCCTTATTCTTGCGTTGTGAATTTAAGAACTTTGCCAAGTCGTCATAACACCCGACTTGGCAAGTTTCACACTCACACAAAGATAGGGGGTTGGCGCACGCGGAGCGCGCGCCAACCCCCTATCTTTGTGTTGTGAATTTGAGAACTTTGCCAAGTCGGGTATAACAGAAGCATTGGGGAAAAACGATTTGGTAAGACTCCGACTATTTGTTCCCAATGCTGTGACCCTACGCGGACATCCATCCACTCATTTACCCGTCCCTGCCCATGAAAGCCCACGAACTGCTCCACCGCTACGCCCAGGGAGAACGCGACTTCAGCGGCGCAGACCTACGAAATCAATCATTTCGGGGAAAAGTGTTGTCAGGGGCAACCTTTAGCCATGCCGATATCAGAGGATGTAATTTCAGGGACGCGACATTAGTCAACACCACCTTTGAACGGGCAACCACCGGGCAGAGCCGCCACCAAATAACGACCCGCATCGCTGTCGCTGTCGCTGTCGCTGTCGCTGTCGCTGTCGCTGCGATCGATGCTTTCGCTGTCGCTGTCGCTGTCGCTGTCGCTTTCGCTTTCGCTTTCGCTTTCGCTTTCGCTGTCGCTGTCGCTGTCGCTGGCGCTGGCGCTGTCGCTGTCGCTGTCGCTGTCGCTGTCGCTGTCGCTGGCGCTGCGATCGATGCTTTCAGCCGCGGAGCAATCCTGGAAGGAATTATTCTAGGATTCATATCAATTATAGTTTCAATTTACGCTCTTTTCCAAATAGCTGAAACAATTAAAAATGAAATTGGAACAAGCTTTAAAAATGCTAACTTATCCAATTCTGATTTCAACCATGTTACCGTTCAAAATACAGATTTCTCCGGGGCAAATCTTCAGTATATAAACTGGACAAATTCAACATTTTCTCGCAGCGAAATGCCAGGAAATCTGGAAAACTCAATCGTTGTTGGCCTCTGTCAAAGTCGTCGTGGAAAATATCAGAATTTTAGCGATGTCGATCTAAAACGGCTCCACCTTGTTGGGGTCACCCTCAGCGATGCAAATCTATCTGGGGCTGATTTGATGGGGTCAAACCTCAGCTATGCAAATCTTCAGAATGCCGATTTATCCAGAACTCAAGTACTTGGAACGAACTTCACCGACGCAACATTAACTGGGGCCTGCATTCAAAATTGGGGCATTAATTCAGACACCAACTTTACGGATGTTCGGTGTGATTACATCTACCTTGACGCAGACCGAAAGGAACGGAAACCTGCCAGCGGAAATTTTCAGCCCGGAGATTTTGAAAAGCTTGTGGACAAGTTCACAACAACGCTTGATTTTTTATTCCGAAATGGCATCGATCCTCAGTCTTTTGATGGCGCATTGAAGAATCTGTTAGACGAATATGATGCATCCATTCATTCGGTTGTCGATGTGGAAAATGGCGATCGATTGGTTCGAATTAATGGCGTCCCCACTCAGGAAAAATCGGCGGCTCATGCCCAGTTTCTTGAAGACTATGAAACCATCAAAAATCAGCTAGAATCTGAACGGCAGCGAGTGCTTTTATTGCAGCAGGAAATCGAGAAAAGCGATTTGAAAAACCAGCTTGCCCGCGCCGATCTGGAAAAGCAACTGGCTGTCGCCATTGCCCGCTTAGAGGAACGGGGCACGCAATCTAAATTCGGCTTGTAACTTAAGCCGGGAAATCCTGGATGGGCAAGGAGCCAGAATCTAGGAGTCAGAATTCAGGAGGGAGCTGGCTTCTGGCTCCTGTCTCCTGGATTCTATCCTTGGGAAAACTTCCCGCCTTGAGGAATACGCCCTAAATTCCTGCGGGAATTTGTGTACGAAAAAGTAACTCCCGGTATCCAAGCCTATCATTCACAATTCTCAGGAGACCCCATGGCAGACAACGGAAGTCGCATTCGCATTGACGCCCAGGGCGATGTCAGCAGCATCACAGGGGGCGATAATCAGGGCATTGCGGGGCGGGACGTGACGGGTTCTGCAGGGCGAGACATCAGCGGCACCGTCACCAACACCCTCAACCAGCTCTCCGGTTCCCCAGAGCAAGTGCAGCTAAAGGCATACCTCACCGAGCTACTCGACGCGATCGCCACTGACGACGCCCTCCCTGCCGCAGACAAAGCCGATGCCCAAGAAGCGGTGAGCGCCATCGCTCAAGCTGCCCAGTCTGACAACTCCGACGAAAAACAATCCGCCATTGCCAGAGCCACCCGCACCCTTAACCGCATGACAAAAGCCCTCCCCGATGCCACAAAGTTTGTGCGATCGGTCAACAGGCTGATCCCTCTCATTGCTGGGCTGCTCGGGATTTAGCGGGATGAGGAACAGCAACTCGCTGCCGTTCAGAACCAACCCAACGATCCCTGACAGGATGGGCAGATTGCATAATTGTCCCTTTTTGGAAACCAATCACCGGGCGATCGCCCCCCTGCGAAAATTCAGAAATCCCTGACTGTTTCAGCCATTGCTTGCCTCACCGCCATCATTGACGGATGGGTTGAAGATGGCACAGTTACCAAACTCCAACGATCTCACCCCCGAGCACATTCGGTGCCGGACAGAATGTCGGTATCGCAGACAGAGGGGCAAGACCATGACAGTTATCCAGACCCAGGCCGCCGCGTTTCCCGACCTTGATACCCCCCTTACGGAAGGTCAAGTGACAGCAGATATCACTGCGGTGCTGTTGCAGCAGGCTATTGACGCGGCGGAAGGAATCCTGATAGATTTTGCCGCCCATGCCGAGGCGGAGAATGTGCTGGACATCGCCTTTGGTAGCGGCGAGGAAGCGGGCATGCATGAGCCTGGGCAACGCTCACAGCCTCTTCAGACTCTGCTCCAGCGCTGGCAGCTAGGCGAATTCTCCATGCTGCCCATGATCGAAATCCGCGATGCTTCTGACATTAACGGAGCCTACGGTGCCTATTCCTCCGACACAGGGCGCATCTACCTTGCTCAAAGCCTATTCCAATCCCCAACCGACTCGGACGCTCAACCATTCACCCCATCCATTCACCGTGTCCTGCTTGAAGAAATCGGTCATTTCGTCGATGACGCGGTAAATCCAACGGATTCAGCGGGGGACGAGGGCGACATTTTTGCCCGACTGGTGCAAGGGCAGTCCATTGACGACCTGACCCTGAGCCAGCTTCGTCAAGAGAACGACACCGTGAGCGTTCAGTGGAACGGGACATCGGTTCAACTGGAACAGGCAACCCCTGGGGCCAATCCAGCCTTTGACCTGATCGGGTTGACTCAGTTGCGCAACGACTCCCGCTTTGCGGGCATCGACGGCAGCAACACAACGGTTGCGGTGATCGACAGCGGGTTGGATCAGTATCATTCCCTGCTGCGCCCCGCCTACGTGACAGGCTATGACTTCGTGAACAATACAGTGTCTTCCATTGATCGGCTCCAGCACGGTACCCATGTGTCTGGCACGGTAGGCGCGCGAGATGAAAACGTGGGCGTTGCCACGGACGCAGGACTCATCGGTCTCCAGGTGTTTCAGAACGGCTTCGCCTCCAATGCCCGCATCGAAGACGCCCTGGAATGGGTCTTAGCGAACCATGAACGCTACAACATTGTGGCGGTAAATATGTCCCTGGGCAGCGGCTTTTTCACCTCTGAGAGCCAGTCTCGCTTCAGCCTGCTCTACGACGACGTAAAACGTCTGGAGGATGCCGGGGTCGCCGTGGTCGCAGCGGCGGGCAATAACTATAAGAACACAGAATCTCAGAATGTCGCTGAACCGGCGGTGTTCAGCACCTTTGCTGTGGGTGCTGTGTGGCAGGATGGGCGCTATACCAATTCTCGCTTCGATGCAGGAGCCATTGACTACACCACTGGAGCTGACCGCATCGCCAGCTTCAGCCAGCGCATGACCGGGCCAAACACCCTCTTCGCCCCAGGAGCCTATATTCGCAGCACTATTCCAGGCGGTGGACTGAGAGAAATGGCGGGCACCAGCATGGCGACGCCAATGGTGTCAGGGGCGATCGCCCTCTTGCAGGAAGCGGCCATGACCTTTGGCGGGCGCAAGCTTGCTCCCGATGAGCTGGTGGACATTCTGCGGTCTACGGGCGATCGCGTCTTCGATGGGGATGATGAGAACGACAATGTGCGCAACACTAACACCAGCTATCCCCGGCTGAATGTGTACAAGGCGGTGAATGAGGTCTATGACCGATTTCGGGCGATCGCCCCACCATCCCCCGGCATCGGCATGCCCTCTAGTGACGCGAATGGCACCCTGGAGGGCGCAATCCTTGCCCCCAGCCTGAATGGTGCCGCCACTCGCCCCATCAGCGGCAGCATTGGAATAGACGGAGAGAATACCCCCATCGGCAATAAGGATGTGGACATCTACCGCTTCAGCGTGGAGTCTCCGGGTAGCGTCACCATTGCTCTGGCGTCCCATCCCACCCAGCGGGAAGACTTCGACAGCTTCCTGCGGCTGTTCAACGCTTCTGGCCAGCCGATCGCCTCCGACGATAGTTCCGGCATCGGGAACTTTTCTCAGCTCACCGCCTCCCTCCCGACGGGAACCTACTACGTGGGCGTCAGCGGCGATGCCAACCGTGCCTACAATCCCTCCGTGTCTAACAGCGGTGTCGCAGGGGATACGGGCACCTACGCCCTCCAGTTCTCCCTCAACAATCCCGACACAGACGGGACAATCAGCGGCGCAACAGCCGTGAACCCCGGCTCCAGCCGTGTGCCTTACCAGGTGCAGGGACGCATCGGTCAGGATGGTTCCACTCCCGTCTCCGTTGCCGATGTGGATATGTTTGAGGTCTACGTTCCTGACGCCGGACGGTTGCTACTGGACATCGACACTCCCTTCAGCGATGGCCAGTATGTGGACTCCCTCGTTCGGGTGTTTGATGAGAACGGCCTCCAGGTCGGGTTTAACGATAATGGGTTCGCTGTGAATGATCAGGGACAGATTGTCGAGTTCTCCACGAACTTCAACAACCGGGTCTATCGGAATCCCTCGAATCTTTCCACCTTCGAGGGACACACCACGGACAGCTTCCTCTCCGCCTCAGTGCAGGGGGGCAAGACCTACTACGTGGCAGTGTCAGAGCGGCTCAACTCGTCCTATGACCCGCGCAATCTAAACAACCGTCCCAGCGCGAACCAAACGGGACTGTATAACTTGGCGATCGCCTTTGCCAGTAACGATCAGAACGGCACCATCGACCAAGCCAAGCGCCTCCCTGCCCTCGCCCTCTCCGGCAGCCGCCAGGTGCAGTCCATCGGTCGAGACAGCACGGTGCAGGTAGGCCGCCAGGATGTGGACATCTTCCGAGTAAAGCCTGGAGCCACGGGTATTCTTGACATTGATATTGATTCCCGCACAGGGGTGACCCTCTCAGATTCCGTAGACACCGTTGCTTACCTGTTCAACGGCGCAGGTCAACTGCTGGGCAGCAATGATGATCGGGATGGAGCCGATCCGGGCTTGCGCGTCCAGGTGCAGGCAAATATGGACTACTACGTGGCGATCGCCGGATACGGTAACGGCAACTTCGATCCCTTCCAACTGGGCAGCGGTTCCACAGGGGACACCGGAGACTATTACCTTACCAGCCGCCTGCTTTCCAGCGCTGACGCCGCCAAGCTCACAGACAATTCCCTCACCGCCAGCGGCATCCGAGATATTCAGGTGGGCGATGTAGTGGACGGCACTATCGGCGACGACAACGGCTTTGTGACCGGGGCATCCGACGTAGATTTATACCGTTTTGTCCCCAAGGCAACCGGCAGTGTCTCCATTCGCACCCTGGCGACCAATGCCTTCACTGCCGATACCTTCCTGCGCCTGTTCGATGCCCAGGGCAACGAACTTGCCTTCAACGACAACGAAAACCCCATTACCCGAGGCAGCGCCATCCAATTCACCGCCCAGGCAGGAGCCACCTACTATGTCGGCGTCAGCGGCAGTAGCCGCCAACCCCGCAATTACAATCCGGTTTCGGGGTTGGGAGCGGTGAATGGTAGTGAAGGCGACTACACCCTGACCCTCACCCAACTGTCATCCCTCGCCGTGGGTATCTCCCGCATCGGCACATCGAACAATGATGTGCTCACCGGAACTGAGGGCAATGACTTCCTTGCAGGTAAGAAGGGCAACGACCAACTCATCGGACGGGGCGGCGACGACACCCTGGCAGGCAACGGCGGCAAAGACCGGCTTGACGGGGGCACAGGCAACGACCAGCTGAACGGGGGAGGCCGCCGAGACACCCTCAACGGTGATGCCGGAAACGACATCCTCACCGGGGGCGGCGGTAAAGACACCCTCAACGGCGGCGATGGTGATGATTATCTGGACGGCAAAAAGGGGCGCGATCGCCTCTATGGAGGCGACGGAGCCGATGTCTTCGTGCTGAACTCCAAGCGGGGGCGCGATCGCATCTTCGACTACGAAGACGGTACTGACACCCTCGCCCTCGACGGCTTCAAGTACCGCGATCTGGACTTTCAGCAGCGGGGCAACACACGCCGGAGCTACAAAGCCCTGATTCTCCTCGATGACCGCAAAATCGCCCTCATCAACGACGTGCAGGTGAATGACCTCACTGCTGCTGACTTTACGAGCCTTTAGATCGGTGGATAGGGGGATGAGGGGTTGGGGAGTAGAACTCATCTCTACCCTC
>CAYXJG010000228.1:6850-8707 GCA_964465285.1 uncultured bacterium
ACCCTCTACCCTCCACCCTCCACCCTCTA
Source organism: uncultured bacterium (assembly GCA_964465285.1). Lineage (GTDB taxonomy): Bacteria > Cyanobacteriota > Cyanobacteriia > CAKZMO01 > CAKZMO01 > JBCCWF01. The sequence continues at coordinate 6,880 of CAYXJG010000228.1, forward strand.
CCCCCTGACGTCGCTATGATTACACGCATCCACCAACTACGCCTCGCTATCCTGACCGCCCTCGGCCTCAGCCTTGCCGGGGGATGGACGGCTCCTGCCAATGCGGCGGCGTTCACCAATCGTCCCCTGGACGAGAATCGGGTCGTGGCGATCGCTTCTCCTGTCGGCAGCCGTTCCCATCAGCTTTTGATTCTGGAGCAGGTGGGCAACCAGCGGCAGTGCTGGCGAGATGAGGGGGACACCATTGATCCGCTGCTGCTGGACTTTGATTTCACCGGAATCTGTGGCAGGGGAACCGACAGCAACGGCTACTCTCTGAGGGTGGGTAATGAAGACCTGAGTTGGCGCTACAGCCTCCGCATTGACCGGGACGGCAACACCCTGCGGCTACTGGCCTCGCCCAATACCGACCGCACCGTCCCTGACCTGGAGATCGGCACGGCACAGCTTGTCGCCGGAGAACTGGTGGAAATTACCCTCAATCCCGGCTGGAGCATCACCAAGCGGGTATACAACGGCCAGCCCCTGGGGCATTACTACCTGACCCACAGCCAATCCCTCTCCAGCCTGATTGCAGCGGCCCGGCCCAACACGCCCCGCGTACCGCCGATCATGACCGTTCGGCCTACCCCCCCAGACTCTACCCCAGACACGACCTCAACCCCAGCGCCGGAGCGCACCCCTCAGCCCCGACCAGTCAGTCCGAACCTCTTTGACGGCACGCCGCCACCGCCCTCCGAACATGCCTCCCGCATCGGCCTCAGCTATCGAGTGGTGGTGCCTGCCAATACCTTGGAGGTGCAACGCCGCATTCGCGCCATCGTCCCTGACTCCTTCCGAGTTGCCCTGGATGGCGAATTGATGATGCAGGTGGGCGTGTTTCGGGAGCGCATTGAAGCGGAAGTCATGCGTCAGCGCCTCCGCACCTATGGCTACATTGCGCAAATCCTGGACATTCCTGCAAGCAACAACGATTCCCCTAGTCCCGCCCCTCCGCCCCCTGCCAACCCACCGACCCAACCCACGAATCCTGGCACACTCCCCACCGTTCCCAACGGGCGCTACGTAGTCGTTATCGATCCGGGCCACGGCGGTCGAGACCCTGGAGCGATCGGAATTGGAGGACTCCGAGAAACCGATGTGGTGATCGACATCTCGCGGCAGGTCGCTACACTCCTCCAGCAGCAGGGAGTGCAGGTGGTAATGACCCGAAATGGAGAACAGTTCGTAGACTTAGCTCCCCGCGTCTCCATCGCGGAACGGGCAAACGCCGATATTTTCGTCAGCATCCACGCTAACGCCATCAGCATGAGCCGCCCCGAGGTCAATGGCGCAGAAACCTATTATTTCTCCTCCAATGCTGGGTATCGTCTTGCTCAGAGCATTCAGCAGAGTATTCTGCAGCGCACGGGCATGGGCGATCGCGGTGTGCGGGAAGCCCGGTTCTATGTCCTGCGAAACACCTCCATGCCGTCGGCCCTGGTGGAAACCGGGTTCGTCACCGGGGCTCAGGATGCGCCCCGACTCCGCACCCCGACCTTCCGAACGCAGATGGCAGAGGCGATCGCCATCGGTATTTTAAATTACTTGCGGTAGGAAACTTTTTCTTAGCAATATGTACTTACAGCGGTGTGCAAATTGGTTAAGCAGACCCGAACCTGTTGAGTTGCGGGGGGGCATCCCATTTTTGTTGAGTGGGCGGGCGCAGCCCGGTACTTGTCTAGCGTAGCGGTGTGATCCCCCGCTGTCGCTGCCCCCTTAAAAAGGGGGCTTACAGAGTAACTGGCTCAAAGTCCCCCTTTTCAAGGGGGATTTAGGGGGATCCCCC
>CAYXJG010000229.1:0-8699 GCA_964465285.1 uncultured bacterium
GCGCGGAGCGCGCGCCAAACCCCTATCTTTGTGTGAAACTTGCCAAGTCGTGTACACAGTTTCCTAGGGGCACACCCCGTCGGGGTGTGCCCCTAGGAAACTTGTTTGTAATTAATTCTGCATAGGCACTTAACATGCAAAATCGCTAAGGGATCTGCGGCTAAAAAAGATACCGGAAGAAAAGAGCAGCGGGCGCAGCCCGCTGCTCTTTTCCGGGTACTTTATTTTCTTGCAAGTCCCTCATCTAAAATCGCCAATTCAAAGTCCAAAATTGCCTTAGGGAAGAGATGCAAAAGCTCCACCGCGACGGCGATCGCCTCCCCCGTCGATTGCTCCATCGGGTTGCCTGACGACTGCATGAACACCGCCAAAGAACATATTGTGAGTATCCCAGGGGATAACGGTGCTGTCGTAGGGGAAAGGAGTAGGCGGTTGAGTGGGTGAGTGGGTGAGTAAGTGGGTGGGAAGGGCGCTGAAGCCGGGTTCGAGGTTGAACACATCGTTTTCCCAGTGGATGCGGGGGGCGTTGATGGCGTGCTGGACAGGCATGTGAAAGTCAAGGAGGTTGGAAACCACCTGCAAAATGGCGGTGCGGATGCGGTTGGAGCCGCCTGACCCCAAGACAATTTCAGGCTTGCCGTTCCGCAGCACCATCGTGGGAGCCATCATGGAGGAGATCCGCTGGTTCTCGACCCAGCGATGGAACCCGTGGGGGTGGAGGTCAGCTTCGCCTAGCATGTTGTTAGTCATAATGCCTGTACCGGGAATGACATAGGAAGAGCCCTCCCCGTTAGATGCGGTGACGCTGGCAGCATTGCCCTCGGCATCAATGGCGCTGATGTGGGTGGTACTGCCCCATTTATTGAGGGGAGCAGCATGGGTCATGGACTCCAGCAGGGGAAGATAGTCAGCGATATGGGAGTCCGCCAGAAAGGTGTCGAGAATGTGGGGATCGTAGAGCCGCTGGTCGTAGCCATTCTTTCGTGCCAGGTTGGTCACCTGCATAACGCGAGCCAGTCTCTCAATATGGTTAGGACTGCCAAAGTCCAGTTTCCCAAGGTCATACTGGGAGAGCAAGCCAAGGCTGAAGGCAATCAGCGCACCGCCGGAACTGGGCGGGGGATTGGTCAAAAGGGTGTGTCCCCGGTAGTTGAGGGTAAGGGGCGATCGCTCTATCACCTGGTACGTTTCTAAATCTTCACGGGTGAGGTAGCCGCCCCGATCACGACAGTCTTGCACCAACTGCTGTCCAATATCACCGCCATAGAGCACCTGTACCCCTTCTGCCGCAATAGACTCCAGGGTATTCGCCCACTGGGGCAGGGTAATGCGATCGCCTGGTTTGACCCGTTCCCCAGTTGGAGCTAAGATTTGTCGCATTTCTGGGGACGCCAGCAGAATGGGGGAGAGAATCCCGTAGCAGTAGGCTTGAAAGTCGTTGACCAGTGCCCCTGTGCGCGCCAGATGAAGGGCGGGAGCCATCACCTCGCTAAAAGGAATGCGACCCAGTCTTTGGTGAACCTGCATGATGCCTGCCAGAGTGCCGGGAGTAGCGATCGCCCCCATACCCATGTGGAACTGTTGGGTGGCGGTGCCAAAATTCACGTCCACGGCTCGAAAATCAACAGTGCGGGTGTCTCGCTTGTGGCAAGGGGTCTGAGAAAAGAAATCAAACAGGGTGTTGTGGTTATCAGCGGTGTGCGCCAGCAGGAAGCCGCCCCCGGCCAGGGAGGTGAGCGCAGGCTCCGCCACACAGGAGGCTAGCATCGCCCCCACCACTGCATCAAATACATTGCCGCCCATACGGAAGATCGCAAGCCCTGCCTCCACAGTTTCAGGATGTCCGGCGGCGATCGCCCCCCGTGTCTGCTGATTCATCAATACCTAATCCCTTCCCCATGCCACATTCAACTCCAGAATCATCCCAGGTTGGTGGGCTGGGTAGACACAGGCTGCTCACCATACAACCCTGGAGTGCCCTCTGATTTTCATTATTCTAATGCTACTAGTACCTTTGCTCCTACTGCCTCAAGGCGCTGGCGGGAGTCCTGGGCGATCGCCAGGGGAACGCCAATTTGCACGGGCACCAGCGGCTCGCCCAGCACTTCTTTGATAGTGTCAGCATCCCCGTTCATCATCTCCTGAAGCACCTGAAGGATTTCCTCCTCATGCTCTGGGGCCACTGCCCGCAGCAAGACCGTAAAGTGAAGCGGCTCTGGCTCTAGCGTTTCCTCACTCGTTTCTTCGAGCAGCAATGTCGGATCAGCAAAACCTAACTGGAAATGATAGATAATGCCGTTTTCGTCATCAATGTGGAGGGTCGGATGGAAATACCGCGCTCGGTCATCCAGATATAGCCGTGCTTCACTGGGGGCAAGCCCCGTTTCGATGGAGAAGTCTGTAGCAGAAATACGACCATTGCCTGCTTTCACCAGTTGAAAGAACGCTGTCCGCAGGCGATCGCGCTCATCCCGACGGGCGTCGTCATGCATTCCCCAAAACAGCAACCCGCCAATCGCCGTGGGTACCAACCCCAGCACCATCAGGGCGGTGGTTTGCTTCGGCGGCTTGCCGGTATCCTGATTGGCACGACGACTTTCAAGGGCAGCAAACACGATCACGGGAAGCCCAATGATTAAGAGTAATCCGGCGATCGCTTTTTTGAGACTAATCATTCAGGAATGGAAGTTGGGGGCTCAACACCACAGACTGCTCATCATTATGCCTGAAGGATGAACGCTGCGGAATACGCATAGCAAATTAAGAACAGATGAGTTTACGTACCCGCTACAATGGCTCTGCACCTTCTTGATACAAACACCATGACCCCCGACGATATTACTGGCCTTCTATCAGAACTCTTTGGCGGCACTGTAGAAGCCGATCCGCCAGAAAGCTGGCAAGTGGTCGATGGGGATTCTCGCCTGCTGGTTCTTCTATCGGAGGATCGCTCCTGGCTCAGGGTACTCATCTCCATTGCCCAAGCTCAAGAGGCGCAGCCCTTTCTAGAGCGGTTACTCGAAGCTAACTTTGATGATACCCAGGAGGCCCGATATGCTCTTTACCAAAATGTGCTGTGGGGTGTCTTTCAACACGCTACAGCAACATTGACGCCAGACGACTTGAAACGGGCGATCGCCCGGCTTGTCGCCATGAAGCAAAAGGGATTGTCCGACACCTTCCGGCAGGTTGCAGACTCCCAGATTCGCCAGATCATCTATGCGGCCAAGATGAAGGGACAATCCCTGGAAGAGACCATGCAGAGCCTCGAACGGTTTTACCGGGAGGGACTCATGGGCGAAATGGAGCAGTCTCCTGACCAGCGGGATCGGGTGCTGGGGGCCTGGCGCTATCAACTCGAACGGCTCTGGGATGAGGTTGGCGACGAGGGGTAATCGTGTAGCTATTCCTCGGGGTAGCTATTTCACGTCACCACCGTCTATACACTGTAGAGAGGCTACTCACGCAAGACATAACCGACACCCCGCACGGTCTGAATGAGGCGTTTTTCGTTTTCCGCCTCCAGTTTAAGCCGCAGATAGCGAATGTAGACTTCGATGATGTTGGAGTCGCCCATGAAGTCGTAGCCCCATACTTCTTCGAGAATGCGATCGCGCGTAATCACCTGGCGGGGGTAAGACAGCAAATATTCCAGCAGGTCAAACTCTTTAGCAGTCAACTCGATGGCGCGATCGCCCCGTGTGACTTCGCGAGTTTGGCGGTTGAGCATCAGGTCGTCAAACCGCAGCACTTCTTGTTCAGTGTCCTGGGTACGGCGGAGGTGAGCGCGAATACGGGCCAGCAGTTCTTCAATGCTGAAGGGCTTCACTAGATAGTCATCAGCCCCTGCATCAAGCCCGGCAACGCGATCGCTTACATCATCCTTCGCGGTTAGCAGAATCACCGGCATCTTTGCTCCGGTCTGTCTGAGGCGGCGACATACTTCCAGCCCCGTCATTCCTGGCATCATCCAGTCGAGGATCACCAAGTCAGGCTCGGTGCTGCGAATCTGGGTCAGTCCAGTTAGCCCATCGATGGCCACGCTGACCTCATACCCCTCATACTTCAGCTCCATCTCAATGAAGCGAGCGAGTTTTTCTTCGTCTTCGACGACTACGATAGTCTGTGTCATGGCCATCCTCTCGGAACAACGGTAGTGCGATAGTAAAAGTGCTTCCGTAGTTGGGGGCTGACTCCAGGTGAATGGTGCCCTTCATTTCCTCTATCAGCGTTTTGGCAATCGATAACCCGAGGCCACACCCCCCCGTTGAACGGGCACGAGCTTCATCCACCCGGTAGCATCGGTTAAAGATTTGCGTCTGGTGTTCAGCAGGAATGCCGATTCCCTGGTCACTCACCTGGATAATAGCACTATTGTCGGTTTGAGCCAGACGAACTGTGATGGGCTGGTCGGCAGCGGAATAGCGAATGGCATTTTCGACTAAATCTGAAACAACCTGCTTCAGCCGTTCAGCATCGACCTGTGCATACACCTCATCGTCAGATATATCGAGATTGATTGGGTGGGGCGTGGTGTTTTGGAATAGGGCGATCGCATCCCGCAGCACAACTGTTAGCTGTGTGGGGATAAGGGAAAGCTGAAGATTGCCGCTGTCAGCACGGGCCAAGACGAGCAAATCTTGCAAAAGCTCAATCGTCCGCTCTGTTTCAGATGCGGCTGATTCAATGGCCTCTTGCTGGAGGTTATTCAGCAGGTGGTGGCGGCGGAGAATGCTCTGCAAATAGCCAGAGACCACTGTGAGCGGCGTCCGGAGTTCATGGGAAATATCGTTTACAAACTGCCGCTGCTGGGCCAGGGCATCGGCGAGGCGCTGTAAGGTGACTTCACAGGTTTGGGCCAGTTCCCGGACTTCCGAGGGGGCGTTTTCCAGGTGAAACTGCACATGGTCGAGGTCATCGACGGTTAGGTCAGCAGTCATCTGGCTAATTTGGCGTAGGGGCTGCATGGATCGCCGTATGTACAGGGCGATCGCTCCCGGAATTAGAACAATCACCAGTAGGGTTACCCCTCCCAAGCTCAGCATCAGTTCATTAACCATCTGTTGACTTGTGGTGACATCCAGTGCTACGTAGGCGGTTCCAAGGAACTGCCCATCAACGGCTAGTGGCCCCTTGCAGCCAATATAGTGGTTCCCAGCCACTTGAAACGAGCCTGGCTGGACGGATAGGGTAGAAATTGTCGGCAAGTCGTCTAAGAATGCCTCACTATGCCAAAGACTGTCTGACTTGGCGAGAACCGTCCCCTCATTTGAAGTCACGACAATAGACACCGACGGGAGCGATCGCACCTCCACCATTTTTTCGATGGCAGCGTCCTGAGACATGGTCATGGTGTACATGGCAATATCCTGGGGCAACTGCTCTGCCAGGTCGTGGACTTGTTGCTTTTGGCTGTCTATGATGATGGCCTGGGCACGCCAACTCATCCAGGCTGATGCCCCCACAATGCCCAGCACAGACACCAGGGCAGCGCCAGCCGTCATGCGAAATTGCAGGGAGCGCATGTCAATGCTAGCTCGCAACGGCATGACATGCTTACATGCGCGATGAATTGACGATCGTACCCGGTGAATGAACGTCATCAGTCTTGAATAAAATGCCCAACAGCCACTTCATGAAGGATTGAGGATAAATAAAATCTAATTTTTGGCAGGGCGGCGTAACACTGCCACGCTACTTTAGCAAAAATTTGTTCAGGGTATTTAATCCACATTTCTAAGCATAATTCAGCCCATTTCGTTAATGATGAGAGTTATGTGAGTATTCACCGGGTCAATGCTCAGAATCATAAACTTTGCAGGACTGATGCCAAATCCCCATCTATAAACCCCCCGAAATCAAAACCGAACCAAAAGGCAGCGCACGAAGCGCGCCGCCTTCTTGCTTTTAGAACTTAGACAGAACGGACTTAGTATTAACACAACTTGGCAAGTTGCACGCAAAAATAGCAGCAATTCTCATTTTAGGAAGCTTCGCGCCCTACAGGCGCTCACTTGCACAAATTTAGGGAGCAAAAAGGTCGCCTAAGGCGACCTTTTTGCTCCCTAAATTTCCATAATGAGAATTGCTGCGGTTTGGGGGCGGACGCAGTGCGTCCGCCCCCAAAAACCGTATACAGGTTGTTGAGTGGCGGTGCAGAGCGCCGCCACTCAACACATTTGGGTGTGCTTAACCAATTTATACACCGCTAGATGTGATTAATAACTTTCGTCGCTGACTACGGTACGTAGCTCAAGTAAGTGATTGGCATGGTTCAGCTTGTCGGCGATCGCCTGCCGCTCGTTCAAGCTTACCTCCGGATCGGCTAGGATCTCTTGGGCTTCTTGGCGATACTCAGCGCCCGTTGCAGCATCAGCATTTTCGAGTAAGTCTAAGTGTTTAGAGGTTGTTTTAGGTGATACCTGTGTCATAATCCTTTCCTTCCTTTAGCCATGCCTTATTATATTGAATTCTTTTTTCTTAGGAACGAGAATTAAATCATGGTGAACCCGATTTTGCTGGAGCCACACGGTCATGCCCTGCTGCTCTGACAGAACCAGATCTTGTTCAATTCTTGATTCATGGTGCCTACCTGAAAAGTCCCTGAAGGATTAGAAGTCCGAACCCTAGAATGCGATATTTGGATAGGCGCTCAAGAGCGATGGCAGTTGACATCCCTATATTCCTAGGCTTCTGGGCAATTGGCATAGAGGATTACTAAAATATGGCAGTTCTTTGCAATCCGTTAGGGAAAAACCGTATCTTGTGTACTTTTTTTATAAGGAATGCGAATTAACTCGAATTTTTATGTCAATTTTTTACGGGCGATCGCCCATGCCACCACCACGGACTAATACATTTCAGCCCAAGCCAGATTTCCCCGTCAAGCACGGCTTGGCAAAGTTTACGAAGGAAAGAGGGTTTTGGGGCGCGCTCCGCGCGCCCCAAAACCCTGTCTTTTCTTGAAACTTGCCAAGTCGTTTTTGCACACGACTTTAGTCTTCCTACACATGGCTGGATTACGCGGTCAATTCACATCATGTGAACAGTGAAACAGATCCCAGCGTAAATATTGAATAGCCCTGGTCGGTGTTATCTCCCAGAAATAGGAAATTGGGTGTAGTGTAAGGATTCAACGGCAATGGTGGCTCACTCATTGCTGGGTCAAAGTTAAAGCGTCGTAGCCCTCCTTGCAGGAGTAAGCTGTCATTGGCAAAGAGCTGATATTCGTTGTCTTGGACGTCAAGCTTGAAACTTGTGGGAGTGGCTGATGATGTTGTAAAAGGTGCGCTTTCTGCTGTCTGAAAATTTTCCGACTGGGCAAAGATGCGATCGCCCTTAAATCCCAGTTCTACGCCCTGCTGCGCCTGATCCATAAGAATCAAGTTGAATCCTGCCCGGTTTGGGCCACTGCTCTCAGCATTCAAAGCTAAATCAAACTCCAGGCTATACCCAACTGACGAGTCAAGGACTGGGAATGAAGCACTAACGGGATCAATGTCAATATCTAAATCAGCAAGGCTCGATGGAGGATTGAGTGCAAGGGTAAGTATGTTGATTGAAGAAAGGTCAGGTTCGTAGTTGCTATAGCCGACATACCCATTATTCGCATCGGTTAGCGAAAAGCGAGTGTCTACCGTGACACCATTGGCACTGATGCTTGGCGTGATTGGGGCATCGAATAAGTCATCTAACCCCGCATTTGCAGCCTGATTTTTTAAGAGATCCACCGAAACCCCCAATGCTTCGGCGGCTTGATCATAAGAGATCGGGAATTGCCCATACTCAAGCGAGCCCTGATCTTCAGGCAACCCCGACCCATTGTAAAGAGACGACCGGACCAGAGCACGTTGGTTGATAGAAAGCTTGTAAGAGGTTTCCTTGCCATCTTTTGAATCGATCCTGATGTAGTATGTCCCTTCATTAAGGAGGCGATCAATCGTTTCTGAGATTGTCCCAGCATTATCGGATTCTCTGATCACCGTTGTGCCATCACTAGAAAGGAGCTGCAATCCAGCATTGGCAGATAACTCGGTCAACTTAATGTGGATTTTCTGCTTGCCATTTACGAAAAAGTTGTAATAGTCTAAGTCTCCTGCTGCAACCGACTCCTCTGCCATGAAGCTGCCCTTGTCGCTAAACATGATTGAGCGGGCGTCTGCTGATGTATTACCAGCTATGTCGGCCAGATCTTGGGGCGTCTTTTGAGCTTTTCCGATGAGACGGTACTTTGTTCCGTTACCCCGGCGCTCAGCATAGGAGATGCGGATGTAATACGTCCCCTCTTGTAGCTCTGTACGAATTTTTTCTCGCTTGCTCCCGTTTCGCTTTGATCGTCCTAACCAATTGAAGGAACGTCGGAGCACTCGTTTTGTGAGGGAATTAAACGCAGTTTCTCCAAATTTCCGAAGGACTCTTTTTTCCCTACCGTCAATTTCAAATAGTTCAAGGTCAATATTTTCTCGGTTTCGTTTGGCAACTAGCTTGACGGAACTGCTCGATTTGAGCTTGAACTTGATTAAGTCTTCAGAATCTTTCAACCCTACAAAGTCGCTGAATTTCTTGCGCTTCGATTTCAATCGATGCCAGTTATGTGCATCCGATAAGTTATTTGGTGCGCGATCGCCCTTCATGCGCTGTGTCCTTTAGAGAATCTACTGGAAGCTGTTTAATGGAGAACTTTTGAGAACCTTTTGAAG
>CAYXJG010000230.1:0-8683 GCA_964465285.1 uncultured bacterium
CCCCGACGGGGTGTGCCCCTAGGAAACTTGTTTGTAATTAATTCTGCATAGGTACATAAAAAGGGATGTTATTTAATCTTCGTTTCTTAGATAGAGAAGAAAGCTTTTTGCAGAATATCATTTTCTAGAATGTATCCCAGATTGTTTATAGCCTGGGTCGGGTCAAATCCAGTCTCCACCAGGTCGAGTGATGCACTCCGAATAATGCTGGCATCCTCTGATGCGATGGTATAGGTTACGGTATTGCCGTTTAAGCTGGCAGATAAGTTTCCTAAGGCAAAGGACTGTAACCGGACATTATCAACATAATTTTCAATGGCTCCAGAAAATGTGCCGATAGTCTCCAGGGGTGTCTGGTCAGCCACAAACTCACTTCCTTGACGATCGACCAGGCTAAACTGGGTCGCCAGGAATGAGCGTCCTGCAATGTCCCGATCCGTGTTGGAATAGGTCCGGGTTTCTCTCGTCGTCAAGACAGAGCCGGACAAGAAGTCATCACCATCTTCCAAAATCGCACCCTTGCGGCTGAACACCTCGTCCACAATGTACGACAGGTTATTGGTGGCCTGGTTCACGTCAAACCCGTCGAAGGCGTTGGTTCGTACCCTGAAGGATACGACGGCATCCTCACCCAGGGCAGGTAAGATGCTATATTTGATGGTCTCTTGACCTGCGAAAACATCATTTTGGTCAGGGTCATCAATGAATTCAGCCTGGAGAACCCCAGAGGTGAGGGCGATCGCATCATTCGAGTCAAATTCTTGCACCGTTGGGGCAGCTAGATCAGTCAGTTGCCCACTACCAGACACATAGCTCTGAACGGCTCCTGCGAACACTCCAAGTCGCAAATCGGCAGGCGCACTGTCTGGGATGGGGATACCGTCATCATTCAGGTCAGAAATGTTGAACTGTGCGGTGATGCTGGTTTCATCAACCGAGGTTTGAGAAAACTGTTTGCCTTCTCGCTTGCCAACTGCATCTGCTACCGAAAGTTGAGTCTGGGAGCCATCGATGAAGTCTTCGCCAGTAAACTGGGCAGTGGTGGTGTTTTGCAGGAGGGCGATCGCCGCACCCTGCACACTCAGCAGCACGTCCGTCCCTTGCTGGACAAGTGCTAAATCGCTAAACGGGTCGAGTCCAGAGATGTTCAGACCAATGAGGTCAAGACCATCCTCAAAGTCTTGGACGACAACGGCTTTGCTCGGTAACGTACCTGGGGCAACCCAGAAAATATCAGCACCGCCGCCGCCTTTCGCTCGGTCATTCTTTCCAGGCAGCAACTCATCATCACCGCCGCCGCCCTTCAGGAAGTTCTTGCCCTTGGCGTTACTGGAGTCGAGGCGATCGTTTCCCCCGTTGCCAAACAGCTTATCCTTCTTCTTTGCCCAAAGCAGATCATTGCCGCTGCCGCCCTTAAGCTTATTTCGTGCTTTTCCCTTCCGGGCGTCCAGTTCATCATTGCCAGCACCTCCCTTCAGCACATCGTTTTTGCGGGAAAACAGGGTATCGTTACCCCCCTTGCCAATGAGTTTGTTCTTTCCCTTCGCTTTTGACGCATTAATCACGTCATCTCCAGAGGTGCCCTTTATTTTTTGCTTTCGCCCCCGAACCCGAATCGTCTCGCCTGCTTGGGCTGCCCCAAAGGTCGGCATTGACTCGGCGCTCAGAATATTGGCATCAAAGACGGTTTGAGCGCTCGGACTACCGCTGCGGGACTGGCTCCCTAGCGCATAGGAGGAATATGCCAAGTTTTCCTCAAATTCATCCCGCAAAATAATGTCGGCGGACCCCGGCGTGTTGGTTGCAGGATCTACAAATTCTGTCAGCCCTAAGAGGCCGTTATCAAAAATGTAGTCTATGGAGTTAACCGCCTGTAAGGCATCGAAATTTCCGGGCAAAAATCGGACAGGAAAATCATCAAATCCGTCGGTATCGTTGATTTCGTCGCTGAAGTCGCCCACGCTCAAGAAATCCAAAAAGCGCACCAGTTCATTGGTGCGGACACCGTTCTCTTCAGAGAAAAAGGTGTACTGAATCACGTCCCGACCGCCAAAAACAGAACTGCCATAAATCAGTTTGGCTTCCAGGTTGCCTTCTTCAAACAGCGTATTTTGAACGATGTAAGGGGTGTTGGGATTCAGCAATGCGCGACCGTTTGCATCGGTCAAGACATTGCCGTCATCGTCCGTCAATAACTGTCCGCTGACCGTCTGGAGATTGGCGATCGCCCCCCTAAACACACCAACTTTTGGATCGGGATTCTGGTCGGTTATCTTCAGGCCATCGGCAGAGATAGTGTGGAGGGTGAACTGGGACTGGAGGTCTTCCTGGTTCTGGGCACTTTGGGAAAACTGGCTGCCCGTTCGGGAGCCGAAAATATCGTTTTCAATGTCCAGAAAATCATCAGCACTGATCGCATTGGCATTGACGCCCTGGAGTAGTGCTACGGAGGTGGTGTTGATGGTGATGAGGGTATCGCTGTCCTGCTGGGTGAGGGTGATGGCGCTGAATTGCGTAACACCATCTAACCGAATGCCAATTTTGTCTAGCCCAGGTTGAAAATCTCGAACCCGGAGTTGGCGCTTCGGGAGTTTACCGTCTGCAACCCAAAACTCATCGGAGCCGCTCCCCCCTTTCAGGTCGTCTTTCTTACCGCCAATTAAAATATCATCGCCGCCGCCGCCATTCAAAGTGTTCTTTCCTTTGGCCTCACTGGCATTCAGGAGATCGTCGCCGCCATTGCCCAGTAGCTTGTCCTTTTTCTTTGCAAAAATCTCATCGTTGCCGCCGCCGCCTTTTAGCGTGTTCTTGGCCTTGCCCCGACGAGCATCAACGGTGTCGTTGCCGCCGCCGCCAACCACCTTGTCCTTTTTACCGGCCAGCAGCACATCGTTTCCGCCCAAGCCACGAATTTTATTTTTGCGCCCCCTGGAACCATCCAACAAATCGTCGCCGGATGTGCCTCGAATCCTCTTATTCCGTCCTCGAATGATTAAATCTATGCCATTTTGTGCCCCCTGTAGAGCACCCGACTCCGCGCTGGGAAGTTGCGGGTTGGAAGCACCTGCCGAAAACCCTGAGAGGGGCGATGCGTCGGTTGGGAAAATCGAGTTAGCTGCATCGGGGCCGCCCAGTCCGATGGTCGTCTGGTGGTCTGTTCCGTTTAGCGAAAAGTTAGTCATGGTTTCAGGAAAATGATAGTGACGTGCAATGCGGTCTAGAGTTCGTCAAGATTTTTCTAAAAATCAAGGATTGAAGAGTCAATCAACTCCAATTTTGGTGGCGCGGCATCATCGCTCTACCAAAATTTGGATTCGCTGATTTAATTCGCTGATTTAAACAGTTCGGCTCGGCAAAATGATTGACCTAATTTTCCTTGGGTACGCCCCGTAGGGATGTGCTGCAAAGAAAATTATGTGTAATGCATTCTGCACTGATAAGTAGATGGTCACCATTAACTATAAAACCCATAAACCCTGCGCTGCCTGCTGTGCGGGCAGCGCAGGGTTTTGAAGTTGGTCTTTAATTGTGCCAAGGTACTTACTTCATTCTCATTTCTAAGAACATCATGGGTGTTTACACGTATTCCGGCAACTTTACTAAAGTTTAGTGAAAGCTCTAATACCAAATCTTCATCTGTATACCGCCGAAGCTAAAACCGAACCCGACCTGGCAAAGTTCTCAAATTCACAACACAAAGATCGGGGTTTGGCGAGCGCTGAGCGCCCGCCAAACCCCGATCTTTGCGTGAAACTTGTCAGGCTGTGCAGTCACGTAGTGGGGGCGATCGCCCCCACCATAGACGGCGAGAGTACAGGGTCTAATCCTGAGTGCAGGTTAAGATAAATTTAAGAGAAAACTAAGCTTCTATATAGGATATTGTCATTTCAGCATCACGCGGCCATCATCTTTTAACCTCATGCTAACCATCAACCGTCCAACACAAACAGGGATGTTCAAGAAGATCCGGTTGGGCGAAACGATGTTTACCTGTGAGGAGTTTGTGATATGAAATCGATTCAGTTGGGGTATCTATTTCGATCCACCCCAGTGCTTGCAGGAGTCTGGTTGGCTGCTCAGCCTCTTAATGCTCAGGCCCAAAGTATTCAGGCCCAAAGTATTCAGGCCCAAAGTATTCAGGCTCAAAGTATTCAGGCTCAAGGTGTTTCTTCAATCGAGCAGGTGACTCAGTACAGTTCTGAGTTAGCCCCTGTCACCATCGGTCAGGTTACATCTGTCTCCCAACTATCTGACGTGCAGCCTACTGACTGGGCGTTTCAGGCGCTTCAGTCGCTCGTTGAACGCTATGGCTGTATTGCTGGATATCCCGATGGAACCTATCGCGGCAATCGTGCGCTTTCTCGATATGAATTCGCAGCAGGGTTGAATGCCTGTCTTGATCGAGTTAACGAACTCATTGCTGCTGGTTTGGCTGATAAGGTCAGCCAGGAAGATTTGGCAGCGCTCCAGCGCTTGCAAGAAGAATTTGCCGCCGAATTGGCCACCTTACGGGGACGAGTTGATGCGCTCGAAGCCCGTACCACTGAACTGGAAGCCAATCAGTTTTCAACCACCACCAAGTTAGCTGGAGAAGCGATTTTCAACATCACCGATACCTTTGGAGATGATGATGATAGCCAAACAGTGTTCCAGCAGCGGGTAAGACTCAACTTCAACACCAGCTTTACGGGTGATGATCTGTTAATTACTCGACTCCAGGTGGGGAATGTGACACCGTTTAGCCTGGCGGGTGGAACCTCGGAGGCGTTCCAGGCATCTCAAGTGTTTGGAGACACTGACAATACCTTCACTCTAGATACTCTGGAATATCTGTTCCCGCTAGGGGGCTTTGATATTGCGATCGCCGCCAACGCGGGCATTTTCGACGACTTCACGCCGACCCTCAACCCTTACCTTGAAGACTTTGATGGCGGCAGCGGATCGATTTCTGCCTTTGGTCAGCGGAACCCCATCTATCGTCTTGGCGGTGGCCAAGGTGCTGGGGTGAACTACGCCTTTCTGGACGACACGATTACCCTAACAGCAGGTTATCTGGCCGGAGAAGGCTCCGATCCAAGCGAAGGAGCAGGGCTGTTTAACGGGAACTACTCTGCACTGGGACAAATCACCTGGACGCCAACCAATAAAATCGGGTTAGCTGTCACGTATCTCAACTCTTTCTTTGGTGGGGGCGGCGACTTTGGCTTCGACAATGCAGGAGATGGTTCAGGCTTCACCGGAACGGGGTTGGCGAACTCTATCGGCGGTCTGGATGACGACACTGCTGTTGTTGCTAACTCCTACGGCATTGAAGCCACCTTTGAAGCATCAGACTGGCTTACACTCAGCGCCTGGGGAGGCTTTACAGACGTGATTCTAATCGAAGAAGGCGACGCTGAAATTTGGAACTATGCGCTCACTCTGGCTTTCCCTGATCTCTTCGGAGAAGGTAACCTCGGGGGAATCGTGGCCGGTGCACAACCGTACCTCGGTAGCATTGATGTAGACGATATAGCCATTGAAAACAACACGCCAGTTCACTTAGAAGCTTTCTACAAGTATCAGTTGAACGACAACATCTCGATCACCCCTGGGATCATCTGGCTGCTCAACCCCGACCAGAATGAAGCCAACGATGACATTGTGGTCGGCAGCATCCGAACGACCTTTACTTTCTAGTGCAGCGTCAAAATTAAAAATTAGGGTAAATCCCGGAGGGATTTACCCTAATTTTCAAGAAATGACAGAGTACTAGTTTGAATCTTGGGTTTAGAACCTCACACCCAAACGCCGAGCCGATGCAATGCTGCATCGGCTTTTTTTCTTCACAGCAATTCTCATCTTAGGCACGACTTGGCAAGTTTCGCGCAAAAATAGGGATTTGGCGCGCGCTGAGCGCGCACCAAATCCCTATTTTTGCGTTGTGAATTTGAGAACTTTGCCAAGTCGTATTTAGGAAGCTTCGCGCCCTACAGGCGCTCACTTGCACAAATTTAGGGAGCAAAAAGGTCGCCTAAGGCGACCTTTTTGCTCCCTAAATTTCCATAATGAGAATTGCTGTGCGCGAAACTTGCCAAGTCGTGAGTTGAAGTGAAGAGCGCTTTCGAAATGGAGGCCGTTAAAGCAATAATGGCAGTAGGTTGAAGAGAGTGTTTGCCTCGTATTTTTACAGCCCCCCTTGATTGCTTCACGATGTCATTTGAAAATCACATTTTTATTAGCTACGCCCACATTGATAACCAAACGCTGACAGACGGCCAGCAGGGATGGATTTCGGAGTTTCACCATGCGCTCCAGGTGCGGCTGGCTCAGCTCCGGGGAGAACGCCCGAAGATTTGGCGCGACGAAAAGTTGACGGGCAATGACTACTTTGGTGATGCGATCGTCAAGCAACTTCCCAATGTGGCGCTGCTGCTGTCGGTGTTTTCGCCCCGCTATGTGAAGTCAGAGTGGTGCATTCGGGAGCTAAAAGAGTTCTACAAGGCGGCAGAAAAGTGCGGCGGCGTGCGCGTGGGAGACAAGTGCCGCATCTTTAAGGTGATTAAAACTCCGGTGGCCCTGGAGGATCAGCCCGAAGAAATTCAGGGCATCTTGGGCTACGAGTTCTTTCAAACCGACCCCGCCGGACGCCCCCGCGAGTTTGACCCGAAATACGGCACCGAGGCCGAGATCAACTACTGGACGAAGCTGAACGACCTAGCCTACGACGTGTATCAGCTCTTGGAAAAGATGGAGCGACACGCCCCCCGCACCGATGAATTAGCGCCCCCACTGGTTCCTCCTCCCGATAACGGAACCCCCAGCGCCCCCCAACCCCTCATCAGCGCTCCGACCGAGGAGGCCCCAGCCATTTACCTGGCCGACACCACCCATGATTTGCGGGACGCTCGCGACAACATCCGTCGAGAATTGCAGCAGCGGGGCTATCGCATTCTGCCTGACGAAGCCCTGCCCTACACCCCCGACTTTTCGGCCACAGTCACAAAGCATCTGTCCCAGTGTCGGCTGTCGATTCATCTCGTGGGGCGACGCTACGGCATCGTGCCTGAAGGTGCCGAAGAGTCTGTGGTAGAACTCCAGCACCAACTCGCGGTGACCGCTGCTGAGCAGTTCCCAGAGATGAATTCTCCCAGGCTGGATGTGCTGGTGTGGATGCCCGACGGATTAGAGCCTGAAGAACCCCGCCAGGGCTTTTTTATCACAACCTTGCAAGACCGAGCAGAACTGCTGCAAACACCCCTCGAAGACTTCAAAACCATCATCCAGGACACCCTGAACGCTCAGGACACCCCGACCGATGACCCTGTGGAGGAAGCCCCTCACCCCACGCAGATCTATCTGATCTGCGACCAGCGCGATGTTCAGGACTACGAAACCACCCTTCAGCCCATCGAAGATTTCTTGTGGGAGCAAGGCTTTGAGGTGATTCCTTCGGTATTTGACGGCGATGAGGCCGAAGTGCGCCGCTATCACCACGACAGCCTCGTGGACTGCGACGCCGTGCTGATTTACTGGAACGCAGGCAGCGAAGCATGGCTGAGAACCAAGCTAAGGGAGATTCAGCAAGCCCCCGGCCTGGGACGCACAGCGCCTCTCGCGGCCAAAGCCCTCTACATCAGCGGCGATAGTGTGCCTGCTAAAAAACGGTTTCGTAGCCGAGAAGCCAACGTCATCAAGCAATTTGACGGGTTTGTTCCGGAGGATCTGGCATCGTTTATTCGCAAGGTTCAATCGGCGGGAGGGCGATCGTCATGAGGGATTGCAGAGGTTCTGCATTCGATCCCCCCTCAATCCCCCCTTGTAGAAGGGGGGAAGCTCAAAGTCCCTCTTGTCATCTGCATTCGATCTCCCCTTGTAGAAGGAGAAACGCTCAAAGTCCCCCTTTTCAAGGGGGATTGAGGGGGCTCATTCCGTATTCATCCACCCAACGGGAAGACATCTAATCGGACATCTAACATGGTCAACACCCAAACCCGCATTAACCCCTTTCCCGGCCTCCGTCCCTTTGACGTAGACGAAAGCCACCTGTTTTTCGGGCGCGAAGGCCAGACCGACGAAATTCTCAAGCGGCTGCGACGCCATCGGTTCCTCGCCATTGTCGGCACCTCCGGCAGCGGCAAGTCGTCGCTGGTGCGGGCAGGACTGCTGCCCTCGCTGCATAGCGGCTTTATGGTGCAGGCGGGGTCGAGCTGGCGCGTGGCGGTGATGCGTCCGGGAGACAGCCCCATTGCCAATCTGGCTCAGGCATTGAATCATCCGCAGGTTTTTGGTGTTGAGGGCGACGACGCCCGCCTCTATACCCTGTTTACTGAAACCACCCTGCGGCGTGGTGCCCTGGGCTTGGTCGAAGTGACGCAGCAAGCCCGCTTGTCGTCGCACGAAAACCTGCTGGTGGTGGTGGATCAGTTTGAGGAGCTGTTTCGCTTTAAGCAGAGCGTCCAAAACCGGGACGCGGGCGATGAAGCCTCTGCCTTTGTCAAGCTGCTGCTGGCGGCGACGCAGCAAGAGCCAGTCCCGATTTATGTCGTGCTGACCATGCGGTCAGACTTTTTGGGCGACTGCGCCCAGTTCCGCGACCTGCCCGAAGCCCTCAACGACAGCCAATATCTGGTGCCGCGCCTGACCCGCCCCCAGCGCCAGAGCGCCATCGACCGTCCGGTAGCCGTGGGCGGCGCGACCATCG
>CAYXJG010000231.1:0-8659 GCA_964465285.1 uncultured bacterium
GCGCGCCCCAAACCCCTATTTTTGCGTGAAACTTGCCAAGTCGTTTGTGATAGTGGGATGGTGAGATGGTCGTATTCAACTCATTTCTAACTTTTGTGGACAGCGCTCCCCAATTTGTTGAGAACCCGTGCGTCCCTGGGAATGATTAGGAAGACTCATAGGACTTACTTGGAGGATTCCTACAATGATGATGACGACTCTACGCAAGATGACCTTCGCAACGGCGATCGCCCTCCCACTCATCGCGATTGGCGGTCAGCGAGCCAACGCCCAGGAATACTATGGGGCGATCGCCCGGTCTCCTAGCACATGGGCCCACGGATATTCCTATGACTATGCTAATCAGCGTGCCGCCGAAACGCGCGCATTGCGGGAATGCGAGAGTCAATCAGGGACAGGAGATTGCGAAATCATGGTGTGGTTCCGCAATGGCTGTGGGGCGCTAGCCGAAGCCTCTAGTGGAGCAGCGGGCAGTGGTTGGGGAGCCAATCGGTCGCTGGCAGAAGACTATGCCATGCAGAGCTGCTACGGCGTGGGTGATCGTTCGTGCCAAATTGTTCGGTGGGTCTGTACATCTCGGTAGAGCAACGCAGGCTCAATTCTCAGGATACGGCTGGTTCTAACAGTTGGATCGTGCCCTCGGCAGCATCAATCGCCACCTCCGTGCCAATGGGAACCGTCCACAACGGTTCTACATGGCCGATCCAAGCCCCTGACCAGGCAGGAATTCCAAGGGGCTGAATATGGTCTTGCAAAATATTATCCAGGGTTAGGGAACCGTAGCTAGTGCCGGGAGAGCAGCGGGTACACTGCCCAAAGATAAATCCACCAAGCTGGTCAAACATGCCCGCTAACTTTAACTGGGTCAGCATTCGGTCAATGCGGTAGGGGGCTTCTCCAACATCTTCTAGAAATAGAATATTGCCTTCCATGTCAGGCATATACGGACTGCCGACGATGCCCGACAAAACCGACAGGTTTCCGCCCATGAGTTTTCCCCTAGCTCTGCCGGGTGTCAGGGTATGAATCCGTCCCTGCACCGGCATGAGGCGATCGCCATCGCTCCCCAGCAGCGGGTTCTCAAGGGTAGGAGTGCTGCCCTCAAACAGGAGTTGGCGAAAGGGATCAACCTGGTCAGGCCGCCAAGCGGTCAGCCCGTGGGGGCCGTGAATCGTCACCAGTCCCGTCTGGGCATGGATGCCGAGTAGGAGAGCCGTGATGTCGCTAAAGCCCACGATGAGTTTGGGATGTTGCTGAATCAGGTCGTAATCCAGATAGGGCAGCACCCGAGCACTGCCCCAGTCACCCCGAATGGGCATCAGGGCGGCGATGTCATCGTCGGCAAAGAAGGCATTGATGTCGGCTGCCCGGTCACGATCCTGTCCTGCCAGATAGCCGTAGCGGTCAAGGGCGTGGGGTGCGGTCCTGGAAATTAACCCCAGGCCACGAATGGCGTCTTGCACAATGGCGAGGTCTTCAGTTTGGTACGTCGCTCCGGCGGGACTGATGATGCCAATCGTGTCTCCGGGCTTGAGCCGGGGTGGTTTGAGCGTTGGTGGACGTGTTTGTGCGGTACTGCGGCGAGCGGTCAGTCCTGCGGTGGCGGTGGCGATCGCCATTCCGGCTAACATATGACGACGATGCATGATGTCCCTTGTTGGAATGTGCCCCTCAGCCTAGCATAGCGGCATCATTGCACTGAATCTCTCTAGATGTAGCAGCACTTAGGTTAGGACATTGGAGGAAAGCGTATCCCCCGCTGCGCGGGGGATACGCTCTTGAACACGACTTGGCAAGTTTCACGAAAAAAAGGGGTTTGCCAAGTCGTGCTTGAACCTAAGCTCGTAGAGTCATAGCCAAAAAAAATCCCCGACGCAAGCGCCGGGGATAAGAATCAGGGTGCATCTACCATTCCCTTTTACTGACATCACAGGGGTAAACCGGATGATTTCAAGAAAAGCCTGAAAATTTTTTAGCTTGGATTGGCCACCGTCCCGCCATGCCCGTCATCAAGCTCAGGGATAGGTGTTTAAGGGGCTTCAGTACAGCCATTAACCGGAGTCCCAACCGCCGCAGGGGCATGATGATGACATGGGTGTTTGAGAAAGAACGGTCAAGCATATCTGTGAAGCCCAGAATGACCCAGTTTTCCAGTTTGCGCCAGCGCTCATATTTTTTGAGAATGGACAGGCTGCCGATGTCTCGCCCCTCTCGATGAGCCGCTGTCAGGACTTGTGCCAGCGCCGCTGCATCTCGAATGCCTAAGTTGAGTCCCTGCCCCCCAACGGGATGGCAACTGTGGGCAGCGTCCCCTATCAGCGCCAATCGGGGACGCACGTAGCGATGGCTGTGCATCAGCTTGACGGGGAACAACACGCGATCGCCTACTAGCGTCAGCCGCCCCAACTGATGCCCATAGCGGCGATCCAATTCAGCCAGGAAATCTTGCTCGTCCATGTCCAGAAACGCCTTCGCCTGATCGTGGGGAGCTGTCAGCACAATCTGGCAGCGGTTGTTCCGCAAGGGCAATGTTGCAAAAGGGCCACTGGGCCAGAAATGCTCGCGGGCGATGTTGTTGTGGGACTTTTCAGGCTGAATCACAGCGGTGACGCAGGACTGCCAGTAGGGCCAGCCAAAGGTACCGATGTTTGCCTGCTGGCGCAGGGGCGACCGAGATCCGTCTGCCGCCACTACCAGTCGCGTTCGGAGGTGCCGGAGGCGATCGCCCTCCTCTACTCTGACATCAACCCAGTCCCGCTGATAGGTCACTTCTTTAACCCTCGCAGGACAGTGAAACGTCACTCCAGCATTGTCATCATCAGTAAAATCACCACAGTCATAACCATCAACACTTGACGGCTCTGTCGCTTCGCCCAATGCATCGGAGTTCGATATCTCTTGCCCGAGAAACTGATACAGGGCGTTCGCCAATACCCGATGTTCCGCAACATGGCCCAACTCTGGCGTGCCCAAGTCCTTGGGCTGGAGGTTGACAACTGCATGACAGTCAGCATCGGCAAGGCGAATCGTCTTAAAGGTGGTGATCTGAGGCAGGATATCTTGCCAGATGCCCAGGCCATCGAAAATGCGCCCGGACATCAGGGTAATGGCGTAAGCACGTCGATTTTCAAGGGCTGCCGCCTGGGGCCGCGACTCAACCAGTGCAATCCGCAATCCGCTCGCTTTGAGGACACTGGCGAGGGTGAGGCCGACAATGCCGCCGCCGACAATCACTAAATCATAGTCCAGCGCTTCTGAAGAGGGGGGCGGTTGCGATGCAAATGATACTGTCGAAGAATGCAAAAGACTTAACACAATTCGTAAGATTAACCGGTCTACCAGCAGGGTTAAGAAATATTAATCCCTCTTATTTGTATTGTGACGCGATCACCCAGCTTAATCAAGGTTACGTTTAGGTTATGCCACATAGCCTGAGACTGGGACAGCCTCAAGCTATGTGGGAAGGCACCCCCCAGGATTGCCCCTCACACCTCAATACGAGGCAGGGAAATCGAAGCTTTCTTGGGAGATTCGGGGGTGAGCGAGTCAGGCATCACAGTGCGTAATTGAGCAAAAGGTTTAGTAAACTGAGTGTCTAGCATGATTGATTTCGAGTAGCACCAACGGTTATGGCAAAGCACACACAAGCTCATTTCTCAAAAACCTTTGACGCGGGATTGCCCCCTGCGATGAAAGACCGAGAACGAGACAAGATGAAGTATTACATGGGCGCAAAGCTGATTGAGGTGGGTGTGAATCCTAAATCAGCAATTTATCGCTGGAAAATTGAACCCAAGGGAGGAAAAGAAGTCTGGACGTGCAGTGCCTACTGGGATGATTCGAAGGAGAGAATTCTGCAAGACGAGCAGGGTGGATAGTGGAGGGTGTTTAGCACCTGCGGCATTGAAGCGATGCATGGCACCCCTGATGGTTTTGGATGCGACAGATAATGACATGGCAGAGTGATGGAGTATGCAAGGTGAATGAGCAGACAGTCGAGTCGCAGGTTGATCGCTTGACCGATGTCGTTGAGAAAATTGGGGCATCGGTTTTAACCGCCAGTGAAACGGTTGAGACCCTGGCGTCTCACATCGACCAGGTGGAGCAGCAGTTTGCTACGAGTAACGCAAATGTAGCAACGCTCGCTGAAGCTGTGCGAGTGCTGGCGGTAGGGCAGCAGGAGATTTTGGGACGGCTCGATCAGATGATTTGTGTTCTTCAATTGCTAGCCGTTGAGAGTGAGAATGAAGACAATCCATCCGCATAAAACAGGCATGTTGGTCAGACGAGGGCAGTAGCCACGTATTATAGGCAATAAAAACGGGCAAAAGACATATCAAAGTGTGCGTCAAAACGCTAAAAAAAAGCGGATACGTCGGCACTATGATGAAGCTAGCATTTTTGGGAAGGCACGTTGATGACAGTTGTTGACACTCTCTCGCAGAATTGGCGATCGCGACTCCAAACGGATCGTCCTCAGCAGTCTACTAAAACCCATGAGAGCATCGTCAAATGGCTTTTGGGTGAGGATCTAGCGCGGTATGACAGCATCGACGCCAAGGAACTCAAAATTGCAGAGCAGGCGATGGACTATCGCTATCGCATCCTTATTCAGCGTTACTTAGGTGTGTCCCAGCAGCGCGCCTATCAGCAGCTCATTCAACGGTTGGGAAGCTTGTTTTTGATTCGTAGCAAAGTGCGAACGTGGGTGGCGTTGTCGCGCGATCGCCGCCGCAGCGTGGTAGACGTGATTAAAGAAGTGATTCAAGAGATGCTGCAGAGCGATCGCCACATTCAGCGGCAAATCCAATGGATTAGTCAATGCACCACCGACACCCGCCTGCGTAACGCCCTGATGCTCACCAGCATTGAAGAATATTGCCTGCGCCCCATTCGCAATCAGCCGCTTCTTGTCTATCGGTTTGTCAACTACCTGCGGCGATCGCAGCGGGGCGGCATGACCCAGGTTCCCAGCGGAGACTTAATTCGTATCGTGTCAGAAGAAATTGTGCTGGATGATGCGGAAAATTCCGTCAGCCTGCTCGATACCGAAGCCATTTCCCAATACCAGGATCAGCAAGCCTGGCAAGAACAGCAGTCGCTGCGGTCAGCGGTCAAAACTGAGTTTCTGGAGTACCTCCAAGAAAACGTGGGTAGCGAAGCCGCTCAGTGGCTTGAACTCCACCTCCAGGGGCAAACCCAGGAAGTCATTGCTCAGAGAATGAATATGCCCATTAAGCAGATCTATCGCCTCCGAGAAAAAATTAGCTACCACGCCATTCGCGTGTTTAGCGTCAAGGCCCAGCCCGACATGGTGATGACCTGGTTAGGCACATCGCTGAAAGAACACAGTCTGGGATTAACCACGACCCAGTGGGATGAATTTTGGAGGGGGCTGAACGCTACGCAGCGGCATATTGTTGAGAGGCTTAAAGCGGATGAAAGCGTCGAGGCGATTGCCCGAGAGCTGAACCTCAAATCTACCCAGGTGCTGAGTGAGTGGAATAAAGTGTATCTTGCTGCCCAGGACGTTCGTAGCCATGCGTAAACTTTTTTGGGGTTTATGGAGCGATCGCCATAGAATTTTAATGAAATCGGGCAAAATGGAGATGCCCCTGTCATGCTGGAGCACCCTGAAATAATCCTGAATATTGAGTCCAGTAGATGCCCCCAAGTCACGATCCCCGGTGTCACCCTAATTATCCTAGTAGTTACGATGACATCATTAGGTATTTCCAAGAGTCATCGCACACCGCTCCCTCGGTGATTGAACGCCTCAACGTTGAGCAGATGTTCATTCTGATTGACGGCATTTTGCCTATTGAAGCCTGTCTGTATTATGAGGTTCTGCCTCTATTTTTAGAAGGAAGCCGCCTCAACCTGGGCATGGTGTCTCTAGATGACACATCAGCACTGGACTACGTCCGCCGCATTGTGTCCTACCTCAACTATTCTCTGGTTTCCTATCAAATCTCTTCTAACGCACTCCGGGCATCACTCACCGCTTATCTTCGATACACCGACGAAAAATCCAGAACCCAAGCGTTACCAGAACCGTCTGCCGCGTCCCGCCGGGCCAAGCGGTTGTCTGAGCGGGAAAATGCCCCTCCAATCCTTGACAGTGGAGTTCAGCCAACGCTCATCGTTGATGGCCCTGAAACCCTTGATCCCTCAGAAGTTGACCCTGACGACTTTCCAAGCTATCCCAAAGACTGGTCTATTGACGACGCCTCGACTATCACCATTAGCCTATTTGACGAAAGTGCACCTGATTGGGAAACGGTTGATGAGGCGTCACAGCCCTCTCCGGTGAGTGACGGTGCTGGTGTTCGGAAATGCGTCTCCTCTCCTGATGATGAAGACGTAGATTTCCCAGCGATCCCAGACGTATTGGATGTAGACGACGGGGCAGATGAAGCTGGGGTTGAATCCCTAGAGCAAAAGCCCGAAGCTCTATCAGAACGGGGAGATTCAGACGAACAAAAAGGCGATCGCCCCTCACCCAGCACGGCCAGCCATGCCAGCCGTAAGGCACCGGCAAGCGATGGCGTGTCAGAAAAGAGAGAAATCGCCTCTGATCCGACGCCATCCTCTACTCCATCAGAAAAGTCTACTTCATCAGTTTCTTCTCTATTGCGGCCTCAAGCCCAACCATTCGTCTCGAATCGCTCCAAGTCAAGCGATTCTGCCATCGCTCCTGCATCGGTTAGGGCGGCCCCCAGCGGACTCCTACGATCGCCCCAACAACTAGAACTGAAGGTGGGCGATCGCCGTGTTGCCTTAGAAGAGTTGCACGCCCTCACTCCCCCTGACCTGCTGCAACAATTACTCGTTCGCGTCCTCGACCAAGGCATCGGGCGTTTATATTTTGAGCGCAATCCGCAAAGTGGGCGTATTCTCTGGAGTGAGAGCGGCGTTGTGCAGTCTGTTGTCGAAGATTTAACCCATGATCGCTTTACCCAGGTCGTTGAAGCCCTCAAAGGACTGACCCGCCTTGTGGTGCAGGCAACAGATAAACCGCTGCAAATTGAGCTTGAGCGCATGTATCAAAACGAACGGTTGCTGCTGCGGTTCCGCTTTATTCCGACAAAATTTGGCGAAGAAGCAACACTCCAGGTCTTGAGGGGTGCCGCCCTCCGTTTTTACCAGCAGCAGCAGTTGTCGAAACTCAGCCGTGACGCCCTCAGCACTGCCCAAGCCTTACAGACAAAAGTCAACGCCATCCGCGATCGCATGTTGGCAGCGTCTGACCCGTCCGGCACCCAGCCCTCCATGCCCCCAGCCATCGCTCAGATGATCAACCAAATCGAGGCACAACTGGAGGCCCTGCGGCAGTCCCACATCGATACCGCGTCACAGCCACCACCTTCTCAGGACACCTCTGGAAACTCCTGACGTTTCCCACAAGTCCAAAAGAACTGTGGCGGCCAATCCAAACACACAACTTGGCAAAGTTCTCAAATTCACAACACAAAAATAGGGGTTTGGGGCGCGCGGAACGCGCCCCAAACCCCTATTTTTGCAGCAATTCTCATTTTGGGAAACTTCGCGCCCTATAGGCGTTCACTCGTCTATGTTTAAGGGGCAAAAAGGTCGCCTAAGGCGACCTTTTTGCCCCTTTGAATTCCATACTGAGAATTGCTGCTAATTTTTGCGTGAAACTTGCCAAGTCGTGTGTGGTAGCGGACGCGGCCACTCATCTCTATAGCGCTGTGCAAGCACATTAAGTACAGTGTGTTGAACCAATTGCACACCGCTATAAAAACTTGCCCAGGCAATGCTCAACGGCGGGATAAATTTAGGGAACTGTAAATTTAGAGCCTGGTTATCCGACCTGTGAAACTTGAAGACTCAAGCTGAAAGCCTTAGGTTATAGATAGCATGCTAGAGATTGAGAGTGATATAGCATCTAATTGTAGTAGAAAAGTATCGCATCACGATGCCGCGCCATGACAAGAAGTTCAAATTAATTAGTTCTCGTTTCTTAGTCGGTTTAAGAATAGTCTCTCAGGCGTTGTTTTTTTCCGGTGTCATTAATGAAAAGCTCCGAGCGAACGACAGAAAAGCGAACTGAAGCAGAACGAATGCAGGACGTTCGCTTGCTGCTCGATCATCTTTCCCGAAGCCAGGAGACAACGATCAAGCTTATTATCGATTGCCTGTATGACGTTGGTGCGGTCAACCTGATTAACCAAAAAATTCAGCCCACCCCCCTAAACCGTCTAGGCAAATCTGTGGCGTCTATTTCGAAGCCTGCCTTTCGCCTCATTGCTTACCAGTGGTTCAAAAAAAATTGTCCAGAACTGATTACAAACTGGCTTCATAAAAAGGTATCCTTCGGTGCCAAGCCAACGACCCTGGATAACCTCAACGTCCAAGTGGTTGAAGTGCTGCCCCCTCCGGCTCCCTCTCAGCCGCCCTTGATTGTGAGTCAGGAGATGAAGCGCCTCCGTGCTCAGGTGCGGATTCTGGCAGGGATGTTGGTTGGGGCGATCGCCCTGCTCGGCGGGGCGACCCTCTGGCTGGTGTACGAAGAGGAACCCAACATCCTGCGTTTGCAGGAAACCGAGCAGTCTGCCACCCTGGAACACTGCCAATCATCAGACGCAGCAGACTGCCAGCCTGACTAATACTATAGCGGTGTGCAATTGGTTCAACA
>CAYXJG010000232.1:0-8633 GCA_964465285.1 uncultured bacterium
AAAAAGATACCGGAAGAAAAGAGCAGCGGGCTGCGCCCGCTGCTCTTTTCCGGGTCCTTTATTTTCTTGCAAGTCCCTTAATAGAAAATTTAAGAGAACTTCAAAAAGGGGGAACTTTTGATTCTTAGCGGTCTTCTTAGAACTTAGATAAGACTGCAACCCTCCATGAGAAGGAAACTCATGAGAAGGAAGCTCAAAGCAAAGGTAGACTCTCCCATGGATAGTTCAGCAAAAGGCGATCGCTCTCAACTCACAATACATCGTTTAATTGATGGGGAGACGGGGGACGCTGCCATATCAATGGCATAAAAGGGCTTCATTTACCGTTTCATTTCAATCTTTAGCAGCACCAACACTGGCACTAAAAACGGTGTAGACACCTATGCTATAGGAACTGATTCGTCGAGGGCAGGATTATTAGAAACCAGGCACTTAAGAAGGCAGTGGGGTATCCCCGCCTTGCCTCCGTACTCCTGCCGTCTATGTCTTCGACAAAGCTAAGTAAAGAACTGAACCCAGTCATGTAAAATTTTTCCGAAGGAATCCCCTGTACTTCTAGAGGAATTCTTTTGGGAATACGCTTCTGGGAACAGGTGCAAACAATGCGGTGTAAGGATTGGCATCCAACATGCTCTATCCAACTTGATGTAGGCAGTGTTGCACCTCCGTGACTCCCTAGTCGAGCTTTACTTGACTCGTCCTATTCAGGCTCTACAAGTGCTTGAAGGTGCTGATTGGCTGTGCTAACGAGCACAGAGACTTTGCTGTGCTTCTTGAGGGGTAGGGTTCAATACAGAACGTCAGGCGTGCATTCCTTGAGAGACCTTACTCGCCTATTGAGCATTACATGACTCAGATTCAATCTGAGCGTACTCAATGTGTCAACGCGAGTGTTTGACAGAAGTATTTGAGGATTCATTATCACTATGGCTAAATCTGTTGCAACCTCCGCCAACACTTATTATGTTTCTCCGACCGGAAATGACCGCAATCCAGGAACCATTGACCGTCCATTTAAGACCATTCAACACGCCATTGACCAGACGGAAGGGAACGGCGGTACCGTCTTTTTGCGAGATGGCGTTTATCAGCCTGACCGAGGAATTAGAGTCAGAAGCGGACAAGACGGAACATCGGTGTCTCCGCTGGTTATCCGTTCTTATCCAGGAGAAAACGCCATTATCGATGGAAGCCGACTATCCCGTGGCACAATCGGCATCTTTATGAAAGATGTAGAACATGTAGATCTGAGGGATCTGGAAATTCGATCGATGCCTAACCGAGGTGTCCAAGTGGTTAACGGCAAACACGTCAATATTCTCGATAATGTTATTCACGACACCCAGTATCAAGGCATTTCTGTACGAGGATATTTGGCGCACATTGAAGGAGATACCACCCAGCGAAGTCAGAACATTCGCATTGAAGGTAACGAGGTATTTCACACTAACTTAAGGAATAAAGGGGCGAATGGCAAGAATAACTGGGGCGAGGCGATTCAGGCTCGTTATTCCGATGACGTGGTTATTTCAGACAACAACGTCTACGAAAACTATGGCCATGCCATCGGCTTAGTTGTGGTTAGCGACGCTGTCGTCAGAAACAACGATATCCGCGATAGCTTTAGCGTTAACCTTTACTTGGATAATGCTAGCGATTCTGTCATTGAGGGCAATTTTATCTACAACTCTCAAGATGAGCGATTTTATCGAAATGGCAAGCCTGCTCCAGGCATTTCCCTGGCTAATGAGGTGTATGAGGTAAAGAATCCATCAAAGTATTACTTGAATAACAATACAATCCGCAACAATATCGTAGTTGATACAAAAGGAATCCAGTATGGAACCTGGGCAGGAATTCACAGCAACTCTAACCGCAGCACCCAAGGCCTCAGAAACACGCTCATTGCCAACAATACCTTTTACTCGTCCCGCACAGACGAGATGCTAAAAATTGGAGCTGATCCGAACAACAGCAACGTCAAAGTAGCTAACAATATTTTTTATAATGCTGATGGGCGCTCAAATGACGCTTTAGCGGAAGTTCCCAGTACGAAAGGTGTAGTCTTCGATCGTAACCTGTGGTATGGCGGGAAGGCAGGGAGTGCATTCAGCTCGTCTGATGTGACGACTGCCCCGCCCATGATGAAGCCAGGAGGCAGCAGGGCCAGTGATTATCAGCTTCAGTCGGGCTTCTCTGGCACCGATAAACGGAATGATCAAGACGGGTTCAGGGCGTCTTCCACGGGAGATAGAGCGTTAGAGATTGGTGCCTATGAATTTGACACCATTCGCTCAAATGGCGGGCGATCGCCCCTGCCCCCCCCTGCCAACAGCTCTGCCAGAAATACGCCTGACACAGAAAGTCTCGACAATCAGACTCCATCGATTGGTTCTGAGCCTGAGGCACCTGCATCGGCTCCCCCTCTTCCTCTCACCCCTGTGCCGCTGCCAAATCCATCATCCTCATCCTCGGCTGATACAGAACCAAGCCCTCCTCCTTTATCTTCCTTGGGTGACGACTCAAAACCTGGGGGGAATCCCATTCGTGTTGAAGCAGAGGACATGACTCTAAGGGGTGCCTACGAGAAAGATCCGGCTCAGTTCGCGTCAGGTCAGTTTCTCATCGAACTAGAAGGAAAGAAAGGCCACGCAGTTAGCCAGTTTACTGGGGAGGATGGACGCTATCAGGTTGTGGTAGGCTACCACGACGAAAGCCGTGGCGCGTCCCCTGTTTCATTAATCATCGGGGATAATAGGATGAACTGGACGTTTGACCAAGGTAAGGGGGCGTCCTATGCAACTCCAGATAATTTTATGAGTCGTGTCGTGTCCGATGGCGTTGCCTTGAAAACAGGCGATACAATTCGCTTGGAAAGCACTCGAGACAGAGCAGAAAACGCCAAAGTTGACTTCATCGAGTTTATTCCTGTAGATGCCAGTACAGCACAGGGTGAAGGGGCGGGGTCAATCTCCAGGAAGTCTGCACTGTCGCCATCCCAAGCTCATTCACAATTTGATGTGATGCCAAAGGGACATTCTGATTCGATGCCGGATACCCCGTTCGTATCCTTACCTCAATCCGATTTACCTGTAAACGGGAATTCAAGGTCTACTCCTATTCGCCTTGAGGCAGAAGAGATGAGGCTCCAAGGGGCGTATGAGAAGGACAGCGCGAAGTTTGCTTCAGGTAAGTCACTTATTGAGCTGGAAGGCCAAAAAGGACGGGCAACGGCTGAGTTTGCCGGTGAGACTGGCCGCTACCAAGTGGTGGCAGGGTATCACGATGAGAGTAAGGGTGTGTCGCCTGTTTCATTATCGGTTGGAGATCAAACGTTTAAGTGGCTGTTTGATGCTGAGTTGGGAGCCACATATGCAACACCCAAAAATTTTGTATCGCGAGTTATTAGTCAAGGAACAATGATCCAATCCGGTGATCTTATTGCCCTGGAAGCCCATACCGACGGTGCGGAGAATGCTAAGTTTGACTATTTCCAATTCATTCCAGTGACGGGTCAGACCGTGCTTAATGCCGATGAAGATGCCATAGCTTCTCGGATGATCATGCCAGAGCAAGCAGGCCAGGGCGTGATGCCCGTGGAGCCAGGGGTCGTCGTTCCGGCAAATCCGATTGACCAGGAATCTGGTGGAATCTGGTTAGGCAATGGGGCGATTGCCACGGATAACGCAATGTCAGGCGGTGTAGATATGGATACTCCTCTGGAAAAGGCATCTTTGGGCCAGGCCAGCGACAGGCCACATGCGGCAGTCAGTGAGCATCTCGGTTTAGCTCCAACGGTCATTTCTGACAACATATCTGTAGAGTTGGCAGGCCAGGACACACTTGCGGCATAGAAGTGCATGATGCTTTCTAGACGGCAAGGAACTGCTGAATGATGGCGTTGCTGAGTTCGCTGGTATCACCGGATGCAACAATGCCGCCCTTCTGCATGGCGTAGTAGAAATCAGCCTGTCGAACAAAATGCAGATGCTGCTCCACTAGCAGCACCGAGATGCCCGTGGTTTCAATGATGCGGCGGACAGCGGCTTCGATGTCAAGAATGATGGAGGGCTGGATGCCTTCGGTCGGTTCGTCAAGGAGTAGAAGGCGGGGTTTGCCCATGAGGGCCCGGGCGATCGCCAACTGCTGCTGCTGTCCACCGCTTAGGTCTCCTCCCATACGGCCTAGCATCGTTTTCAACACGGGGAACAGTTCAAAGATTTCCTCTGGAACATCCGAGCCACGGGACTTGTTGGGGTTGGCTTCTTTACCGAGGAGTAAGTTTTCTTTCACGGTGATGCGGGGGATAATTTCCCGTCCCTGAGGCACATAGCCAATCCCCATCCGCGCCCGCTGGTCAG
This sequence comes from uncultured bacterium, assembly GCA_964465285.1. GTDB lineage: Bacteria > Cyanobacteriota > Cyanobacteriia > CAKZMO01 > CAKZMO01 > JBCCWF01. The sequence goes on from CAYXJG010000232.1 coordinate 4,362, forward strand.
TGGTTTTGTGGTTGATGGGAGACCCACCAAACTCGATGATGCCTCGCCGAGCAGGCAGGAGTCCCATAATTGTTTTCAGCAATGTAGTTTTGCCGACGCCATTGCGCCCAATCAGACACACCATCTTACCTGTAGGCACGCTCATGTCCACATCCCGGAGAATATGGCTTTCGCCGTAGTAAACGTTGAGGTCACTGATTTTCAGGGCTGTTTGCGTTGAAGAAGAAGGTTGAGCAGAAGTCAGAGTGTTAGTCATGGGAAAAGTAAGAGTAGAAAAGCAAGAATTATGTAAGAACACGGCATTACCATACTCTTGTGAGGAGTTAGTTCATGCTGGCGGTGACTTCAGTTTGGAGACGGGTGACAATATCATCCGGCAGTCCCAGGAGGTCAATAAGACGCTGGTACACGACAATTTCTTTCGCGTTAATTGGGTTGGAGCTGATGATTTCGTAGCTAAGCTTGAGGACCATCTCTTTTTCTTCCTTACTTTTCAGCAGCGGCACCATTTCCTCTAAAGGGATTTCTTTTGCCAGGTAGTCCCGAAGCTCTTGCCTGAGCTCGTCCTGGTAGTCGGGGTCAGGGGCAAAGTGGCGGCTCAAGCGAGACAAGATAACGTCTTGCTGGATGGGGGCAAAGTTCTTATCTGCCCAGGCCATTGCCGCTGCAATTCGTAGAATGGTCATCTGCTCAGCAGTAATGGAGGGAGTTTGCCCAAGGTAGACTTCGATTACCTTGGGATCATTCTGCACTTCGTCCATGGTGCCTTCACAGAGGACGCTGCCTTCGTGGAGCACGGTCACTTGTCGGGCGATTTGCCGCACAAATTCCATGTCGTGTTCGATGACGATGACGGAGTGGCTTTCTGCCAACGCAATGAGGAGTTCCCCGGTGCGCTCCGTTTCTTCATCCGTCATGCCCGCTACGGGTTCATCGACCAGCAGCAGATCAGGGGCCTGGGCGACCAGCATCCCAATTTCAAGCCACTGCTTTTCGCCGTGGGACAGAAGAGCCGAGGGAACATCGGCTTTATGAACCAAGCTGATAGTTTCCAGCAGCCCGCTGACGGTGCGGCGCTCTGCTGAAGGAGTGGGCTTGAACAGTGTAGAGAAGACGCTCTTTGTGCGGTTGCAGCAGAGTTCCAAGTTTTCCCGTGGGGTCAGATTTAGATACACACGGGGGGTTTGAAATTTTCGGCCAATGCCAAGGCGGGCGATCGCATCTTCTGACCGCTTACTTAAATTTTTGCCTTTGAATCGGGCATGTCCCATTGTTGGTTGCACCTTCCCGGTAATGACGTCCAAGAAGGTGGTTTTACCTGCTCCATTGGGGCCAATGATCACCCGTAACTCCCCGTCTTTCATCGAAAAGTTCAGATCGTTGAGCGCTTTAAAGCCATCAAAGCTAACGGTGAGATGATCGATTTCTAGAATGTTGGCAACCACGATGTATTATCCTCTCTAAACCTAACGGGGGGCTTGGGATTCAGAATGATCGGAAAGCTCGTCATACTCCTTCTTGACCTCTGGGTTGAGATCCAGGCTGGGGTAAGTGGCAACAGGGCGCGATCGCCCTAAAAGATGGCGAATTTGATCGCCTGCCTGGTATCGTAACCAGCCGACAATACCGCTGGGTAATACCGTCACCACAATCAGGTACAGCGCCCCCAGGAAGAACAGCCAGATTTCTGGGAATTGCTCGCTAAGCAGGGTGCGCCCCCACCGGACAATAAGCGTCCCCAAAATCGCTCCGACAATGGTAGCGCGGCCTCCCACTGCAACCCAAATCACCATTTCGATCGAGAAGGCGACCTCCATAGCATTGGGGGTGATAATGCCGGACTGAGCTGTGTAGAGAGCGCCGGAGGCTCCCGCCAGGGCACCAGAAACAACGAACACCAGCACCTTAAAGCCCGTAGGATCATAGCCTGTGAAGCGGACACGGCTTTCGTCATCTCGAATTGCCATCAGCAACCGCCCAAACCGTCCGCTCGTGAGCCAGCGGCAGAGAGCGTAGCCGCCCACCAGCATCAGGACAGTCATGATGTAGAAGGCTAGTTGCGCCCTGTCAGAACTGGCAAGCACCCCAAAAATGGTTTCTGTATCCGTTTTAAGGCCGTTGGTGCCGTTAATCAGCTTTTGCTGCCCGTTGAAGAAATTAAAGAAAACCACCAGGGCCGCCTGGGTCAAAATCGAAAAATACACCCCCCGAATGCGGTTGCGAAAAACCAGATAGCCCAGCAGCCCTGCCACAATCCCTGGAATGACGAAAATGGCGATAACCGTGAACGGGAAAGAGTAAAACGGTTGCCAAAACCAGGGCAATTCCGAGACACCGTAGAGGGTAAAAAATTCCGGCAGTTGTCCTTCTGGTAATTGCAGCTTCAGGTGCATTGCCAAGGCGTAGCCTCCGAGGGCGAAGAAAATGCCGTGCCCCAGGCTCAACAGTCCCGTGAAGCCCCAGATGATGTCGATGCCGAGGGCGACGATCGCCAGGGACAGGAACCGCCCCAGTAGATTGATGCGGAAGTCACTCAGGACAAGGGGAGCCACCACAATGAAGAGAAGGGCGATCGCCCCGACGATCATGGCTTCCGTGGCCAAACGCTTTTTAGATGCTGTCCTGCGTGAAGATGTACCGTTTTTAGTTGGAACTGAACTATTGACTGCCATAGGATATACCGAACGACCAGGAATGAATACGCCTAGGACATCGCCCCCAAGGGAAAGAATACTGAAACGTTCGAAGAGAGGGCTACGCGTCCACCATACGCCCCTTCTGTGGGAACATGCCTGCGGGACGTACCTGCAAGAAAGCAATGATCAGGGCAAACACCATCACCTTTGCCATGCTAGTGGTGGCAAAGAAGGTAAAGAAATCAACCAGCGGTTGCCAGGTCACAATCAGGGCTAGGGTGCCAGAACCCACCAGATAGGTGACGATGCCAATGACCATCGCTGCAACTACGCTACCAACAATCTTGCCAACGCCTCCAACCACTACCACCATGAAGGCATCCACAATATAGTTTGCCCCCAGGTTCGGCCCCACCGATCCGAGAAAGGTAACGGCAAATCCAGCAATCCCAGCTAGCCCAGATCCCAGGGCAAAGGTAAGCGCGTCCACATACCCTGTGGGAATGCCCAGACAGGCACTCATTTCACGGTTCTGAGTAACCGATCGAATGCGAAGCCCCCAGGATGACCCTTGCAAAAACCAATAAATCCCTACCAAACAAAGAATGGTCAGGAAGATGATAAACAGGCGGGCACTGGGAATCTGGAAGGTATCTGTCACGGGGATACCGCCTCGCAGCCAAGCGGGAGCTGTAACATCAACGTTCCGAGCCGTGAACCAGGGCTTCGCCCAAAAATCCGCTTCCGTCTGGTTTAGCAAAATACCGGAGACAACGGCGATCGCCCCCGATAACAGTGCCACCAGCGTGACTGCCCACGTCGGCAGAGATTGAACACCTCGAACCCGAGCTGGAATCACCTTACCCGCAAGAAAGGCGACACAGAAGATAAGAATTCCTGCCACCATTGCTGCGTTTACACTGCGGACAAACTGAATCAAAATCAGGCTTACACCCCATGTTGCCAGCAGCGTTTCCAGGGGACGCCCATATAGGAACCGAATAACCGTCCTTTCTAACACCAGCCCCATTAAGGCCGCAACAATGAATGATAGAGGCAGCGCCGCCCAGATGTAATAGCCTTGGACTGACTCACCCATGAGCTTAAAGCCATTCTGCACTACATAGGTAGTGTACGCCCCGAGCATCATCAACTCACCGTGAGCTAGATTGATGACCCCCATGAGACCAAAGACGATTGCCAATCCGAGTGCCACAATCAGCAGCACGGCACCGATGCTGATGCCATTAAATAATCCACTTAAAAGTCCTTCTATCACTTGTCTATCCTAGTCTTTGGTCGATATCATCTAACATTAACAGTCATGCAAATGTTCATCATGAACGGTTTGAAGCTGGAATTTTGCTGAGGGAATTTTGCTGAGGTAAGATGACGGGCACTCATCTGCAATTCAGTAACGCAAAAATCAGTAACGCAAAAATCAGTAACGCAAAAATCAGTAACGCAAAAAAAAGAGGCCGACAATCTGGCGATCGCCCCCTCTCTATGACAAACATTACACTAAAAACACCACGGAGACTTAAGGGACTTGCAATAAAATAAAATACCCGGAAAAAAGAGCGGGCGCAGCCCGCTGCTCTTTTCTTCCGGCATCTTTTTTAGCCGCAGATCCCTA
>CAYXJG010000233.1:0-8612 GCA_964465285.1 uncultured bacterium
AGTGAGGGAGTAGGGGATTGGGGGAGTGAGGGAGTAGGGGAATCACCCCAACATCCCAACATCCCAACATCCCAATATCCCATCACTCTCCTCATGGTTTCCCATCGTCCCGCTGTCCTGGAACAGTGCGATCGCATCATTGTGCTCAACCACGGTAGAGTTGAGATGGAAGGCACGTTTGATGAATGGCGACAATTCTCAAAATATCTTTTTGGCGGAAGTATGCGGTGAGTCCCAAAGCTTTTCAGCCAGGCCAGCGGACAATACTTTAGAATGAGTGAGATGTTTTTGATAACAGCTTTGCTTAGCAAAAGCCGTTTCAATCTGCTACGTACTTCGCACGTTGATAAAACCATTTCTATGAAAGATCTTAATACCCAGGACACCATTGAACTGTTGAACCAGATTATGGAGTTTGAACTGGCGGGTGTCGTACGTTACACCCACTATTCGCTGATGGTGACCGGCCCTAACCGCATCCCGATCGTTGATTTCTTCAAGTCGCAAGCTAGTGAGTCACTCCTGCATGCTCAGGAAGCCGGAGAAATTATCACGGGACTTGAAGGTCATCCGAGTCAGCGGATTTCCACGATTGAAGAAACACATCGGCACTCGGTCACAGATTTGCTGCAAGAAAGCCTCAACCACGAGCAAAAAGCCCTCGATATGTACAAAAAGCTTTTAGGCGTTGTCGAAAACGCGAGTATTTATCTCGAAGAATACACTCGAACCAAAATTGGGCAGGAAGAAATGCACAACTTGGAAATCAAGAAGATGCTACGGGACTATAGCTGAGAAACAAGCGTTGTATGGGGCAGACGGTTGCGATGGAGATTGTCCTCGGTCTGTAGGCCAACGACAACCCTCTTTGCAGTAAATATACATGCTCTACACCTCATCTGGCTCGATTCCCAGCTCTCGCAATCGGGAAGCAAATCGCTCTGCGCGATCTTCGGCAGTCTGGCGAGCTGCTTCGGCTTCAGCATGACTAAGCAACTTTTCACCGGTTTGGGGATTGTAGAATCGTAGGTTCCCTTGCTCTAGATGCAGGGCTAGCCCCAAAATTTCGCTGTTGAGCGACAAACCTCCATCGGGCAAAGGCACTGCAGGCAGGGGCAGATAATTGCCATCAGCGAGCCGGTAGCCCTGAAGCGGCGGTTCGAGGTAATCGGCACTGGGGTCATACTGAAAATATTCGAGGACTCCCCAAAAAGCGTAAAGCCCTCGCTTGATGCCCTGGTTTTCACTCAGGGGCGATTTAGAGGTAACTTCTAACACAAAGCTCGGGAATTGATTGTCTTCTTGCCACACCTTGTAAGACGTCCGTTTACCTTTTGGTCGATTGAAGACCACAAACACATCTGGGGCAATTTGCCTCGTTGATGGGCTCAGAGATGATCAAGAAACTGAACATTAATCAAGTCCATTGACGATCGCACACTCTTGACAAATCTCTCTACTTTAATGAGAATCAGTATCATCTGAACTTCCAGGGGGATACATGAGTTGAACGTTGCTTTGCTAACTTTATTACTAGCTTCTCTTAAAGATTAACCTGTTACTAAAAAGCAGGATTTACTGTATGCCGGATGGAGATAGCCGCTTGAGATAATGACAAAAATTTTCAAATGCTCGATAGGATATGTCTTCGTGTTTTCATTGATTGCTGCCTGTAGTCAGCGCGTTCCGTCTCCGTCATCTTCAGTTGAACAGCCTTCTGTTCCTGAGCCCGTCCCTGAGACGGTCCCCGAGCAGACAACTTCCGATTGCCGAATGGTTCAGCATTCCATCGGTGAAGCGATGGTATGTGGCCAGCCCGACACCATCGTTGCCCTCAGTCCGTATACCCTTGAGCTACTTCTAGCCTTAGACATCCAGCCATCAGGATTTGCCGACCATACGCTCTTCTCTCAAGCCACCTTTACGAACCCTGCTCAGCAAGTTCCTTACCTGGGCGATCGCATCACCACTCAACCGATTAACGTCGGCACAGTCTACGAACCGTCAATTGAAGCCATCTTAGCCCTAGAACCGGATCTGATTATTGGCAATGAGTGGTTGAAAGAACCGGAAACCCTGGCCCGCATTGCGCCACTCCTGGTTCTTGAATGGGGAGAGACAGAGGCTAGTTTGCGGGCGATCGCCCAGGCAGTAGGACAACCCGAAAAAGCAGAAGCCCTGATCGCTAATCTTGACGAAAAAATTGCGTCTGCTCGCGGTGATTTTGAATCCCTTGTGGCGTCACATCCAACTGCTTTAGTGCTGTCGTCCAGCAATAGCCGAGAGTTTCAGGTGCTTAGCTCGCCTGATAATTTATGCAGTTCTCTCGTCAGCGACTTGGGATTTGAGGTGCTGAGTCTATCTGAGCAAAATCAGGGAAATTCTGATGGGAGCCGCCCCATGCCCATTTCAATCGAAGCACTCCCTCAATTTGAACAAGCGGACTCCATTGTTTTACTCGGGAGCGATACTCGAACGATCAATCAGTTTAATGATTTAGCTGAGTTTCAGGAAAGTCAAACTGCTTCTCTTAAAGCTGAATGGGAGAAGAACGCGATCGCCCAGTCGATGAAAGCAAGTCAGAATGGTCGAGTTTATTACGTCCCAGTTTATCTGTGCTTAGGACTTCCCGGCCCCATTGGCACAGAGCTTTATCTGGAAGAACTACAAGAGCAACTGTTGTCGTTGAAGTAGCGGATACAGATAAATGGCGATCGCAGGCACACCAAATTCTCAGCAAATCGATATGTGAAGTGGAGAACTTCTGGAAATACCACCCTTAGCTCTCTTCTTATGCGTTCTTATGTGTGACCGCCGTACCGTTGATGTCCCATGTTGACCAAGTGTGAAAAGCGCGACTGAGAGTTTTGGAGTAGAGTAAGACGATCGCCATATTCCACCACTTGCCCTTGCTCCAGAATCAAAATCTGATCGGCTCGCTGGATAGTTTGGAGGCGATGGGCGATAATAATGCCCGTGCGGTGCTCTAGTAACCTATCAACTGCTTGTTCGATCACCTGTTCAGTGGTGGGATCAAGGCGGGACGAGGCTTCATCAAGAATGACCAGACCAGGATTTTTGAGAAATACGCGAGCAAAAGCCAGGAGCTGAGCCTGACCTGCCGACAGTCCACCGCTGTCTGAACTGAGAAGTGTATCTAATCCGAGTGGGTGTGCACTGAGCCAAGCGGAAAGCCTGAGTAAGTCAAGTGTTTGCAGAATATCATCATCATGAATCGTGGGGTTGAAAAAGGTGAGATTGTCACGGATGCTTGCTTGAAAAAGCTGCACGTCCTGGGTTACCAAGCCAATGCGCTGGCGAAGCTCTACCAGAGGAACTTGGGCGATCGCTCGTTCTCCTACTCGAATTTCTCCCTGCTGGACATCGTAGAACCGCAGCAAGAGCCTGGCGATCGTGGTTTTGCCGCTGCCTGTGTGGCCCAAGATGCCGAGAACTTTGCCGGGGTGGATGTGGAAGGTGAGGGAGCGGAGGGTAAGATGGATTTTGGATTTTGGATTTTGGATTTTGGATTGGGGGTTGGGGGGTGCAGAGTGGGGGGTTGCATTGTTATCCTCATCTTGTATCTTTTCGGGGGGATGGTACCAGAAGCTGATGGTTTTGAAGGTGACGGAGAGGGGACCGGGGGGAAGGGAGAGGGTGCCGTTATCGGGTACGTTGGATTGCAACTGTAAGAGTTCTCGGATGCGGTGGATGCTGGCTTCGACTTGCTGGAGTTGTTCGAGTTCTTCACGGATGCGTTCGATGGGCTGGCTGAGCAGGTTGGTGTAGTGGAAGATCAGGTAAGCGGTGCCGATGGTGATGGTTTGCCGAGTCCAAAGGTAGGCGACAAGGGTAAGGGCGATCGCATTCCCCATGGTAAACAACCCAACGCTACCTGCCCAGAGTAAGGTACTGGTGAATCTGGCTTTGTGGTAAATGGGTAGCCAGTCCTGCAAGATGCTATAGAACCGACGCATGACATAGCCGACAGCTCCATTGGCTCGCAGGTCCTCTTGTCCGCCAATCTGTTCTGCGATGAAGCCAAAGAATTCGGCACTCTTTTGGCGATACTGAGACCAGGGGGCGATCGCCATGCGCTGCACTCCCAACAACAGGCTGAGGGATATCCCTGAAAACAGGGTTAAGCTCAGACCGGCACGCCAGTCTTCAAACCAAAGAATGACTAGAATTCCAAGTAATAAAATGCCACTTCCTAAAACATGGATGACAAGTTGGGAAAAGAAACGAGAAAGGGCAGTGATATCGCCATCAACCCGTTCTACCCACTCACCAGGAGTGCGGGATTTGTGGTGGGACAGATCGAGTCTCAAACAGTGGTTGATAACATCTAATCGGAGGGCATTGGTGGCTGACCAGGCAATGATTTCACTCAGGTAGGTGGTCGCCACTGAAAAGACCTGAATCAGCACCGCAACTCCCATAAATGAGAGGGCAATAGCAATCAGGGTTTGCATGGCTGCGCCTGTGGTTGCAGTGTCGATAAACAGACCCAATAGCTGCGGGTTGAGGATCTGGAGGGCGATGGTGGTGAGGAGGGCGATCGCCAATCCCATCACCCGTCTCTTTTGAGGCTGGAGATAGGATGACAGGAGAGTTCCGTATTGCTTAAGCGGAATTCGCATACCTGTGGTTATGAGTTGGGCATAGGGAGTGTATCGCAAAACTCAACCGAAGGTGGCTCCTAAACGGAGTTTTTTGGCTCCTAAACGGAATTGTTTTACTCACGTTTGGGCACAAAAAACTGACGCAGTTCGTTAATGATCAGTTAAGTAAAGTTTTCCATCAAAAATTATGCCTGGTTTTGAGAGAGCACCGACGTAAATTCTCGGATAAAAATTCCAGCAGCAATTGGGCCGCGAATACGGGTAAGCTGGTAATCCATAAAGTACAATCGGCCTGCTTTCACCGCAGGAAGCGCCTGCAAAATTGGATTGTTCTGCCACTGCTGCCGGGCATTCTCAATGGTGTTTTCGCCCGAGGGCATGACCAAAATGTGATCAGCATCAATTTGGGCAATGGCTTCCATGGACGTACTGGGGCGATCAGACGGCCCCAAAATCACCTGAAAACCCAGGTCTTCGAGTAGCTCTGTGGTGAAGTCGCCAGCGAATACAAAAGATTGATTGACAATGCCCTGCCAGCCCAAGACGATAATGCTTTGCCCAGAGGTCAGCGGTGCAAGCTGATTTTTAACCGCTTCGACCCGCTGATTGTGGGCGGCAATCACCTGCTGCGCCTGGGCTTCGCGGTTGAGTCCCTGGGCGATCGCCTGAAGGGCAGGTTGCCAACCCGTATCTGCTCCGGTATCAAAAAAAGCAGTTGGGGCAATGCGACTCAAGGTGCGGTAGTTGTTTTTCACATAAAAGGTCTCACCCAAAATCAGATCTGGCTTGAGCTGGAGCAGGGTTTCGATGGAGGGGTTGTGGCGATCGCCCAGGTTCACTGGCTGGGTGGTGACGCGATCGCCTAGGTAGGGAATCTGCTGGCTGGGATCATCAAAAACTTTGGTATTCAGCAGATCAACTTCGGCGTAGCCCTCTGGCTGCACCCCCAGCGATAACAGGATATCCAACAGGGGTGGACTGAGGGCAACCACTTTTTCGGGTTGACCACACAGTTCCGCTTTACCCCCGTCATGGTTGATTACCCGGCAATCGGCAGCAGGGACGGATGAAGATTGGGGAGTGTCATTTGAAGGAACTGGAGAATGGCAGGCGATCGCCACTACCGCCACCATTACCGCCAGTACCCAAAGCTTTGCGATCGCCAACCGTCGCCGCATCCCTAGCCTTCCTAAAACTGCCATGAGAGAGTGCCCTGCACCTCAAAGGGGGCACCTGGAACCACTGCCCGCCGCCCCTGGGATCCGGCAAAAAACCGCGTATCGAACAGGTTCTTAAAGTTCAATCCGGCCCGGAATTGCTCCCGTTCGTAGTAAATTGCGGCATCCACACGGGTATACCCCGGCAAGGTAAAGGTGTTATCTAGATCGCCCGATCGCTCGCCCACCAAAAACGCCCCTAGACCAAATCCGAGTCCTTGCAAATCCCCTGACTGGAGGGTGTAAGTGGTCCACAGGCTAGCTTGATGACGAGGGACATTGTTTAAGCGATTACCCACCTCAAATTGATTGTCTTCAGTAATCGTCGCATCCAGATAAGAATATGATCCAATCAGGTTCCAACTCGGTAAGATTTCTCCCACAATATCAAAGTCAATCCCTCGTCCTCGTTGCTCTCCAACTTGGATAGAAAAATTGGGGTTATTGGGGTCAGTCGTTGTGATGTTACTGCGGTTAATGTTGTAAAACGACAGGGTTGTTGAAAGCCGACCGTCTAAAAAATCAGCCTTAGCACCGATCTCATACTGAGTGCCCTGAGTCGGTTCAAAAGGAGTATTGTCAGCACTGCGACCACCCTGCGGTACAAAAGATTCTGAATAGCTCGCATAGAGTGCCAAAATTTCACTGGGTTGATAAACAATACCAACGCGGGGAGAAAACGCTGTATCATCCCCATCTTCGCTAAAGCTGCCAAACCGTTGCTCAGAGCTAACGCTATCAAACCGTCCGCCAATGAGTAGTTTCAGGTTATCGAATACCGTAATTTGGTCTTGCAGGTAAATACCCAGAGTGTTTGAATCAAAGCGATCGCCTTCAAAAGAGAACTGATATCCTCCTGTGTAGGTGATTGCATCATAGTTTGGGTTAAAGATATCGAGCAGTCCACCCGTTAAAGCTTGAAACTCATCAGGGGCTTGCGATGTAAACCGAGAATTATTATCAGCCAACTCTAGCCCAAACAACAGCTGATGACCTATGGAACCTGTTGTAAATTCCCAGGTCAGGTCGTTTTGAAAAGTGTAAGTTTCAAAATACTGATCGCCAAAATAGGCTTCGATTTCGACAGTGCGGTTATCATCACGTAATCCAACGATGTTAGATGTTCCTTCACGATCAGATTCAAAACTGGTCGTATAGCGAAACGCACTACGCAACGAAAGACTATTAGAAAACTCGTGGTCAAGGAATAAAGTTGCTCGTGTTTCATCAAAATTTGATGTGGAAAATCTGGGATCGAATAAAACCCTATTGATGGGTAAATCGGCAGGGCGATCCTCACCATTCAGTACAATCAAGCCTCGGTCAAACGTACGACGGTCTTGTAAGTAAGAAGCTTCTAGTGTCAGGGTCGTATCTGAGCTGATTGACCATTCTAGAGTTGGCGCAATGAAGTAGCGCTCCGAATCCGTAAAATCTCGAAAGCTCCCTGCACTTTCATAGGCAACATTTAAGCGATAAGCCAGCGCGCCGTCATCAGTTAGTGGCCCAGAAAAATCTAATGTTGGACGGTAGAAGTCATAGCTACCCGCAGTAAAGGCAACATTGTAGTAAGGATAGGGAAGCGGCTCTTTAGAAACGAGGTTAATAATGCCGCCTGGCTCACCCTGGCCAAATAAAACGGAAGCAGGGCCTCGGAGCACCTCAATGCGCTCAATGTTGGCGGTCTCTTGAGCAGTACGGTTATTAAATGTGCCACCACCACCGGCATCTTCCCGCAGTCCATTGCGATACTGGGTTGCACCAAATCCCCGAATCAGAAAATCTTGCCCCCGATTACCCAAAGAACTGGAAAATGTGACGCCGCTAACGTTGCGTAGAGCTTCATCCAGCCGCACTGCGCCCTGATCTTCCAGAACCTGGCGAGGAATTACCGATACGGAGGCGGGAATATCGCGCAGAGGCGTATCGGTGCGGGTGGCGGTGCTGGCGTTAGAGGGGTTATAGCCCTCATCCTGCTCGCCTGTCACCACCACCTGAATGGCGTCTTCCCCGGCCTCGGCACTGGCTATCCCCGGCGCTACGCTCAAGACAAATCCCTCAGACCCAGTACTCACCGCTGCGGTGGGGGGCGCATCTACCCCAGTAATGGCGACCTGCACAGTGTTGCCAGCTAGGTTCGTCGCCGTCACTAGGGCAATCCCCTCAGCGGGGCTAAACTGCTCAAATTCGCCCCCATCGGGTAGAGCCAGCACCGCATTGGGAAACTCGGCAATCAGGGCGTTACCGACTGTTTGGGTATTGGGGGCGGGCAGATCTCCTCCATCCGTCTCCAACACCACCTGCAAACCCACTTCCGTAGCCTCTACCCGCACACCCGTAATTTGCACCACAGACTGGTCAATCTGCGCCATCCAGTCTGCCACCGTTGTTGCTGGCTGCTCTAGGTCACCCAGGGCAGGGATCGCCTCTGGGGTAGCCGCCAATGCCTGGGGCGATTCATCAGTGCTTTCGGCCTCAGCGGACAGGGCGATAACAGATTCACTTGCCCGCACGGGTTCTGAAGTTACAACCAGGGCAGCCACCACCCAAAGACTCACCAACCAGGGCATTCGCGCTGCGCCCCCAGCCGAGAACCGCATCAGCATTCCAGCCCAAAATTTGCCGTGATTCTGATTCTGCAAACCCATTTCCATTGATTTCCCCACACCTTTTGAGATTAGACCGCAACTCATCGTTGCTAAGAAGTATTCTCAAGAAGATACCGGAGAACTTCCGGACATGGGGAAGTGTCATGGCTCTGATCCGGATC
>CAYXJG010000234.1:0-8577 GCA_964465285.1 uncultured bacterium
TTTTTGCGTTGTGAATTTGAGAACTTTGCCAGGTCGTGTGAAAAGACAGAATAGGGTGTAAAAAAGCCTGCTTATTGTACGCTGCATGTCGCACCCATACAACCAACGAGTAAACCGATGAGTACATCATAACGCTGCTGCGTTTTTGCACTCACCCGGCGTTCCGTTTGGACCTCGACTTCGATCGCCGCTTGAGCATAAGAAACCATCGCGCTTTGGCGCAGACAAAGCAACTCTAAATAAGGGCTAACCTGTTGCCGAGGACGGACACCGAGCTGTTTGGCCTGTTCACTACTGAGGGATAAGCGACCCAGAATGCTCTCTAGCTGGCGGGGATATCCTTCACAGGTGCCCGTGACGGTTTGGCAAAAAACTCCCCAATCACTGGTGTGACATGGTTTTGCACTTGAGCGCGCACTGTGGATTCGATCGCTCCCAAATTCGTCATCGGCTGGTTTTACTCGCAGGCTTCCTGGTATAGCAGTGCCGCAATGCGTTGACTGCATTGTAAGAGTTCTTAACGTTCCTCTGGAGTCATTACGGCACCTCTCAAAATATCGCTACAGCCTTACTCTGATTTTTCTCGCAAGAAAGTGACCTGTTCCCTTAAGGACGGCAGTCGGCTGACTGCCCAAACAGCTCAACTGCTGACCATTGCCAAGTCGTGATAGTTAATTCTGCATAGGTACTTACCTACCGAGTGGTTAGCTCAGGCGTGATTGTTGGCTCCACAGGGCTCATCTCTACAGGCTCCATTCTGAATGACTCTGAATGAGCTTCACGGGTTTGTGGAGCCTCATCAATGAAAGCGATAGGCGGGGTAGCGGTGCGCTGTACCTGAAGTTGGAAGATGTCGGGACGATTATAGTGACCGCTGACATCGAGCGATCGCCGTGCCGCTGCTGCTTCAACTGGATCAAATTCTGCATAGAGAATGCTCTGTTCGCGATGGTGAGGTCCGGCGATCGGGCCACCCATCGGTGCGACTACGGTGGAGTCGCCAGAACAGAGCCAATCATCCTCATCGGGGAAGAGCTTGGCGCGATCAGGGAAATCTTCCGGAATGTCCTTCGCCTGGATAGCGCTGGCGCAGCCGACCACCCAACAGCCGCCCTCACGGGCAATATGGCGCATGGTCGCTAACCAGGATTCACCGCAGTCCCAGGTCGGCGCGATGTAGATATCGATACCCTGAGCGTAAAGGGCATAGCGGGCCAGGGGCATGTAGTTTTCCCAACAGATTAGGGTACCGATGCGTCCCACGGGAGTTTCCACCACTCGCAGACCGCTGGCATCGCCGCGCCCCCACACCATGCGCTCAGGGTTGGTGGGGATGAGTTTGCGATGACGGTTCAGCAGGTTTCCGTCGGGGCCGATGGTGACGACAGTGTTGTACAGGGTCGAGCGGCTATAGCGGCTGTCTAGCTCGCTCATGCCGCAGACCACCGTGACATTGTTTCGGGCCGCCGCGTCACACAGGGGATGAAGCTGACCGCCGTCAATATCAACGGTATTGGCAATCAGCCGAGTGTGCAGTTCCTTGAGCAGGCCCATGTCGCCGCCGGGACGCAGCCGCCAGACCCAGGACGGGTAGCCAGGGAGGAAAGCTTCGGGCAGAATCACCAGGCTGGCCCCAGCGGCGGCGGCTTCGTCAATGTACTGGATAGCCGTTTCGATAGACGCCTGTAAATTGAGCATCACTGGAGGATGCTGAACGATCGCGAGTTGGTGTTTCATCGATAATCTCCTGGGTTAAGTGAGGTGTTTGGAAAGGAAGGCCAGCGATCGCTCCCAGGCTTGCTTCGTCGCCTCGGGGTCGTAGCTGGCATTGTTTTCGTTGCCAAAGGCATGTTCTGCGTCGTAGCGATAGAACTCATAGTTCACACCGCCTGCTTTCAGGCGTGCTTCCAGGGCATCGACCTGCTCCGGGGGGAAGAAAGAATCTTGCAGGGCAAAGTGCCCCTGAAACGGAATTGAAATGGTGCGCGTGTCGGCAGCTTCCTCGGGGGGAACGCCATACCAGCACACCGCCACATTGGTTTCGGGAACGTGAACCGCTGCCAGCACCGTCAACGCGCCGCCCATGCAGTACCCCATCACCGCTATCTTAGGACTGTCAGCCTTGAGGTATTGCACCGCGCCGCGAATGTTTTGCGTCGCGGCATCGCCAAAGTCGAGGTTGCTCATCAGGTGTTCGGCTTCGGCAGCTTCCAGCGTCATCTTGCCCTTATACAAATCGGGAACGAGAACGCGATAGCCAATCGCCGCCAATTGATCGGCGACGCCTTTAATCTGGTCGTTGACGCCCCACCATTCTTGAATTACCACCACACCGGGGGCGCTGCTACCTGCAGCCGGTTCCACATAGTAGCCGTTACAGGCTTGAGCATCGGGTCGTTGGAACGTGATCATTTCGCCCATGAATTTTCTCCAAAACTGAGTGATTAGCCACGGATAGCTTAGCCCTCAGCGGGGCGCTATCCGTGTATTTAGCCTTGCAATGGATTATCCCAATTATCTGCATTCAGGCTACAGACCTGAAAGTCAAATCGCTCACGGAACAAAGGTTTCCCAATTCAAAACTCAACACTTAAAACTGAGAACTGGTATTACTTGGTGCCCACAGCGATGACCAGTTCACAGGGGCCTTCAAATTGACCGTTGTGCTCGAACGCTTTGAGAGCCGCTTCGATTTCTTGCCAGGTGTCTTCCTGCTCCGTGGGCGATAGCCCCGCCAGCATTTGATGGAGCGCTCCAAACGATTCTTTCTCAAAGCGCAGACAGTCGGCAGCGGCGGGCAGTCGTACCGGAGCATCGACGGTTTTAACTTCAATATTGCGGAGTCCAGCTTGGGCAAATACAGCTTCCAGTACACCGGGAGCACCGAGGCTAAAGGGTCCGGGTTGCCCTGGTAGGGGCTTGGGTAGGCAGGCTCGCTGACGAATGATGGCCACGGGGATGGAGAAGAAGCCATTGTTGTCGGCGGTTGAATACACCATCGCCGCGACTTTGCCACCGGGCTTTAGGGCGTGCTTCATGCCCTGCAGGGCTTTTTGCTGATCGGGGAAGTAGATCATGCCAACGCGAGACACGACAGCATCGAAGGAGTTTGCATCCAGTTCAGTCAAGGATTCGCCATCAAGTTCGCGGGTTTGGATATTGTTGAGGCCGGCAGCTTTAGCGACCTCGGCGGCATAGTTCAAAATGGTTGGTGACAGGTCGGTGGCGAGAACTGAACCAGCAGGACCAACGCGACGGGCGATATCCAGGGTTTGGTTACCTGCCCCGGCAGCGACATCAAGGACGCGATCGCCCTCCTCAATTCCCGCCATATCCATCATCAGTTCTGTGGCAGGACCCAGCCACTCGCTTAGCAGACCGCCCCACTGGTGCCAGGCTTGGGCCGCAGTTTCCCACTGGGCGCGGGTGGTGGTCTTATAGCGAATTGGGTCGAAGGTTGGCAAGGTTGTAGTCATGGGTTTGCTCCACACAATTTTCTAGGACGGTTTTCACGAGTTGTTTAGCTCACGGCATCACAGTACTGAGGGAGACGTTATGAAAGCGTTTGCAAAAGCGTTATCGCCTGCTGAAAAATCAGCGGATAGCGTTCCTGGGGCATCGATTTGAGGGTGTGGTGAAGCCAGGTCGATAACGCCTCTGGAAAAGGGGCGGTTTTAGAGGATTCCTGCAGGCTAGCGGTGGCTTGCAGTTCGAGAAGTTTTGCGGATTGGGAGCGGGCAGTTGCGATCGCCTGTTCAAAACAAGCCTGCGCCTCAGCAGAGTTTTCGTCATCGAGCCGCAATAATTCTCCTTTGCGCCAAAACAGCTCTGACTCCACCCAACATTCACCGCTCTGCTCCATCGCTTCAAACGCTTGTTGAATGTGGTCAAGGGCGCTGCTGCTGTCGCCCTTTTGCCCGTGGGCATCCGCTAGTAACGACAGAAAGTAAGGCTTAACGAACTTGGCACCCATCCGTTCCAGGGCTTGCAGCGATGTATGCATTTGGGCGATCCCCTCCTCGACTGCTCCCATGTGGGCCAGGGTCCAGCCCTGCAACAGGCACCCAATGTGCAGCCAGATGCCCAACTGTTTCGCCTCGCTGAGGGCAATCACCTCCGCCGCATATTGAGCGGTCAGGGAGATGTCACGGCGATGACTGTGCAGCATCGTCGTCCAGGTGAGGGCATAGGCCAAGCTGAAGGGGTGAGCCAGTTGGCGAGCTGAGCTAACAGCGGCTTGGCTGACCTGCATCGACTCTGCCGGATGGCCCAAGCACCAGAGAGTAAAGGCGAGACGGCTGAGACAGATGATGTTGGGGGCTTGGGCATAGAGCGTGAGGTGCTGCTGCTGGCACTCCGGGCGATAGCGTTCAATCGCCTGCTCAAGGTGATGATGAGATGCCTTGAAGTCTCCTAGCCAAAAGGTGGTTACGCCCATCACGTAGTGGGCTTCCACCGCCAAAATCGGATCATGATTGTCCTCGGTCAGGGCCAGGAGTTGCTGTCCCCAATCCAGCGCTAGTTGCAGATCGCCCTGAACGATCGCCGTAATGGCTAACGCCCGAATAATGGGGGGATTTGCCGGATGGCCAAGCTGCTGGGCCAGCGATCGCGCCTGCTCATATACCGCTTTCACCTGCGGCGACCCGTAGCCCTGAACCGCGACTAGCGAGACGCCCAGCAACGTATGCAGCGATAGTTCCTGCTCCAGCCGATTGGGGGTGACGGGCATCGTTTGGAGGAGCGCGATCGCCGCCCGAAACGCTTGAATTGCGTCCGTATTGGCGTAAATCCGCTGGGCAACTGCAGCGGCGCGAAGGTAGTAGGGCACCGCCTTGGAAGATAGTCCGGCTTTCTCGTAATGAGCAGCAATTTGGGCACTCACCGCATCCCTATCCTGAGCGTTCAGGGTTTCGATGGCTTGAGCAATACGCCGATGCAAGAGTCGCCGCTTGGGACCGCTGATGCCGTCATAGGCAACTTCTCGCAGTTTGTCGTGGCTAAAGTCATAGGTATCGCCTGCCTGTTCTCTGATGATGCGGTATTGCCAGAGTTCATCCAGCGCTTCGACGACCCTTTCTTCATCTTCACCGCTGGCCTGATGCAGTATCCACAGGGTAAAGCTCTGTCCTACCGCTGCCGCCAAACTGGCCATTTGTCGCCCTCCTGGAGACAACTGGGCTAGGCGAGCCGTCAGCACGGACTGCACTTTAGGCGGCAAATTAGGGGCATTCTCGGCGATTGCGGCTCTCTGCCCAATCCCCCGAACCCCAGCACTGTCCGGTTGGGCAAAGGATGCTAGCAGATGCGCCCGCATCATCTCAACGACGAACAGAGGATGTCCTTCAGTTTGGCGAAACAAGACCTGAGCCTGGGTGGAGTCTAACTGTTGTTCAGCAATATGGGCCGCGAGGGTCGCCGTCGCTTCAGAGTCTAATCGGTCTAAGGCAATTTCCGTTACCCGGTTGTCGCGATGGAGCGATCGCACCAACCCTCTTAGCGGGTGGGCTTCTTCAACTTCTTCACTACGAACGGTGCCAACAATGAGTACAGGCAAGTCAGAAACCCTACGGAGAAAATATTGCACCCACTCCAGCGTTTCCTGGTCGCACCATTGCAGGTCGTCGATGACGAATAGCAAGGGGGGAGGCAAATCTAAGGGGTCTAACAGGCGCTTAAAGGCTTGGGCAATGGCTTCATAGAAGTGCTGCCGCTGCCAGCCTTCGGTCAAGGGCTGAGCCTGGGGTAAGTCTGGATGGGCTACCAATAGCTCAGGCAGGAGCCGGGTTAATTCTGATAACCACACTGCTTCCAGGGTATGCAGACTCATAGGTTCCGCCAGGCATCGCAACCAATCGATAATCGGCGCATAGGCCAGCCGTCCCTCAGCAGCGTAGCAACGGGTTCGGGCTGTAGCTAATCCCTGACTTTCGCAGGATAGCAGCAGTTCTTCCGCCAACCGGGATTTACCAATCCCCGCTTCCCCCTGAATCAGCAGCAGTTGAGCGGATCTGGCGATCGCCTGCTGCCAAGTGGCTTGTACTTGCGCCCACTCTCGCCTGCGCCCAACCAACGGAGTTGCGACAGCTATCGTGGGTAGTCTTGCTTGCGCTTGAGGGAATAATGGCTCAGTTGACTCAAGGGTTTCCTGATTGAGCAGGTATTGATAAGCATCACGAGTGGCAGCACTGGGTTCTACCTCCAGTTCTTGCTGGAGCATCGCACAGCACTGGTGGTACATTCGCATGGCACTGGCGCGATCGCCCTTGCTCAAGTGCAGCCTCATCAGGGTTCGATATGTCAGTTCATGCAGGGGATCGAGTGAGAGCAACCGCTGTCCGTATTGAATCGCAGCATCGTAATCTTGATTTTGGTCAAGTTGGGTGATCAGTTGTTCTAAAGCTGCGATCGCGTCCTGCTGAAACTGCTCGCGTTCAGGGATGATCCAGTCTTCATAGCACTCTGGCAGCAAGTCACCGCGATAGCGATCAACGGCCTGCTGCAACCAGCGTGTTTGGGCAAGGGTGTCGCCCTGTTGCTCGGCCAGTTTCGCCTGATATAGGGACTGTTGAAACTCCAGGGTGTCCAGACTGAAGGACGCTTGCGGATGCCAGTGCAGGGTTTTGCTGGTAGCCAGTATGAAGTCGTCAGCTTCAGGTAAACGCTGACGCAATTGGTGCAGGGTCTGCCGTAGGTTGGTGCGGGCCTGAGCATCAGAGGAGTCTGGCCAGAAGCAGTACGCCAGGGACTGCCGCGATTGAGGAGTCTCGGCATGGAGCAGGAGGTATGCTAAAAGCGCCTGAACCTTGGCACTAGGAGGATTCGCAATAGGCCGCTGACAATATTGCAGACTGAAGTTTCCAAAAAGTTGAATCTGCAGATTGGGTGGAGCGCTCATCAGCAAATAATAGAATCGTCTTCCTCAGGCAGCGAGTAGTTAACACGACTTGGCAAGGTTCTCAAATTCACAAGGCAAAAATAGAGGATTGGGGCGCGCTCCGCGCGCCCCAATCCTCTATCTTCGCGTGAAACTTGCCAAGTCGTGTAGTTAAAGAGAATTACGAGATGATTCTAACTGAATCCCAAAGGTACAAACCATTCACTGGCTCGTACCTTTTTCCTTGCTAAAACAGTGGGTTGGGTCGAGCGAAGCGCCCTAAAAAATGAGCTGCGCTATGACTTGGAATCCAGTGTTGGATAGTCAACGTAGCCTTCGGGGCCATGACTGTAGAAGGTAGATTGATCAGGCTCGTTCAAGCCTGCGCCCACTTTGAATCGCTTCACAAGATCGGGATTTGCAATGAAGGGGACACCGTAGGCGATCGCCTCTGCCTCGTCGTTTTTGATGGCTGCAGCTCCTTTTTCCGCATCATAGCCGCCATTGAGAATGATGGAACCATTGAAGGCTTTGCGCATGTGAGGAGCGGCGCGCTCAACACCGTCAACTCCGAAGAAGTGTCCTGGGAGTGGCTCCATGATGTGCAAATACGCTAAATTCAGTTCTCCCAAAGCTTTTGATGCATAGGTAAAGGTCGCGATGGGATCACTATCGTGCATGTCGTTGAACGGATTATAGGGAGAAAGGCGAACACCGACGCGATCGCTACTCCATTCACGGACTACGGCCTGGGTTACTTCGAGCAAGAAACGAGCCCGGTTTTCAACGCTGCCGCCATAGGCGTCGGTGCGCTTATTCGATTCGTCTCGCAAAAACTGATCAATCAGGTATCCATTAGCTCCGTGGACTTCGACGCCATCAAATCTGGCTTCTTTGGCGTTGCGGGTGGCGATCGCATACTGCTCAATGACGCTTGGAATTTCATCAAGAGTCAGGGCACGAGGAGCCACACGGGGCTTCTTCCCATGGGGAGTATGAATCTCACCTTCTGCAACAATGGCTGATGCAGACACCGGGAGTGCGCCGCCGGGCTGAAAGTCAGGATGAGAGGCGCGTCCCGTATGCCAGAGTTGCAGCACAATTGTGCCCCCCTGCTGATGGACCGCATCCGTAATCTTTTTCCACCCTGCAATCTGCTCTGGAGTATGAATGCCAGCACTTTGATCCCATCCAGCCCCTTGTTCTGAAATTTGGGTGGCTTCGGTGATGATCAAGCCAGCACTGGCTCGCTGAACGTAGTATTCGAGCATGAGATCGTTGGGAATCCGAGACTCTCCCGCACGGGCACGGGTCAGCGGAGCCATAATAATGCGGTTTTTGAGAGCGATCGCCCCAAGCTCTAGCGGTTGAAACAAAACGTCTACGGAAGAATCCGTTCGGGAATCAGGTAATGTGGCAGTCATAATAGGGTACCTTTGTTCATTTATTCAAAAATATTGAACAATGAAACTATAGCGTCCAGTATGTCATAATGGCAATAGCTATAGCGCTGTGCAAGCGCATTAAGTACAGTGACTTGAGTGGCGGCGCTCTGCACCGCCACCCAACACATTTGGCTGTGCTGAACCAATTGCACACCGCTATAATTTGACATAGCCTAATTTGATATAGCCTAAGAGAATGCTTGAAAAGTATTTGATAACACGCTGGAACAATACTGATCCCCCTAAATCCCCCTT
>CAYXJG010000235.1:0-8544 GCA_964465285.1 uncultured bacterium
CCCCTGCCCTGTCCAGTTCAGAAAACTATGACCTCGCCCAGATTCGCCTGGACTGGCTGCTGAATCAGATGAAAGTGGAGCATTAAGGGGGAGTGGGGGAGTGAGGGAGTGAGGGAGTGGGGGAGTGGGGCGGCAGAACTTCGGTCTATGGAGGCACAGCTTGATGAGCGAACATCCAGTAGGATAAGTGGAGCTAGTCTTGGAATAAAGATTGAGTCATGCTAGTAGTTGCTGATCTAAGATCGGTATGACTTGCAGGGCTATGGCGGATTTGGGCTATGGCAGATTTAGAGCAGTAATGCTTGGGCTTCATGGATTTTTCTATTGCACGGCAACAGTTTTATCGGGAAATTAGTCAGCCAGATACACAAATTGACGTGGCGAGGGCTGCTCTCTACATTGCTCTTGAAGAATATCCAGGCCTGGACGTGGATGAATACGTGAATGCCCTAGACACCATGGCAGCAGATGTGGGCGATCGCCTTCCGCCTGAGCCTTACCCGCTGCGAGTCATTCAGGCCATAAATCGGTATCTCTTCGATGATTTGGGGTTTTCGGGCAACCAGGAGAACTACTATGACCCGGATAACAGCTACTTGAATCGGGTCATTGAGCGGCGAACAGGGATTCCCATCACGCTGTCACTGGTGTACCTGGAGGTTGCTAAACGCATCGATTTCCCCATGGTGGGCATCGGGATGCCGGGTCATTTCCTCATTCGCCCAGACCGGGAAGATATTGAGATTTTCGTTGACCCGTTTAGTGGGGGAGACATCCTCTTTGTCCAAGACTGCAAGGATAGAATCAACCAGCTCTTCGGCGGAACAGTGGAGTTTCGTTCCGAGTTTCTGCAAGCTGTTTCGTCTAGGCAGTTTCTTGTGCGCATGTTAAGTAACCTCAAGGCAATTCACCTCAACCGTGGGGAAATGAGTCATGTCCTTGCTGCCATCGACCGAATGTTGCTTTTATTTCCAAATACGCCCTACGAACAGCGCGATCGCGGTTTGATTTACTATCAGGTGGGTCGGTGGATTGAGGCGCGTCAGGATTTGGAAAATTATTTGGATTTGATGCCGGATGCTCGTGATGCTGACCTGGTGAGGAAGCTTTTGACTCGTATCGAAATTGGAGCTTAAGTGCCAACTTAGAGCTACCCAATGGGCGTAGTGCCGTACAGTACGCTGACAATCTGATCAATGTTTTGCTCAATGTTTTGAATGAGGGGGATGATAGATTTAACCTGCTCAGAGGCAGGAACACTGTTTTGCAATCGCCCTAGGTGAAGCATCTCTTTTCCATAAGAGACCAGGCGATCGCCCAGATCGTCTCTTGGAAGGGGAATCGGCAACAATTTGAGCTGGGGTGGCCCGATGCGCAAGTACCCGCCCTGTAAGCTGTTACTGCCCAAACATTCGATGACAATATGGTGGAAAGGCTGACTGTTGAGAATAGCCAACACATACAGCAGGGGCAAGCGATGGGGCATGACAATGGACGTTGATTTGCCAGCCAACAGAGTCCCCTGGAGGTCAGCAACGCACTCCAACCGCTTTGTCATACCTGCAACGATGATCTTGGAAGCGATCGCCTGCTGAAACCGTCGAGGGAAATACTGTGCCAGATCATTCCTGGAGATAATCGGCTGGCAATAGCTTTCGCCCAAGTAGCGCAGCCGCTTCGTTGCCCAGAGAGATCGGTAGCGGTCGATGGTGCCGCTATTGATGACCTGGAAATAAAGGGTGTTCCTATCCTCGGCCTGTCCCTGGTTAAGAGCTGGAGGGTTGAGGGAGAGTTGCTCGTGAATAAACGCCTGGAGTTGGTAGGCTTCTGCTACGGTGGCGGCTCCATGAACCTGCGCCAGGGTGCCCAGGAGAGGCAACTGCTGACGCAGACTTAGCACACGATCTGCTTGGCTAGGGCGATCGCCTACGATCCATCCAGCATGGGGTGAGGCAAAACACCTAGGCGAAAGCCAGGTGGTAGACTGACACTGGTCTAGGGTGTGTCCCATGCGGTCATGACGAACAAGGGAATCCGGTGGATGTTCCTGGCAGGCGGACGGAGAGTGAGCAGAAGGCGATCGCCGCTGAACCAGATACACCAATGGATATACCGCTGCTGCGAAGGCGTTGGAGCGGCTATAGTCTCGAATCGAGATCAGCATCCCCTGAGTCGTCAGGAGCGATCGCACTGCCGTAGCGTAGGGCGCACTCACGAGTTTGTTGGGCACGATAAAGCTGTGGTAGCCACCAGGCTTGCACAGCGTCATGGCCTTCTCAACGAATATGCAGAATAGATCCCAGTTTCCCTGTGCTGAGGCGTAGTGCTTGACGCAGTAGTGCCGCCAGTGGGGCAACCAATTTGTCATCCGCTCCGAATCCAAGTAAGGCGGATTGCCAATCACCACATCAAATCCCCCGCGATTGATAACCTTAGGAAAGGCGTCCTCCCACACAAGGCCATCTGTTCCCTCTGCAATCAGGGCATTCCCGCACTGCACATTGACTTCAAGCCCCTTGGCAGTTCCATCAAGAGGAGAACCAGGAAACGGAGGTGCCAGCGAACCTTGTTCCTGAAGACATTCGAGATGGAGAGCGAACCGAGTAACCTGCACTGCTTGGGGGTCAACATCCACTCCAAAGATGGATGCTTGGAGGATGGATTGGCGCACCTCACGGGAGGGCGATCGCCCTCTCATCGCCGCCCAATGGCGGAGTAAAAATCGGTAGGCCGCTAGCAAAAACGCCCCGCCGCCGCAAGCGGGATCGAGAATGCTCAACCCACACGCGGCTGAGGAATCGCCAGGGTGCTGCCCGTCTAGAGCCGGCTGAAGCGTCTGGCAAATCATGTAGTCCACGATTTCGGCAGGGGTATAGTAAGCTCCCTGGCGCTTGCGTTTCGCTGTGGAGATGGTTCCGTTGGCGATGGGATGAAATGCTGAACGCTCCTGGGACTGAGGATGAGGGTCAGAGGAGTGCTCTAGAAGAGCCTCGTGAAGAGTTCCCAACCAGGTCGCATCCAGAGATGGAGTGGCAATCGCACTAGCCAGGATTTGGGCGATCGCCCCCATGGCGGCATCCCCGTCGCCGGAAAAGTCTTCCGAGATTCTGTGGATATCTGGAGGCGTGTTCAATAGTCGGACTGAGGTTAACCAGTGCTCTGGCAGCAACCCTGGATACCGGGCATTCAAGCTTTGTCCTGCATCGGCAATCTGCACCATGAGTGAGCTAGAGGCATCGGCCATCTGCTCTATCAACCCAGGGTCAACCAAGCCGTAGCATTCGGCAACAGCGAGACCAGTCAAGCTCAACACACCGGGATACAGTTGCGCAACCCCCGGCGGCGGAATCTGCTTGACAGTATTGACAAGGGATAGGCGAGGCGAAGAATTCATGCCAGCGGGGGCTCAGTGGGAAGAGACTAGACAAGCGGGCGATCGCCCCTGGGCACAGCGATTCATTCAGATTGCTCAAATTGATCGGGAACATCCGTTAGCCCAAATCGCTGCAACAGCGACACCACCCCAATTGAAGCAAGAATCCCGATGGCTAGGCCAATAGCTAACAAAATTAAATACAGCCGTTTTGCTGAGTTCCGTGCTTGCTTAAAGCGCTCTGCTTCTTCCGGAGTTGTAGGCTGGGGTTCTGGAACACCACCGTTTATATCATCTGAGGATTCTGGCAAGGTCATAGGCTAACCCCATTGCAATTGCTTAACTCTTGCAGGGTATCAAACAATTTGGGTGCATCCCATTTTTGTTGGGTGGGCGGGCTGCGCCCACCCACCCAACAAAACAAAATTAATCAATTTGCAAACACGACTTGGCAAGTTTCACGCAAAATAGGGGTTTGGGGCGCGCGCCGCGCGCCCCAAACCCCTATTTTGCGTTGTGAATTTGAGAACTTTGCCCAGTCGTGTGCAAACGTGGGATGCTCCCAACAATTTAGGGTGCGGGGGACTGGCTGGAGAGTCAAATTGGAGTAAAGCGTCAGTATTGTAAGTTGAGACTACGGCTCCCGATCGGAGTTCTTCTGCTAAACTTTAGGGCCGAGAAAAAAAGCTGAGAAAAAAGCTCATACGTTGCAACGATGACGAAAAAATCGAACGCCTACCGTGCAGACATCAGTGGACAAACATCCCTATTTAGCGCCGCAGAGCATCGAGCTTTCTCGCCTCCTGGCCCAGTGCGATCGCCCGCCATTGAGATTAGCGCAGATGTGCTCATCTGCTGGAAACAGAACATTCACGCCTTTCAGCAACAGGCTGCCCGCGCCAGCGTAGAACAGCAAGCCAGCCTATTCGACCTGTCTTCGTCCCATGTTGACGCCAGCCGCATTGATCCCTTCTCGCTAGATTTGCAGAACTTCTTTTTCTTCCAGTGGCCCGCCGATCGACACCCTGGTAACCCCTGCATCTATTTCGTCATCGACACCTGCACGCCTTTGCTACTCTATGTGGGCGAGACTTGCAAGGCAAATCAGCGCTGGAAAGGCGTTCACGATTGCAAGCAGTACGTGCTGAAGTACCAGGAGGCGCATTTCAGACACCACATCCCCACCGCCATCAACACCGGGTTTTGGTGGGAAACCCCTACGGAAACGCGCCCCCGCCAGCACCTCGAATCAGCCTTAATTGCTCGCTGGAAATCTCCCTTCAACAAAGAAAATTGGCGGTTTTGGAGGACGCCGTTCGTCAATCATTGAGGTGATTATGGAGGTAAGGTAGTGGTGCTGCTACGTAAGGCGCATCTGGCTGAGGATGCTGTACCAGAGTGCATATCCCTCGCCATTTAGATGAAGTCCATCGGTGGTGAGGGTGGCATTTAACTGGCCGGATTCATCGGTAAAGTAGCGGTGCAGGTCGAGGACTTGTGCTCCTTCCTGGGTGGCGATCGCCCCCATCTGGCTGTTAATGCGGCGAATGCGATCGCTCGGCAGCGATTCCAGTCGTGTCGGCAAGAGGGAATGGACAATGACCTGAGCCTGGGGATGCTGCCAGCGGAGACGGCGAATAATTTGCCCCTGGGTGGTGAGCAACTGCTGGTCAGTCACTCCCTGGCGCAAATCATTAATCCCAATCATCACATGAATGATGTCTGGATTTGTTTTCTCGAACAATGACAGCCGTTGCAGAGTTCCCACAGCAGTATCGCCAGAAATCGACTGATTGAGCCAGAAGCGATAGCGGGGCATGTACTCTGTTGGAAACCAGAGGCTAATAGAATCTCCTACCATCACCGTCAGGCGATTGTTGCCCTGTCCCCTCGCCATAGCCTCGGCCTCGCGCGACAAGAGGGCTAGCCAATCTTCATGGGAGGGTTCATAGGTGGAATGAAGCCAGTACTCTGAAAAACTATCGGCGGCAATTCGTGTGTAGCTTTGTCCAGACTGAAGTGCAGTTTGCCGCTGTCGAAAAAATTGGCGTCCCGAGGATGGACGCACTGCTTTCGTTGGGGGAACGTAGGTACGGGCCAGGAGGTCAGCAGGATGAGGCTGGATACTTGATGGCGTGGTTTCTGCGGGGCTTGGATCGAGGGGAACACTCGGTTCTGGTAATGGAACGGGCTTTTGATCTTGCAGCGAAGAGGCAGGCCGAGGTGATGCTTGTTCCTCTACCAGGGGAGCGTTGAGCTGTTCAACTCTGGATGTTCTGCTTTGCAAAGGACTGAATTCCGGTTGGGCAGAGTCTTCAACGGACGCAACATTCTGCAACGGTGGAGTCGATGATACCTGGGATTCCGCACAGTCCTCTTCGGGGGGGTAAACCTCATGGTCAGCCTGGACAACCCCTCCGGAGATCGTATCTGTTAACTGATGAATAGCATTGGATTGTACTGTGGCAAGGCTGACTGCCGTTAAAAGACAAAGCTCACTCATGACGCTACTTAAAAGGCCAGGTTAGAAACGGGAATCAAATTGTTTAAGCCCAACGGTGTTGAGGCAATGCAGTATTCCTGAGTCGTTCGGTACAGATACGTTTGTCGGCGATCGCCCCCTTGTGTCAGGACAATTCTATGAAAAACCGATCTATGAAAAACCGAATCTATGAAAAACCGAGCGCAGGAGACAAAAAATTACCTTCACGGTTCCCCTCCAGTTGAGAGGCTCTACCCACTGGATGATGGTCGCTGGATTAGCGCAGATCCTCGACGGTGTAGGTTTGCCCATTTACAGTGACGCGATCGCCCACGACGAGTTTTCGGCCCCGACGCATCTCAAGGGCATCGTTAACATCGACATAGCCGGACTGAATGAGATACTTTGCTTCTCCCCCCGTTTGAGCAACATTCATCCATTTGAGAAATTGATCGAGCTTAATGTGGGGAACGGTTTTCGCAGGCATATCAATCGTTTAGAACCAGACGTTAAAGCACAGCTCAAGAGCTGATAAGGGGCTAGGTACCATTAAGCATAAAACCATAATCCCTGCGCTGTCTGCTGAGCAGGCAGCGCAGGGGTTGAAGTTGGCTTTTAGTTGTGTCAGAGCACGTAAGATTTGTAATGTTTTTGTAAAAAATAATGAAAATATTTAGCAAAAGGTTTCAAGGTGTCGGTGGTTCTATCTGCGTAAAAATACTGGAATTTATAAATTGCCCTTTCAAATTTTCGGTGTGACTTCTGAAGAGCATTTTTGTTCCATACGGCAATCTAAGAATCGTGGTCGCGTCTACCTACATAGGTTACTCACATGGAACTCATTCTCTCTACCCTAATTGCTCTTGCCAACTTCATTCCTGTTGATAGCATCATGGATACTCAGGTTAAAAACCCAGGATGTGATCCAGCTATCCACCGCTGTGTCACGAACGTCCCTTATAGCAACTAGCGTTACCCATTGCAGTCTCTCCTGCAGTACCTAGCTCCGATAATATGTATTCTATATCCATCCAAAGCCCTGTTAGGGCAACACCACCACATAAATTAAAAGCATTAAACCCTTCAAAGGAACACAATCAGTCTCTAAGAAAAGAAAATTAAATAACTTGAATCAAACTTTGCTGGGACGGCGCTCCGCGCCGTCCCTTACATGTGCTGTACTCAATGCGCTTGCAAAGCGCTATAAAAATTGTTGCCTATGGCAATATAAAACCTGACGTTACCGAGGTGGTGCAACACGATTGCGCTGCCCTGGCAGTGTCGGTTATTCGCGTGAGCACAGGAGTGGCAGGGTGCAGCAATTTACATCCATTCGGAGTGCCGTCGAGAGCAAATCCAAACAGCGTCGGCAGTCCGTTGAAGAAGCTCCCAGTTTCCAGGTATGGCGGCGGCGCTTTATGGCCCAGCGGTTGGCCCTGGGACTACGCATTGCTGTTGTTGCCTATCTCACCTTCATTATGCTGAGGGTTATTTTTGTGATGACGCGATCGCCCACGTGGGACGCAGGCTGGTTTGCGATGGCGGTTACGTCAGAAATTGCGCTGCTCATCATTGTGGGATTGCAGGGAACTCCTATTGGGCGGCGATATCCAGAGTTCCTGTTTCTGGCAGCATCCTGGTCAATTACGCTCGTGGAGCAGGGGTGGGCGACGATGCAGGGAATCGCGTTTCCTGGCTTGTTTGCTTGGACGCTGGTGTTCTTAACCCAGGCGACTCTCATCCCAGTACAGTGGCCTTTTCATTTAGCATCACAACTGGGAGTGCTGGCTTACTACTATGGCGTGAATGCGCTGCTTGGCTTAGAACCCGATGCCCAATCCCTCTGGGATGCGCAGCAATTGCTTTATCTAGTCTGGTTTTGCGGCATCAGTAATCTGTCGGTGTACCTTTATGAACGGCTCCAGTGGTCAGAGCTGCGGGCCCGGCGATCGCTCGAAGCGGAAAAAGCCCGTTCTGAAGAGCTGCTGCTCAATATTCTGCCGAAAGTCGTCGCCAGTAAGCTAAAGGAAAAGCAGCGCGCCATTGCAGACAGTTTTGCAGATGCAACGGTGCTGTTTGCCGATATTGTGGGCTTTACGCAAATTTCAGCGGGCATTCCTCCCCAGGAGGTTGTAGAACTGCTCAACGAGATTTTTTCCAACTTTGATACCCTCGCTGAAAAATATGGATTGGAGAAAATTAAGACCATCGGAGATGCCTACATGGTCGTGGGCGGATTGCCTATCGAGCGAGATGACCATGCAGAGGCGATCGCCGCCATGGCGCTCGATATGCTGGCAACCATGGAGCGCATTAGCCAAAAAAAAGGGCGGCTCTTGCAAATTCGCATCGGCATCAACACGGGGCCTGTGATTGCCGGAGTGATTGGCCGTAAGAAATTCATCTATGACCTCTGGGGGGATGCAGTGAACATCGCTAGCCGCATGGAATCTCACGGGGTGGCTAACTGCATCCAGGTCACTGAAGCTGTTGCTGAGCGATTGGGCGATCGCTATTGCTTTGAGGAACGGGGTGCCATTCCCATCAAAGGAAAAGGTACAATGACGACCTACTTTCTGAGGGGTAAAAAATCCCCTGAATATGAACGCTAACTCTTTAAGTAGCTTGGCACAGTACACGACTTGGCAAAGTTCTCAAATTCACAACGCAAAAATAGGGGTTTGGGGCG
>CAYXJG010000236.1:0-8519 GCA_964465285.1 uncultured bacterium
GGGGCAAGGGGGGATCTGAAGTAGCACTGAGGACTTCTCAAACATCCTCTTAGGAGTTTTTTACTTGAAACATAAAAGTGAAGGAGAAAAGCCGTGCTATTTCGCCAACTCTTTGACCAGGATACCTGGACTTACACCTATCTCATTGCTGATCCAAATACTAAGGAAGCGGTGCTCATTGATCCCGTTCTGGAGAAGGCTGACCGGGATATCCAGTTGCTCCGTGAACTAGGATTAACGCTGAAGTTTTGTTTAGAAACTCACATCCATGCCGACCACGTAACAGGAACTGGGAAACTGCGAGATCTGCTGGGCTGTAAAGGCATCGTCCCTGAAAACGCGAATGCCGCTTGTGCCGATGAATATGTAAGAAATGGGCAGATGCTTTACATCGGCAATATTCCTATCCAGGGGATCGAAACCAACGGACATACGGATAGTCACATGGTGTATTGGGTGAATAGGACTCACCTATTGACTGGGGATGCTTTGTTGATTCGGGGCTGTGGCAGAACAGATTTTCAAAGTGGTGATGCGGGCACTCTTTATGATCACGTGACGCAACGCCTTTTTACATTACCAGATGAGACGCTGGTGTATCCAGGACACGACTATAGAGGGCACACTGTATCGACTATCGGCGAAGAGAAACAATTTAATCCCCGGTTTGTTGGTAAGTCCCGTGATAGCTTTATCGAGTTTATGAACACTCTGAACTTACCTGACCCGAGGAAGATTATGGAGGCTGTACCTGCGAATGAACAGTGTGGACGGGCGAGGGTTGCTTAGGAATGGTTTAGGGGAGCAAAAAGGTCGCCTCAGGCGACCTTTTTGCTCCCTAAATTTCTATAACGAGAATTGCTGGAGGTTTTGTTAGGCACTTGGATGTGAAGTCGAAAACATGCTAGGAACAATTTTGGGATACCTGCTGGCTGCCTTGGTCGGCGTGAGTTTAGGACTGATTGGCGGCGGCGGTTCAATCTTGGCGGTGCCAATCCTGGTCTATGTAATGGGGGTGCCTACCAAATCGGCGATCGCCATGAGCCTAGCCATTGTAGGTGTAGTTAGCGTGGTAGGGATCATGCCCCATTGGCGTCAGGGCAACGTCAACATCAAAACTGCTGCGCTTTTTGCCCCACCTGCTATGGTAGGCGCTTATCTGGGGGCACGCATTGCGATACTCCCGGTGATCACCCCTACGTTCCAGCTCATTTTCTTTGCAGTGATGATGCTAGTAGCAGCATTCTTTATGATTCGCAAGTCAGCAGCCCCTGCGAGTAAGGAAAGTCAAGATATGCTCGCGAAAGCGTCGGCAGCCCCTAATCTACCTTCACCAAATCACCATACAGGCTTGCCACGTAAGCTTATTATTCCTGCTGAGGGGTTGGGGGTTGGTGTCTTAACCGGGTTCATTGGCATTGGCGGTGGGTTTATGATCATTCCGGCTCTTGTGCTGCTGGGCGGAACGCCTATGAAAGAGGCGATTGGTACGTCTTTAGTCATTATTGCGTTCAAGTCTATTACTGGGTTTGCGGGGTATCTCGGTCAAGTTCCGTTGGATATACCGCTGATGGTAATCTTTACTGCTATTGCCAGTGTCGGTATGGTCTTGGGAGCCTATTTAACGAAGCATGTGGACGCTAAACAGCTTGAGAAAGGATTTGGCTACTTTGTGATCGCAGTGGCAATTTTTATGCTGATCAGGCGATAGGGACTGGCAAAAATTCATCTCACCGGGAGGGGCAGCGGACTCAATGCCTTACCCTTTTTGGGAATATTGACCGCATAGGAGCAAGAATTGAACACTTAATTAACACGACTTGGCAAGTTTCACGCAAAGATAGGGGTTTGGGGCGCGCGAAGCGCGCCCCAAACCCCTATCTTTGCATTGTGAATTTGAGAACTTTGCCAAGTCGTGCTCCTTCATTCATTGCCATGTGTAAACGAGTTAAGTACACCCAAACCCTCCTAGGGATCTGCGGCTCAAAAAGATACCGGAAGAAAAGAGCAGCGGGCGCAGCCCGCTGCTCTTTTCCGGGTACTTTATTTTCTTGCAAGTCTCTTACTGGCGTCGCTTGCACGCCACTATCAGTTCTGATGACTGAATACCTGTCCTGGATTATTTCTCCTCTGGAATCAACTCAGTGTTGACCTCGTTAATAGAGCGCCGCTTCAGTTCTACAGACTCCGATCGGGGAAGCAGGTCGAATACCTCACGCAGGACGTTGTCCATCGCCTCAAAGGGGGCTTGGCCCGTTTCATTGAAGACGACGCTGCCCTCCTGGTTAAAAATCACTGTTTGAGGCACATACCCCGCATAGTAGTAGCCTGGTTCCGTTGGCTCGTAGCTTTCTTTGGGCGGAATGGTATCAACGCTGAGGAAAATGAGGTCTGCTGCCCGACCGTAGTAGGCATCGAGTTGGGTTAGCACTGAGGCATACTGCTTGCAATCTTTGCTGTCATCAATGTAGAAGCTTAAGATAGTTGGGCGATCGCTCCTCTTTAAGGACTTATCGAGCGTTGTGCGGGGGGGCACGAGCGACCCGTTCCCAGCGTAGAGAGGGAAAATGTTGCCATCAAAAGTATCAGTGGTAAGGCTGGCGTGGGCTGGAGCAATGCCCGAAATGCCTGAAACTGCGATAAGGAGGGCGATCGCCAATAGCACTACTGCATCTACAGTCGTGCGAAAAGTAGCATGAAAGATAAAACGCATCTGTCGCAGAATTGAAGGGCAGAAAAGATATCGTATCACAGTCCTCATGGCGTCCATTAGTACTATGAATTCAGTCCAGCAATTCTCATTTTAGAAAACTTCGCGCCCTATAGGCGCTCACTTGTATCGGTTTAGGGGGCAAAAAGGTCGCCTAAGGCGACCTTTTTGCCCCCTAAATTTCCATAATGAGAATTGCTGAATTCAGTCTGGGTTGAACAAGATGTACCAATTACTTATGGTAAGGGGTGGCAGTACAGCATGTGTATACCTGCTCTTAACTCTTATTATGGGGACTCCTAATTGCATCGTTGGCTGAGTGTGCGAATCCAAAATCCAAAATCAGCAATCTAAAATCTCCCATGAAGCCTTATCTCCAAATCCCCATTTATGACTGCGGCGAACCGCTGGTTCCAATTCCACTGGACCAGGTTTCCCTCATTCAACCTCACCCTTATGTGGCGTTAAGCGCACCCTATGGAGATAGGTCCCCTTATTTTCTGCGGTCAGGGGTTGTGCAACGACTGCTCCAGGCTCAAGGCGTTCTTCACGCACAACATCCCGGCTGGCGCATCCAGGTGTTTGATGCCTATCGACCCGTTGCCGTGCAGCAATTTATGGTCGATCACGCCTATGGAGAACTGCTTCAGCAGCAGGGATTTCAGAACGAGACTCTGACCAATGCAGAACGGCAGCATCTTCTGAGCGAGGTCTATCAATTTTGGGCGGTGCCTAGTGCCGACCCTGCGACGCCTCCGCCCCACAGCACAGGAGCTGCCCTGGACGTTACATTGGTCGATGATGAGGATGAACCTGTAGAGATGGGGTCGCCCATTGATGAGCTGTCACCCCGGTCGTATCCTGATTATTTTGCGTCGGATTCGCCCTACCGTCCTGCGACAGATGCGACTCCATCTGAGCAGTGCGATCGCGCTCATCGCAACCGTCAATGTCTCTATGCAGTCATGCGTCAGGCAGGGTTTCAGCGCCATCCCAAGGAATGGTGGCATTTCTCCTGGGGCGACCAGATGTGGGCGTGGTTGACCAACGGTGATTCAGGCGGTGATTCAGGCGGAGATTCAGGCGGAGATTCAGGCGGAGAAAGGAAGGGGGCGATCGCCCATTATGGACGCATCTAGCATACAAGCCCAAACCACGTTGGGATCTGGAGCTTTCCCTGTGGGAAAGCTCCAGATCCCAACGTAAACGAGGTATAAGTTGCGCTACTTAGGGACTTGCAAGAAAATAAAGCACCCGGAAAAGAGCAGCGGGCGCAGCCCGCTGCTCTTTTCTTCCGGTATCTTTTTTAGCCGCAGATCCCTTACTAGAGATACCGTCCCTTGCACATATCGAAATATAACAGTTTGCGTTTCAGATTGTATCTGTTCACAACAGTTCATTTCAGGATCAGCGATCGTGCCCTACAACACATTGGCAAAATGATAGGGTTCTCATCAGTGTTTGAAATTTTTTACGGTTTAGATAAGATCAATGTATAACGACGAACCTAAGAAAGACTGGATAGGCGCGGCAATAACCGCTGGATTGGGTGCTGGTATTGCAACTTCGTTTGCGATGAGCCGGGGACAGGATCCGTTGATTGCCTGTGCAATCACCTTGTTTGCGATCGCCGCTGCCTTACTTCTGGATCGGTTGCTGTAAGTACCTTGGCACCTTTAAAGATGGACAAAAGATGGACATAGAACCCTGCGCTACCCGCTGCGCGGCCAGCGCAGAGTTTCATGGGTTCTATCGTTCGTCATGTTCACCTATTTAGCATCTGCACATCATTTGCTCGTATGAATGGGTAAGGGAAAAAATCTGACCCGCCGATGACAGGGAATGGCCTGGTTAAGGAAACGTGTCGGCGTATTCAAGTGGCGCGTTTCTACTGGGATGCTCACAATAACCGTGCATGCCGAGGGGAGCGAGAGAAGGCACTGGCAGGGTCTACTGACATCATCATGCCAGCTCCATCATATCCGTACCTCCAGTAAGCGTCTGGAACGCTCTGCCCGTTGAGTTTGGTATTGATGACACTCCGCAAGCCCCTGCTCCAGGTTATATATGCTGCTAAAATCACGCGCGGAGAGCTCGCAGCCCCATCTGAACGCGCCACAGGCTCGCGTAGATGCCATCACGTTCCAGCAGCTCTTCATGGGTGCCCTGCTCAACCAGCTTGCCAAACTCCATGACGTAGATGCGGTCGGCGTTGCGGATGGTGGAGAGGCGGTGGGCGATCGCAATCGTCGTCCGCCCCTGGGTAATCACCTCCAGCGATCGCTGGATCGCCGCCTCGGTTTCGTTATCCACCGCCGAAGTGGCCTCATCCAGCACCAAAATCGGCGGGTCTTTGAGGATGGCCCGGGCGATCGCCACTCGCTGCCGTTGCCCACCAGAGAGCTTTTGCCCCCGTTCCCCCACGATGGTGTCATACCCCTGGGGGAGCCGTTCGATGAAGTCATGGGCTTCGGCGATCGCCGCTGCATGGCGAACGTCTGCCAGGGCCACCCCTGGCGTGCCGTAGGCGATGTTTTCCGCCACCGTTCCGTGAAACAGAAACACATCCTGACTCACCAGGCCAATGGCCCGCCGCAGATCCCGCAGGCGAATGTCCTGGATATTCCTGCCGTCCAGGGTGATGTGTCCGGACTCAATCTCGTAGAGCCGCAGCAGTAGCTTCACCAGCGTACTCTTCCCTGACCCCGTAGAGCCGATAATGCCAATGGTCTGACCCGCCGGAATGGTCATAGACAGATGCTCCACCACCGGATGGCCCTCATCATAGGCGAAGGTAACGTCCTCCAATGCCAATGCCCCTTTCACCGACGACACCGGAATCGCAATGTGTCCTGGATGGGTGGCAATGGAAGTATCCAACAGGTTCATGACCCGCGTCACCGATGCCATTGCCCGCTGGTACTGATCCAGGGTTTCCCCCAGGCGAGTCAAAGGCCAGAGCAACCGCTGGGTAAGGAATGCCATGACGCTGTAGGTGCCTACGGTGATGGTTCCATTCACGGCTGCCATGCCCCCATAAAGGAGGGTGGCGCTAAAGCCTACCAAAATCACAATGCGGATTAGGGGAGTGAAGGCTGCGCTAAGGGCGATCGCCCATCGATTGCTGTGGCAGTAGGCTTCGCTGTCAAGGGCCACCCGATCCAGCTCATAGTCCTCGGTGGTGAAACTCTTGATGGTGGTGATGCCGCTTAGATTATTGGACAGCCGCCCATTTAACAAGCTCACCTTCTCCCGCACATCAGCATAGCGAGGAGCCAGCCGTTTTTGGAAAGCGACAGACCCCCAGAGAATGAACGGAATGGGCAGCATCGACATCCAGGCAACTCCGGGAGCCAGAATGAAAAACGCCCCACCAATGATAATCACGGTTGTAATCACCTGGAGAATCTCGTTGGCTCCCACATCCAAAAACCGCTCAAGCTGGTTGATGTCGTCACTCAAAATTGACATCATTCCTCCAGTGCTGCGGGACTCGAAGTAGGATAGTTCTAGCTCTTGTAGATGTCCGTAAGCATCCAGCCGCAGGTCATGCTGAATGTTCTGAGCCAGGTTTCGCCAGAGGCGGGCATAGGCATATTCAAAACTGGACTCCAGACACCAGATGATGAAGGTGAGAATTGTCAGGGCCACCAGTTGCCCAAAGGTATCCTGAATGCCAAAGGAGGCAACGATGGAGTCTTCCTGCTGCACGACCACATCCACCGCTATACCAATTAGGGCAGGGGGAGCGAGGTCGAAAAGCTTATTGAGAATAGAGCAAGCGGAGGCCAGCCAGATTTGTTGTCGATAGCCTCGCCCATAGCGCAGCAACCGTTGGATGGGCGGCAGGTCGGACGGATGCCGATGATGGTTTTTAGAACCAGGGATAGATGATGCGTTAAGCATGTGCCTATCCGGGTGACGTTTCCCCATAGGTGATGTGTGTGAAAGGTGCGATCGCCACTCTACTAGACTGCTTAAGTAGGTAGCCATAATTAAGTATAAAACCCATAAACCTTGCGCTGCCCGCGGCGCGGGCAGTGCAAGGTTTTGTAGTTGGGTTTGAATTGTGCCGAGGTACTGATGTCAGTACAGGCTAGCAATTCTCATGATGAAAATTTAGAGGGTAAAACGGTCGCCTCAGGCGACCGTTTTACCCTCTAAATTTGTACACGTGAGCGCCTACAGGGCGCGAAGTTTGCCAAAATGAGAATTGCTGAGTACAAGCAGCCATGCCGCTTAGCCTACTGAATTCTCGTTTCTTACACGACTTGGCAAAGTTCTCAAATTCACAACGAAGAAACAGGGGTTTGGAGCGCGCCCCAAACCCCTGTTTCTTCGTGAAACTTGCCAAGTCGTGTTTCTTAGCTGCCATAGACGATGTGGAATGCTGTCTAAAGTCCTAGTCAGGGCTGATTTGATCACGCTTACAATGGGTCAGGTAATTCACGACTTGGCAAAGTTCACGAAGGAATAAAGGTTTTGAGAACTCTGCCAAGTCGTAGTAATTGATGTTTAGTTATGAACTGGACTAACTCTGATCGCCTTCATGGGCCAAAGCAGCATGTTTTCAATAACTGGGATGTGGTGGCGAAGGGATGGTACATTGCCTGTGCCAGTGGTAAGGTTCCCCAGCAAACAGCGAAGTCCGTTACAGTGTGCGATCGCCCCCTCGTCATTTTTCGTGGCGAAGACGGACAGGTGCGTGCCCTGGATGCCTACTGTCCCCACATGGGTACGGATCTGAGCATTGGGCAGGTGCATGGCAATACCATCCGATGTTTTTTCCATCACTGGGCATTTGATGGCACAGGGCAGTGTCGTGACATTCCCTGTCAACAAAAAATCCCCCCCAAGGCGCACACGCAAGGGTACGCGACTGAGGAGAAGTATGGATTCATTTGGGTCTATCCGGAGGCGATCGCCCCTGAACCCGTCGCAGAATTTGATGAGCTGAAGGGCGCAGATCTTGCCATTCTTGCAGACAAGCCCCTGGAACGCGGCTGCCATCATCACATTTGCATGATGAACGGTATTGATGCTCAGCACTTGCAGACCGTCCACAAGCTCAATATTGAGATGCAGCTTGACCTTCAGGAAAATACTGATGGTACGGTGATGGACTTTACCCTGAGCGGGGAGTTTCCCAATACAAATCGGCGAGAACGGCTGATGCGGAAAGTGTTGGGCGATCGCTATGCCTACACGATGCGCTATGCCCACGGCTGTCTGGGGTTGCTCACTATTATGAAAGACGTGAAGCGGATTCCCCGGTTGCACATACTCTATGCCTATGGGCCTGGGAAGGGTGAAAAGACGCGTATTCAGCCCATCTATGTGGCGCGAAAGCGTCCCGGTGTCCTGGGGAGGCTGATTACCTGGGGGCTCCTACACCTCACGCGCCTCTGCTATTACTTTCTCCGCGATGAAGATGGGATGATCTACGACAACATTCAATTCAACCCAAATGCGCTGCTGAAAATCGATGAGCCGATCATTCGCTATATGGACTACGTGAACCGCCTTGCGCCGTCCCGTTGGTCAAACTCTCTCGAATGCGAATCCCGCCCAGGTGAATCCGGCCCTGTTGCAGATGCTGAATAGCCGCCAGAACCTCCTGAGCCGGTGCCAGCGTCGGAATCTCAATGATTTCTAGAGTGAGAAACTCCGGTGATGTCATCGCGGCTTTTGCCCCATTGAATTCCATACTGAGAATTGCTGGCCCTGGTGCGGCGATGACGGGCAAAATCGCATTGTGGTGATAGCTGACGTGGCCATTCTGATGGGTGCGGTGGGAGCATTGGGCGCA